>JAURQC010000118.1 GCA_030836325.1 Candidatus Nanopelagicales bacterium
ACCCGCGCTAGCCAGACACACCCGCGGTGGACCGGGTTCGAGGTCCGTGCCGGACCATGACGCACAATGCTGGGATGCGCCGCCTTCCCCTCGCCTTGATGACCGTCACAGCCCTCATCGCAGGCCTGTTGGTAGGTCAGGTGGGCAGTTCATCGTCGGCCCAGGCGAACTCGCCCGATCGGGTTATCAGCGGGTGGATGCCGTATTGGATGACATCTCCTGGTCGACCCATGGGTGTGGACAGTGCCGTCGCCAATGCTGATCTGTTCGAAGATGTTTCTCCCTTTTGGTACTCGGCTACCGCCCGAAAAGGTGGTGGAGTCCAGGTCAAGCTCAATCCAAATTTCACCAACGGTGACGCTAATGTCGCATGGGCGATGGAGCGACTCCGTGCAGCCGGGCTAGTTGTTCTTCCAGCTATCGCCGATGCATCCGGCAAAGGTCGGATGGCTGCGACGCTTGCTGATCCGGCTTTGCGTGGACAGCACATCGCAGACCTCGTCGCTCTCGTTGTCAACAATGGCTACGACGGCCTGGATCTGGATTACGAGAACTTCGCCTTCAGCGATGGTCGCTCGACGTGGGATGCGACCCTGCCAGTGTGGACGACCTTCGTGGCCGAACTCGGCGCAGCGTTGCATGCGCAAGGCAAATTGCTCTCCGCAACCGTTCCCGGGCCGTGCGATACGCGCAACAGGTGTGGTGGCCGCAACGGCTATTGGGTGTACAACATTCCTGGGATCGCCCCGCACGTGGATCGAATTCGCATCATGGCCTACGACTACACCTATAACTCCGTAGGTCCGATCGCCCCGCTGGATTGGGTCCGCGCAAACGTCGAGCATGCGGTGACCGTGATGGACGCCTCCAAGTTGCAGATTGGGGTGCCCACGTATGGTCGCGCTCGCACCCGCACGAAGAGCGGTGGCGCCTATCGGCTGTCCGGCGTGTGTCCCAGCAAAAACGGAACATCGGCCGAACGTCGCGCCTGGCGCTCTGCAACCTCCATGGCCGCTGTCACGGCTTCGGGCATTCCCGAACTTCTGGCGACGTACGGACTGACCGACGCCGACGTCACCTGGGACCCGATTCGTCAGGAGAGTTCCTTCCGGTACACCAAGCAGGTCGACTGGACCGATTCTTCGGGGAACCAGCAGACCTGTAACGCAAAGCGACAGGTGAACTTTGTAGGTCCTGACGGCGTGCTCGCCCGCACTCAGCTCGTCGGGCAGTACGGGCTCAATGGGGCGGCGCTTTGGACCATCGGTGGCGAGAATCCCGCACAGTGGGCCGCGATACGCACTTATGCGCAGTCGCTTGCACCGGCTGAAGCCGTGGTCGCCATCGACGCCACTCCGGTCGTCGCTTTCGGGCAACCGACGTCCGTCGCCGGTGGTGTGACATTCAATGGCGCCCCGGTGCCGGATATCCCTGTGACTTTGGAGTTCCAGCCATCAGGCAGCGAGGACTGGCAAGCCTTGCAGGTTGTCAACAGTGGGCCAGACGGTGCGGTCGCGTACCAGGTTGTTCTGTCAGGAACAGGTCGTCTCCGACTCACGGTGCCGGATAACGGCGCCATGGCGGCCTCGCAGAGCGGAGCATTCGACGTCGCTGTTGGCGCTACCGTCACGGCTCGAGCCAAGACGAAGAAGGTTGGGCCTCGAGACCGAATAAAGGTTCGGGCGATCGTTCGTCCAGCGCAGGCGAATCAAAAGGTGATCTTGCAGGTGCTCAAGAACGGCACTTGGCGCAAGGTGAAGGGTGCTCGAACCAACGCCAAGGGTCGCGTAACGATCAAGGCGAAGGCGCAAAAGGCCAAGAAGCGGTGGACCTATCGAGTGGTCACGCGAGGCGCGGGCGGAATCGCGCCAGGCATCTCGCAGGAGTTCACGATTCGGGTGAAGAAAAAATAGGAGACGAGGCCTACGCCGTCTTGACGATCAAACGCGAGCGACGTCAAACCACCGCAACGTTTCGAAGTCCTGCGAGCCACCGGGGAATTGCTCCGCGAGATCCGGCTCTCCCATAGATTCCATGAGCGAGCAGGCGAATGCAAGGTAGTCGTTCAGTGCGCTTTCGGGAGCTCGATCGTGATGCACCGGGTACGTCATGCGCCCGTCATCGTCGTAGCTCAGTTGGTTCAAGCGCAGCGGCGGTTCGATAGGCCCGTCCTTGTGTTGCCACAACCCTGACGCGGCATCGAAGGAATACAGCGGCAGCAGGCGATGGCCGAACTCGGCCGTGAGATGGACAGCGCTAACGAGGTACTGGAAGACCGGTTCGGAGATGAAGTAGTTGAAGTTGATCCGTGTCCACCCGGGCTTGATCCCCTCGCACCCTTGGCTGATCTCGCGCTCGAACTCGTGTGAGCGCTCCACGTCGATACCCAGGAGTCGGTGTCCATAGGGACCCGCGCACGAGCAGCCGCCTCGCGATTGGATACCGAACAGATCATTCAAGATAGCCACGATGAAGTTGTGGTGCAGGTAGCGGGCACCCGGGCGTCGAACCACAAAGCTGGTGATAGACAGGCGCTCGGCCTTCGTGTTGCCCAGGATCTCGATGGCTGGGTTGGTGCTCCAGCTTGCGATAGCCCGACGCACGAAATCCTCTTCGCGGGCTCGTATCGAATCAACACCGACGGCGTCTTTGAGATCGAACACCAGGCCGGCGCGGATGGATTCGATGATGGCGGGAGTCCCGCCTTCCTCCCGGTGTTCGGGATCGGACAAGTACAGATGCTCTTCGGGATTCACGTACGCGACTGTTCCTCCGCCGACGATGTCAGGGACCTTGTTGGTGGCAAGTTCACGTCGCACAAGGAGTACTCCCGGCGTCCCAGGACCACCGATGAACTTGTGTGGAGATAAGAACACTGCGTCCTTGTAGGAAAGCGGGTGTTCAGAACAACGTGGCTGCATGTCGATATCTACGTACGGTCCGCATGCGGCGTAGTCCCAGAAAGCAAGCGCCCCGTGCTCATGGAGCATCGTGCTGATGGCGTGGGTGTCGGTGACGATGCCCGTCACGTTGCTTGCTGCACTGAACGAGCCGATGCGCAAAGGACGATGGGCGTACTCCTCGAGGCGCTGACGCAGGACGTTCACATCGAGGTGTCCGTCGGAATCCTCGGGGATGGCAATCACGTCCGCGATTGACTCGCGCCACGGCAGCTCATTGCTGTGGTGCTCGTAGGGTCCAATGAACACGACCGGGCGTTCGGACGCCGGAATGTGTGAACTCAGGTGATACCTCGCATTGAGATCGGCCGGTATGCGCAGGTTGAGCAGACCGATCATCTTGTTGACGGCTGCCGTCGAGCCTGAGCCGCAGAAAATGAGACAGGTGTCGTTGTCGGCGTTAACTGCTTCCTTGATGCGGGCACGAGCATCTTCGCGGAGCCGGGTGGTTTGCAGCCCCGTACCGCTGGATTCGGTGTGGGTATTGGCGTAGCGGGGGAGGACCTCGTCTCGGATGAAGTCCTCGATGAAGGACAGGGCGCGGCCAGACGCGGTGTAGTCGGCGTAGGTCACGCGGCGGGCTCCGAAGGGCCCCCACATCACCTGATCGTCGCCGATCACCGATTCGCGGATTCGGTCGAGGATGGGGCGCGAGGGCAGGTCGGCGCGTGCCGGAGGCGTGGCGAACCGACTGGGGTCAATTTCCGGAAGGCACTGGTGCTCGTCCATGCGCACAGGGTACGTCGACATCGTCGAGCCCGCGTGCTCCTGCGAGACTTGGGGTGTGGTCATGGTGTCTGTGCCCGTCGAGGTAGCTCCCGACGAGCAGGTTGAGGAGGTCGTCGAGACCCAGCGTCCCTGGATCACCATTGTCTGGAATGACCCCATCAACTTGATGTCCTACGTCACCTACGTCTTCATGACCTACTTCCATTACTCCCGCGAGAAGGCTGAGAAGTTGATGAACGACGTGCATCACGAGGGTCGGGCGGTCGTGTCATCGGGAACCCGTGAAGAGATGGAGCGCGATGTCAGCGCCATGCACTCATACGGCCTATGGGCCACCATGCAGCGAGATGACTGACGGGTAGCGGCTATGACCTACGGATTCCAGCGCACGGCGACCGGGCGTGTCGTGCTGCGAGTTGATCAAGTGGAGCGGGGACTGCTCACATCTGTTGCGCACCAAGTGATCGATCTCGTCAAGCCCGAGGAGCCATCGCCCGACCAGGACCCCCTGGCTGCTCAGTTGGGCTGGATGGATGGCGACGTTGGAATTTCCGACGATCCTGCGGTGGCCCGCCTGCTGCCCGATGCCTACGAAAATTCCGATGACGCTCGAGATTTCCGCCGCTTCACGGAGAACGATCTGCGGCAGTCCAAGGTGCAGCACGCGACCACGATGCTGGAGGAGCTGGAGCGATCGGGGGAGAAGATCACGGTCGCTTCACCGGAAAGTTGGTTGGGAACACTCAACGATGCTCGAATCGCCATCGGCACGCGCATTCAAATCTCTGAGGACAACCACGAGGAGCTATCAAACTTGCCTGAAGACGACCCACGAGCCGGTCTGTTCCATGTCTACGACTGGCTCACCTTCTTGCAGGAATCGCTCGTGCGGTGCCTGGATCCAACGCTCTATGGCTTCGCGCCCGACGACGCACCGGTTGTCCAGGACGACTAGTTCGTCTAACCCGGCTCGCTCTCGGTGCCCGACTAGCTGGCTTGAGGGACAAATAAAGGCGGCGGATCGGATGCCGGGAACATCCGATCCGCCGCCTTGTTCTTGGTAGAACTCGCGGAAGTGACCCCTACTTGCTGGAGGGAGCTTCCTCGAGTTCGTTCTCGTTGAACTCCGGCGAGTCCACGGCGCTCTTCTCGCGCGCAATCTTGTAGATCAGCAAGCCGAAGAGACACTTGGCGAGGACGTCTGCAATCGAGTAGCCGACCTGACGCCAAACGAAGGAGTCAGCGCCCTCGATGCCGAACATCGGGATCATGTACGAGATGGGGTAGACGCCCCAGGTAGCCAGAAGCAGCCAGCGGAGACCGTTGACGTCCTTGGAGACCTGGCCGGGCTGGGTCTTCGTCGCCTTGGTGAGTTCGACGAAGAGCACGTACAGGATGTAGAGGAACGGAATCGTGGACAGTGCGCCCCAGATGGCCTTCGGTGCGGTATCGACGGCGATCTCGCCCGGGTAGCCCAGGATGATCATCAGCGCGGATGCGGGGATGAGCTTCATGAGCAGGGACTTACGCAGTGCACGCGGGAGCGCGAGAACGGCGATCGCCTCGAACAGCAGCAGCGGCACGGTGAGCAGCCAGTCGACGTAGCGGTAGCCCTCGTTGAAGCCTTCGCCATTGACGAACACGTAGCTCATGGCGTTCTGAGCCGCAGCAGCCTCGCCCGCATCAACGGCGACGAAGGATCCCTTGAAGGAATCGAAGATTCGCCAGTAGTGGTAGGCCGCGATCAGACAGACCATCGCCGAGACGACGAGTGCCTGACGGTAGCGCGGGAGAACGCGGCCCTGGACCGCGAGAAGGAAGACGAACGTCGCCAGCATCGATGCCAGCGCGAACGACAGAACGTTGTAGACAGTTTGGTACTGGGAGTAGTCAAGATTGACGACGTCCACTCAGGCCTCCATGCTTTTGGGACGGCGGCCATTTGGCTGCCGTCGGACGTTTCAGATCGCTGGGCGCTTTCCCGGCGAGCACTCAGCGGGTAAGAGCGTGGTGGTTGCCACACGCGAGCGCAAGTTGAACAAGCCGTGAATCAGAAATTGCGACAGAAATGTGTTGCTTTATGTCCGATTTGTCCAGGCTAGGCTTATGGAGTGGCTCGCACACTCGTACTCCCCCAGACCCTGATCGCCGAACTGGTTGAGCATGCCCGGCGCGATCACCCGGATGAAGCATGCGGCGTGATCGCCGGCCCGGACTACAGCAGTCCCCAGCGCTTCATCCCGATGGTCAATGCCGCCCGCTCACCAACGTTCTACGAATTCGATTCGTCCGACCTGCTGAGGTTGTACCGGGACATGGACGACCGCGATGAGGTGCCCGCGGTCATCTACCACTCGCACACCGCTACTGAGGCTTACCCGTCGCGAACGGACATCTCCTACGCTTCCGAACCCGACGCCCATTACGTCCTGGTCTCCACCCGCGAGACGGGTAACGACGACGGTCCTTACGAACTCCGCTCGTTCCACATTGTGGACGGCGAGGTCTTTGAGGACGTCGTCGTCGTTCGAAATTGAGTGCTAGTCGGCCCCGTGCCCAGAACCACTCGACCGCCCGTCCTGCAAAGGATTTGCACCTGATTTACCTGTAGTCGTGTATTCAACTATCTCCGCTTAGGCTTGTGGGGCATCGAAAGAGAGGTCCGTCCATGTCCGTGGAAGTTCGAGTCCCGACCATCCTTCGCACCTACACAGGTGGCGAGAAGATCGTCACTGCAGAGGGATCGTCGTTGAAGGAATTGATCGCGAATCTCGACGCGAACTATTCCGGGATGAGTGAGCGCCTTGTGGATGAATCCGGTCTTCGCCGGTTCGTCAACGTGTACCTCAACGACGAGGACGTCCGGTTCCTCGATGGACTTGACACCGAGGTCAGCGACGGCGACTCAGTGACGATTCTGCCTGCGGTGGCCGGCGGCTGACGTGCGCTTCGATTCTCTCCTCGACTCGGTCGGCCACACACCTCTCGTTGGCCTGCCGACCTTGTCTCCCACACCGGATATTCGTTTGTGGGCGAAGCTCGAGGATCGAAATCCAACAGGATCGGTGAAGGATCGCGCGGCGCTGGCGATGATCACCAAGGCCGAGAAGGACGGACTTTTGCATCCGGGATCGGTCCTGCTGGAACCCACTAGCGGCAACACGGGTATCTCCCTTGCGATGGTCGCCAAGCAGCGTGGATACAAGCTCATCTGCGTGATGCCGGAGAACACGTCCCCCGAGCGCAGTCAGCTGTTGTCGATGTGGGGCGCTGAGATCATCTACTCACCTGCGGCTGGTGGATCGAACGAAGCCGTTCGAGTGGCTAAGGGGATTGCGCAGGAAAACCCGGACTGGGTGATGCTCTACCAATACGGCAATGAGGCCAACGCCCTCGCTCACTATGAGACCACGGGTCCTGAGTTGCTTACGGATCTGCCGACCATCACGCATTTCGTCGCAGGTCTGGGCACCACTGGAACGTTGATGGGAACGGGCAAGTTTTTTCGTGAGGCCAAACCGGACGTCCAGATCATCGCCGCCGAGCCGCGCTACGGCGAACTCGTCTACGGGCTGCGAAATCTCGACGAAGGATTTGTTCCTGAGTTGTACGACGAGTCAATCCTGACGGGCCGCTACTCAGTTGGGCCGCACGATGCTGTGCGCCGCACTCGGGAGCTCCTGGACAAAGAAGGCATCTTCGCCGGGTTCTCCACTGGGGCGATCTTGCACGCTGCGTTGGGTGTTGCAAGGAAGGTCGAGAAGGCCGGTGAGTCTGCCGATATTGCGTTCATCGTGTGCGACGGCGGATGGAAGTACTTGTCGACCGGTGCCTACGAGGGCACTCTCGAAGAGGCCGAGGCAGCCCTCGAAGGCCAACTCTGGGCCTAGCATCCCGCCCCCGCTGGCGGGGGCGGGACAGCAACTAGCGGGTCTGACTGAACCAGACCTTTGCGCTCTCAGTGTTCACGATGAGCACGATCAATAGGTTGATGAGGATCTGGATCCAGCCACCGTTACCGAGGTGGAAGAAACCAAACACGATGTTGATGACCGCAAGGACGGAGATCAGCATCTGCGCTGTCGCGCTACCGGCGAATGTCAATCGTGTGAGCCAGAAGTAGATGAGCCCGAGCAGGATCATCATGAATCCGTTGAACCACAGGTAGAACGTGGACACAGTCACTTCTTGGCCGAAGCTGTTGACGTACGTCGGGTTCTCTCCAAATGCAGAAAGCACGATCAAGATGCCGAACGTGAGATTCAAGATGCCGGCCAGAGCGATTAACACTCCGACGATGGTCACTCCGCCGGGACGCTTGATTGCTGCGTCAGCTGCCATATTCCCTCCTCAGGGAAGTCGCATGACCCCGATGGCCACGCGTCAATCAGGGTAGGGATGTTCCCGATCCGTCGAACCGTGGCGCGCCGTACGCTGGAGGGGTTATGGCTAACAACTCGCCAATCGGGGTGTTCGATTCCGGCTTTGGCGGATTGACGGTGGCTCGTTCGATCATCGATCAGCTGCCGCACGAATCGATCCGCTATGTCGGTGATACCGAACGTGGCCCCTACGGTCCCCAGCCCATTGCCAGGGTTCGTGAGTTCTCCCTTGAGATCATGGATCGACTGGTGGCCGATGGCGTCAAAGCCTTGGTCATCGCCTGCAACTCGGCTAGTTCGGCTACCTTGCGAGATGCGCGGGAGCGATACGACGTTCCGGTGATCGAGGTAGTTCACCCGGCGGTCAGGCGCGCAGTGTCGGCCACGCGGTCCGGCATCGTCGGCGTTATCGGAACGCAAGCCACGATCAATTCCAAGGCCTACGACGACGCATTCGCAGCCGCACCTCACATCTCATTGCAGTCCCAGGCTTGCCCGAAGTTCGTCGACCTCGTTGAGGCCGGTGTCACCAGTGGTGATGAGGCGATCACGATTGCCCGGGAATATCTTGCGCCGTTGCAGATCAAGGACGTAGACACTCTCGTCCTCGGATGCACGCACTACCCGCTTCTAACAGGTGTGTTGTCCTACGTGATGGGTGAAGACGTAACGCTTGTGTCCAGTGCGGAGGAGACGGCCAAAGATGTCTATCGCGTCCTAGTGGCTGGAGATTTGCAACGCGATCCGCAAGCGGGACCACCCACGTATGAGTTCCTCGTAACCGGGGATCCTCGGGCATTCCAGGAGCACGGCCGACGATTCCTAGGGCCAGAGGTTGGCAGCGTTAGTTCGCTGTAGTGCGGTCCACCTCCCCAATCGATCGCAGGGACAGGGTGATGATTCCTGTGACGAGCAACGCCGCCGCAATGACTGGATAGACCGCCCGAACTCCCCATTGCTCACTGGCGGCCCCCGTGATCAGCATTGCGAGCGGAGGGAAAACGTAGAACGCCGTTAGCTGGACGCTGAAGACTCGCCCTTGTTCTTGCGCAGGGATTCGGATCTGGACCAGTGTGTTGAGAAGCGGCTGCATCGGACCCCAACTCAAGCCGAGGATGAAACCAAAGAACGCCAGAATCGGAAGCGCCGGAAGAAATGCCATCGGGATGACGCCGAGGGCTGTACCAACGAGAGCCACCTGAATGATTCGGTAGTGCGACATCCGCTTTGTGAGGGGCCCGTACGCGAGTGCTCCCAGGACACTGCCACCGGCCAGCGCAGCGATCACCAAACCGAGCCCTTCGGGTTGAGCGAGATCTTCGAAGTACACCGGCAGGATCACGCTCTCGGTGGGTAAGTAGACCCCGGCGAGAACCATGATCGCGATCGTCAATGTGCGAAGGGCCTTGTCGTGCCAGAGTGCGATGACGCCGCGCGCGAGCGTGCTCAACCCAGTGGGTGATTCATCGTGCTCACGGGCTTCCTGTCCTGCATCCGACACCCGCGTCAAGGCGATACACAGCGCAGCAATGATGAAAAGGCCACCGGGAACCCACATTCCCTGTTCGGCTCCCAGGGTCGCGATGAGGCCGGCTCCAAGAAGTGGGCCCAGCGTCCACCCCGCGGCGAAGAGCGCTTCGTGAATTCCGTTCAACGATTCGAGGCGGACTCCACCGGCACGGGCTGCGTCGACGATGAGGGACTTGCGAGCTGTGTATCCAGCCGGATCCAAACTCGCTCCCAATATGGCAAGGATCAGGATCCACGTTAAATCCAAACCCACCATCCAACCCACGGTCGGGAAGGCGATCACCGAGACTGCGGAAGCAACGTCGGACAGAACGCTCATCGGCTTGCGCCCGTATCGATCGATAGCGATACCGACCGCGGGAACCACCACGAGAGCGGGAATCGTCGACAGGGCAGCGACCAAGCCTGCGGCGGCTGCTGAATTTGTTTTCTCCAGCACCAGCCACGGGATGATCACCATCACGGCCCCGTTGCTGACGCCGGAGAGGACGTTCGCCGATTCCAGCAGCACCACGGGCAGACGTTGCTTGAGCACGCTGGATAGTGTCACGCCTATGACGAGATCCGATGGGCGTACAGCAGGCGAACTTCGACCCGTGACCTTCGAGCGTCATTGGTCCGAACATGCGGAGGGTTCGACCCTGGTCTCATTCGGTAAGACCAAGGTGCTGTGCACGGCTTCCTTTACGCCCGGTGTGCCACGTTGGCTGAAGGATTCGGGCACCGGATGGGTGACGGCCGAGTACGCAATGCTGCCGCGCGCCACCACTACGCGAAACCAACGCGAATCGGTGAAAGGCAAGTTGGGCGGGCGCACTCAAGAGATCTCGCGCCTCATCGGACGGAGTCTGCGAGCCGTCGTCGATATGAAGGCGCTCGGCGAGAACTCGATCTTGATCGACTGTGATGTCCTCCAGGCCGATGGCGGGACCCGGACTGCGGCGATCACAGGCTCCTACGTCGCTCTCGTCGATGCCCTCACCTGGGCTCGGGGCGAAGGTCACGTTAAGGGTGATCCGCTGACGGACTCAGTTGCTGCAGTGAGCGTAGGCATCATCGATGGACAGCCCCGACTCGATCTCCATTACGACGACGATGTTCGCGCGGAAACAGACATGAATGTCGTGATGACTGGCGCTGGGAACTTCGTCGAAGTCCAGGGCACCGCAGAAGGTGATCCATTCGACCGAGCGCTGCTCGACGAGCTACTGAATCTGGCCGCTTCGGGTATCGCCGATCTGACGGCTCTGCAGAAGGCATCACTGTCCGTATGAGTCAGCGCGTCGTTCTGGCTACTCGCAATCAGCACAAGGTTGCCGAGTTGCGGCGCATCCTGGAAACCGCACACATCGATGTCGATCTCGTCGGAACGGAAGAGTTCCCAGATCTGCCCGATGTCCCTGAGACGGGAAGCACTTTCGCAGCCAATGCCTTGTTAAAGGCCAATGATGTCGCTCAGCGAACTGGTTTGGTCGCGATAGCTGATGACTCGGGCCTGTGTGTCGACGCATTAAACGGGATGCCGGGGATCCTCTCTGCCCGGTGGGCCGGAAAGCACGGCGACGACGGTGCGAATCTCCAGTTGGTCCTCGCCCAAATTGCAGATGTCCCACCCAACCGCCGCGGTGCCGCATTTCACTGCGCAGCTGCCGTGGCTACGCCTGGTGGCGAGGAGCGGGTGGTGGAGGGTGTGCTCGACGGCAGCCTCATCATGGAGCCGCGGGGGAGTAACGGCTTTGGATATGACCCCATCTTCACGCCCCGCGGTTACGTACTCACTACCGCTGAACTCACGCCGGCTGAGAAGGACGCGATTAGCCACCGGGGCCACGCATTCCGGGCACTCGTGCCGGTGCTCGGTGAACTACTCTCCGATACCAACACCCCCGGATAATCCACTCCTCGATAGGAAAGGGCTCAACGATGGCTCAGGTCAGCGACCACTACAACGGCTCAGCACCGTCGTACCACGAGCAATATGACCCGGAGAAGATCTGGACGAACGAGGAGTATCCGGCTAACTATTTCCGGCTGAACAAGGTGATTCGCATCCTCAAGGACCGTGGTGCGACGAGCGTGTACGAACTTGGTGCCGCAGAGGGCAGTCCCATCATCCGCATCGCGAAGGAACTTGGAGTCGACGTTCGCGCCAGTGATCTGTCTAGCGAGATGGTCCGACTGGGCAAGGAGAACTTCGAGCGCAACGGACTCGATCCCGATTTGCACACCCAGGTGGACATCAACGACCGCGATGCAGTTAGCGCCGAGGCTACTCGGGTGGGTCAGTTCGATGCGGTCATCGCCCTGGGTGTGATTCCCCATGTCGAAGACGATGCTTGGTTCGTCGAGGCGATGTCGTTGTTCCTCAAGCCCGGCGGCACCTTGATCCTGCAGTTCCGCAATGCAATGTTTTCGATGTTTACATTTAACCGGTTGACCAAGGAGTTCATCCTCGAGGACCTCATGGCTTCGGTTGGTCAGGAATTCAAGGACGTCGTCTCACAGGACCTCGATCAGCGACTAGCCGTCGACAAGCCACCGAAGCGCGAGTGGGACAAGGACGCCCCGGCTTACGACGAGATCCTTGCCCGCTTCCACAATCCTTTCGAGCTTGCCGAGGTGGTTAAGGCCCAGGGCTTCGAGGACCTCTCCTACGCCTGGTACAACTTCCACCCGACTTACCCGATGATCGCCGGTGGCATCGATGCAACCGAGTATCGGCGCCAGCAGATCGAGCTCGAGGACGACGAGTCGTGGCGCGGGATGTTCTTGTGCTCGGCCGGAATGATCATCGCAACCAAGCGCTGACGGGAGTCACGTGGTCGGCAGGCCACTGATCAGCACCCGCCTGATACCCGATGATGGTGCGGAAGGCGGGAGTTGAACCCGCACGCCCTAGGGCACTGGTACCTAAAACCAGCGTGTCTGCCGTTCCACCACTTCCGCTTGATTCCAAAGTCTATTCTCCCGCCAAAAACCTGCAGTTGCCGTCACAAGGCGCCGGCTTTTTTTGACGGCAACTGCAGGTTTTGGCGCTAGAGCTTGAGGTCTCGCATCAGTTTCGCGACGTGGCCGGTGGCCTTGACGTTGTAGAAGGCGTGTTCGATCTTCCCGGTAGGCGAGATAACGAAAGTTGATCGGATCACTCCGGTTACGACCTTGCCGTACAACTTCTTCTCACCCCAGGCTCCGTACTTCTCCATCACCTTGTGCTCCGGGTCCGATAGCAGGGTGAAGGGCAATTGCTCTTGGGTGGTGAATTCGGCCAACTTGTCCGGGGAGTCGGGGGAGATGCCAACGACGACCAAGCCGGAATCGGCGAAGGTCGCCAGGTTGTCGCGGAAGTCGCACGCTTGAGCGGTGCACCCGGGGGTCATCGCAGCCGGATAGGCATAGAGAAGGACCTGAGAGCCTCTTGCATCCCTCAGCGCCCAGCGCTCACCCGTGGCGGTAGGCAGGGTGAATGCGGGTGCAGGATCTCCCGCCATCAGTTTGGTCACGGCAACAGCGTAGGGGCATTCGCAAAGACCACTGTCTTGCAAATAATTTGCAATTGCATAAATTGGCTCCTAGTGTTGCCGCTATGCGGAAAAACCTGCGTTCCGTCCTAGTCGTGAGTTCTGTCGGGGCCCTGGCCCTCGCGGGCTGCTCTTCATCGAGCGACGATTCCGCGTCGTCTGAGGCTTCGGGGAGCGACGGGGACAAGGTCCTGGTGGCTACCACCGTCTCGCCGATCACCTCGATCGTGTCCCGGGTGGGTGGCGATTGCGTCGAGATCCGGGGCATCGTCCCGGAGGGCACCAACTCCCACACCTTCGAGCCTGCTCCGTCGGTAGCGGCCCTGTTGAGCGACGCCGACGTCGTGTTCATCAATGGTCTGAAGCTTGAGGACCCGACTCTGGCGATGGCAGAGGCCAACATGCGCGAGGACGTCGAGCTCGTCGAACTCGGCACCGTGGCTTTGCCCGAAGAGGACTACATCTTTGATTTCTCCTTCCCTGAGGAGGAGGGCAAGCCGAATCCGCATCTGTGGACCGATCCCACCTACGCCATCGAATACGCCGACATCGTGCGTGAGGTGCTCAGTGAGCGGGATCCTGCGTGTGCTGATCAGATGCAGGAGAACTTCGATGCTTTCGCTGCTCAGGCGAACGAACTCGCCGATGCAGTGCGCGAGGACCAGCGATCCGTTCCCGAAGGCGCCTTGAAACTCGTGACTTATCACGATGCATACGCGTACTTCGCTGACAACTTCGGATGGGAGGTCGTTGGTGCAGTGCAGCCGAGTGACTTCGCCGATCCCACACCCTCAGAGGTCGTGACCTTGATCGAGCAGATCCGCGCTGAAGCGGTGCCGACGATCTTTGGTTCCGAGGTATTCCCATCGGCTGTTCTGGAGGAGGTCGGCAACGAGACCGGTGTGCGGTACGAGCAGTCCTTGCGGGATGACGATCTCCCTGGTGCTCCCGGGGAGGAGAACCACTCTTGGTTGGGTCTTATGCAGTACAACTTCGCAACCATGATCGAGGGTCTCGGTGGCGAAGCACCCAACGTTCGTGCGGTCGACATCATCAGCCCGGTTCCGGATACGGCAGACTATCCACAGTGACGGGAACTGGAGTCGGACCAGAACTGATCCGACTTACTGCGGTGGACGCCGGGTATGACCACCAGGTGGTCCTGCATGACGTCAACGTCCATGTCCACGAAGACCAGTTCACCGGCATCGTCGGCCCTTCGGGATCGGGCAAGACAACCCTGTTGAGGCTGCTGCTGGGCATCGTTAAGCCGATGACCGGTTCGATTGAGCAGCATGCGGGTCTGCGAACCGCGTACGTCCCGCAGTTGGAGACGGTCAATTGGGATTTCCCGATCACTGTCCTGGAATGCGTACTGATGTCGGGATCGCAGGGACAGGGACGACGATTCGTCGCCCCCTGGGCAAGCGCCAAGGAGAAGAGCGCTGCCATGGCCGTCCTTGAGCGTCTCAGCATCGAGAAGTTCGCAGATCGACAAATACGGCAGTTGTCTGGTGGTCAACAGCAGCGAATGTTCCTAGCGCGAGCGCTCTACCGGCAGCCGCAATTGCTACTCCTTGACGAACCAACGAGTGGTGTCGACGTTTCGACGAGGCACGACGTCTTGCACTTACTTGCTGATCTTCATGAAGACGGTGTTGCCATCGTTCTCACCACGCACGACCTCAACGGCATGGCCGCTCACCTGCCTCATCTGATTTGTGTCAACCATCGGGTGATTGCAGACGGCACGCCCGAGGAAGTCATCCGTCCCGACGTTCTCGAGCAAACGTACGGAGCCCGGATGGAGGTGCTCGAACATTTGGGCATGCGTGTGGTGGTCGACGACCGTCGCGATCAGTCATCTGGTGTGGTTGCTTGATGGAGGCCATCCTCGAGCCGCTCGGCTACACCTTCTTTCTCAAAGGGCTACTCGTCGCCGGGCTCTCGGGTGCACTTCTGGGCTTTATTGGAGTCTTCATCGTGCTGCGAGGCATGAGCTACATCGGCCATGGGCTGTCACACTCGATCTTTGGTGGTTTCGCGGCGGTCCAACTATTCGCTGCGCAGTTCTACGTGCTCGGAGCCGGACTGTGGGGGATCGCATCTGCCCTTGCCATCAACACCGTCTCCAAGCGCAGTCGTCTGGGCGCTGATGCTGCGATCGGTGTCATCACAACAGCGTCGTTCGCTCTCGGTGTTGCTCTTTTCGCGCGATTCGGTTCCAGCGGGCCGTCCTTCGAGAACGCACTCTTCGGCAGCATCCTCGGCATCTCAAGTGAGCAGATCGTCGGACTCGTGGTCGTGTCCTTACTGGCAGTTGGATTCGTGTTCCTGCGTTACCGGGCCCTGTTGTTCTCCACGTTCGACCCGGAGGTGGCGGATGTGTCCGGTGTCCGGGTCAATCGCATCGAAGCCCAGCTCATGATCGTCCTGTCTTTGTCGATTTTGGCAACGCTCACCGTCATCGGTGTCACCTTGGTTGCCGCGATGCTCGTGATTCCGGCAGTGGTCGCGCGAATGCTGACCGATTCCTTTGGACGAATGCTTGCCTGGAGCACGGCGATCGGAACCTTCAGCGGACTGGTGGGGATGTACGTCAGCTACTACGCCGAGGTCCCATCGGGAACCATGATCGTCCTGGTGGGTGCAGCGATCTTCCTCATCGTCTTCGCCTTCGCCGGTAGTTCTCGGCGCCGCAAGTCTGCGGGTCTGGATTCGCACGTAGAGCCCGTTCCCGCCGCAACTATCTCTCGCTGACGGGTATCGGCTTCCACCGACGTGGAAGGAAATCCATGCTCGGCGTAGGCTGATCCCGCACATCACAGTCAAGAGAGAACGAGAGATTTCGATGGCCGACTCCGCACCGACTTCGCCCACCTCAGCGACATCTCTCGTCGATCTGCAGACATCCGTGGCCGCAGCGCGAGAGGAACTCGTGTCCTCTCTGGTGAGCCTCAAGTCCGAAACCACACCTGCTGCTCTTGCCCAACGTGGACTCGGTGCGGCCAAGGGCTGGTTCACCGACGAGTATGGCGGCATCCGCCCGGATCGTGTTGCGATCGTCGGTGCCGTCGTTGTTGGCTACGTGGCTATCAAGTTGATCGGGCGGCGGCGTCGTTGACTTCGACTCAAGAGCAGCAGAGCACTTCGCCCTCGATTCCCGACACTCGTCCCGCACTCGATGGATCCGTACCGATCAAGCTTCTTCATGATCGAGTCCTCGTTCGCGAGGGCGGTGAGGATGGTGAACGGCGCTCAAGTGGCGGCATTGTCATTCCCGCAACTGCCCAAGTGGGGCGCCGGCTGAGTTGGGCAAAGGTCGTCGCAGTTGGGCCGAACGTCCGAAGTGTCGAGGTGGGTGATTCGGTGCTGTTCGAGCCAGAAGATCGTGGAACTGTCGAGCTTCAAGGCATCGACTACGTGCTCCTGCGCGAGCGTGATCTCCACGCGGTCGCGGCCGGGCGTCACGCGACATCCGGCACCGGTCTCTACCTCTAGCAATGTCGGATAGAGCCATTCCCGAGTCAAGTTTGCTCAATGCAGAACGACCAGTCTTGGTCGGTGGCACGGGACGCAGTGGCTCAACGATCGTTGGGCATCTTTTGGACCATCACCCGCAGCTCACGCTTACGCGCCCGATGGAAGTTCGGTTCATTACGGGCAACGACGGCATTGCGGATGCGCTCGCGGTGGCCACCCGTAAACCGGGCTCGGCGAAGGCTGACTCAGCCGCCCGGCTCGCTGTAACGCGGATCCTCGAGCGCTGGTTCGAGCGTGCACCTGATGTGGGACTTCATACGTCCATCTCGCGCGAAGAACTTATGGATCTGTGCGAGCGCTATCTGGAGCAAGGTGAAACCGACCCACTCGGAGCCGCACAGTCGATAACTCGAGCGATTATGGCCAAGGTCGCGGAAGCTATCGGCGCTGATCGTTGGGTCGACACCACTCCGGCGAATGCCCGTAAGGCCGATCGAGTTGAGCAGATCTATCCGGAGTCCACCGTCATCATCGTGAATCGAGATGGCCGTGATGTAGCGGCCTCCTTCGTCCACCAGACGTTTGGGCCCGACGACGTATTCACTGCTCTCGAGCAATGGGAGCAGCGGATGCTCCGCATCCACAGCGCAGTTGCCAATTCGCGAGCTGACCGCATCGTGCAGATCGATCTTGTCGACTTGGTGCGCACGGCACGCGAGGAAACGGTTGAGCGGATTTGTGCTGCGATTGGCGTTCCCATTGATGATCAGATGATGGCTTGGTTTGACGAGAACATCACGCCCGAAGGGGCTCACGGTGGACGATGGCGACGCGATTTTGACGCCGACACCGTCGCGCGCATCGATGATGCGTACGTGGCTGCCTGTGAGCGACTCCTTGCCTCGGGTGTACGCATACCTCCCGGCGAATAGTCCGCGACTGCGTCCGGCATGATCGTTTCGTGATCGATTGCATTGTCATCGGTGCCGGCCATAACGGCCTCGTCACTGCTGCGTACCTAGCCCGGTCTGGCTACTCCGTCTTGGTCCTGGAGGCCAGCGACGAAGTCGGTGGAGCAGCGATATCGGCCGACGTCTTCCCTGGAATGGGCGCTCGGTTGAGCAAGTATTCCTACCTGGTGTCGCTGCTGCCTCAATCGATTGCCGAAGACCTCGAGATCGACGTCCCACTCGCGCGGCGAAGTGTCGCTTCCTACACACCTGATCCAAAAGACCCGAGTCGCGGTCTGCTCATTCCCTCGGCGGATTCCGATGCCATCTCTGCGAACATCACCGAGTTCACGGGCGACGCCTCACAGGCGATGGCGTGGCACGAGTTCTACGCGCGTACCGAGGCCATGGCGCAGGTGCTGTTCCCATCGCTCACCGAACCCTTAGCTGCGCTAGAGGAAGTCAAGGCACGTATAGGCGAAGAGGACTGGGTTGACTTTGTCGAACGCCCTCTGGGCGAGGTTCTAGAGCGGAGCTTCGCCGATGACGTCCTGCGTGGGGTCGTGTTCACCGATGCGTTGATCGGGACGTATGCGGATGCTCACGATGCATCACTGCACCAGAACATCTGCTTCCTCTATCACGTGATTGGACAGGGAACCGGGCAGTGGGACGTTCCCGTCGGCGGTATGGGCGCCATCACTGCGCAACTCGCGGACCGGGTACGTGAGGCTGGCGGTGAGATCCGCACAAACGCAGAGGTCCTCTCGATCCACGACGACGGATCCGCCGTCGAGGTAATGGTTCGTGAAGGTGACTTGGAAACGACGTACGTTGCACGGTCTGTAGCGGCGAACTGCGCTCCTGCCGTCCTTGCCCGTCTGCGTGGCGGCGCGCCAGACCCGATCGGCGCCCTGGAAGCCGGCGCGCAGGTGAAGGTGAACATGTTGCTCGCGCGGCTGCCCCGCCTTCGCGACGAATCTGCTGACCCGGTGCAGGCGTTCAGCGGAACTTTCCACATCAACGAGGGGTACCACCAGTTGGCCCTGGCCTATAAACGTGCAGAGAGTGGTGCTTTGCCTGAACCACTGCCGGCGGAGATCTACTGTCACAGCCTCAGTGACCCGAGCATCTTGTCCGAGGAACTCCAGGCACAGGGCCTCCAGACGCTGACTCTGTTCGGACTCCACACCCCGCACTCACTTTTCGATGGTGATGGGGGATATGACAACGACGACGTTCTAGCCGCGGTGCAGGCCACGCTGGACTCCGTCCTCGCCGAGCCGATCGCCGATTGTCTTGCCACGGACGCGCAAGGTAATCCTTGTATCGAGATCAACACCACAGCGGACATCGAGCGTGATCTGCGGATCCCGACCGGAAACATCTTCCACACGCCTTTGTCGTGGCCGTGGGCCGAGCGAGAGTCCGAAGTCGGAACCTGGGGAGTCGAGACAGACTCGCCGCGCATTGCTGTCTGCGGTAGCGGTGCACGGCGTGGCGGCGGCGTTTCGGGCGTACCGGGTCACAATGCTGCTGCCTACTTGACTAGCGTTCTGCCAATGTCTTAGACGACTCCGATCCCTTTGTGAGGTGCCTGATGACTGCTCTGACGTCCGACCTGATGACGGGCAAGATCGTTCTCGTCGTCGGAGGCACCCAGGGGCTGGGGTCTCACATTGCCCGCCGAGCGGCTGAATCAGGGGCCGAGGCGGTTGTCGTGAGCGGTCGCAACGCTGAGAAGGGTCGCGCGGTGGCCGACGAGTTGACCGCGCTGGGTACCCAGGGCGCCTACGTACAGGCGGATATCAGCGATCCGCAGGCGGCCCTGGATCTCGTGGAGAAGGTGGTGTCGACCTACGGGCGAGTGGACTGTGTTGCCAACGTCGCGGCCACCACGAGTCGCGGCAGCCTCGTCGACACCACACCCGAACGCTTCGACGAGCACATGAACATCAACCTCCGTGGACCGTTCTTCGTTATGCAGGGAGCGGTCAAGGACATGCAGCGCCGCTCCGCCCCGGGAACGATTGTGAACATCATGAGCATCGCGTCCCATGGTGGGCAGTCATTCCTCGCCCCCTACGTCGCAAGTAAGGCCGGGCTCGGTGGGCTCACGAAGAACGCCGCCTATGCCCACCGCTTCGACAAGATCCGGATCAATGGCGTGAACATTGGCTGGACCATCACCGACGGTGAGGAAGTCGTGCAGCGCACGGCGCACGGCGCAACCGACGGGTGGCTTGAAGAAGCCAGTGCGAAGCTCCCGATGGGCAAGCTGGGTCAGCCCGACGAGATCGCGGACTTCATTGTTTACCTACTATCGGATCGCTCCGGTGTGGTGACCGGCTCGATCATCGATTGGGATCAGATCGTCATCGGTGGCCACGACTAACCACCTGAAAGTCCCGTCCGAAGGGGCGAGTCCTGCCGTTCTTCAGGCCAGGTGCTCGTCCAGGAATTTCCCTACGCGCTTGATGGAGTTGTTCCACGGGCCGTAAAAGTAATGCCCGGCGCCTTTGTATTCGACCAGTTGATTCTCGACTCCGGCCTTATCCAAGGCGCGCTTGGTTGCTCGAGCCCAGGAGATCTCGCAGGTGTCGTCGGCTGTTCCGTGGAAGGCGAGTACGGGCTCGGTGATTCGGAAGAAGTAGTTTCGTGAGGACATCCGCTTCCATACCTCAGGGTTGTCTTCAGGCTCTCCGTATTTTTTGAGAATGCGGTCACCGATGTCGTAGTTCTTGCGTTGCCAGCGGTTGAAGTTGTCCTCCGCGTTGGTGCTGACCGATGCATAGGTGATGGCGGCATCGAAAACTCCCGGCGCAATCGTCAAAGCCTGGTAGGCAACCCCGCCGCCCATAGAACGTCCGAGAAGAGCCACTCGATCGCCATCAATCCAGGGGATATCCGAGTTTTTCAGAGCCAGCGCTGCGCTGATGACGTCCTCGGCGTAGCCAAGGCGCATGTTCACGTCGCTGCGTGGATCCTTGTCCGAACAAGCGTGATTGCGATAGTCCACATGCAAGACCCCGTAGCCGTTGCGTGGAAGCCAGTCCTGTTCGCGCCGAAAGCCCTGGCCGTTGACGTAGACCTTCGGATCGATATATCCGTGGGCGAGGACGACCATCGGGAAAGGCCCCTTGCCCTTCGGCTCGATCAGCTGCCCGCAGATCTTCAGGTCACCGCTCTTGTAGGTGACCCGGTATCGGGTGTAGGCGGAGTTTTCGCCGAGCTTCTTGCGGATCTTGAGGTCTCGGCCCTCGTACTCGCGGGTCATCGCCATGGGGATGGAGGATGAATTGACGTTCGACGTGGACACCGCCCGATCCTCAGCAGCCTGGGCTGCGGGAAGCAGAGTGAGAGTTAAGGCCAGGGAACCGAGGGCGGAAATCGAGCGACGCATGCTTCGAGGGTACGTCAGTCGGCGCCCGCCGCAACGCGGCTCAGCGGGCGCCCAGAATGTGTTCCATGGCGAGTTGATCCAGCAGGCTGTAGTGCTTGCCGCGGTCAGCGGCAGCGTCTATGTCGAAGTTCTCGAATGCAGATCGGTCTGCCACCAAGTCTTGCCACGTCTCACCGACGGTCAAGGTTGGCTCGGCGAGAAGGAAGGACCCGGCTGCTTGCCATGCGGCCTGAACGTCTGGGTCGGTGCGGAACGCGCGCGCTCGTTCCTTGAGCATTAAGTACGTCCTCATGTTTGCGGCCGCTGACACCCACACGTCGTCGACGTCGTCGGTGCGATAGGGCTTGTAGTCAAAGTGGCGAGGCCCGTCATAACCGGCGTGCTCAAGTAGGTCCACCAGGAAGAAGGCGCTCTTGACGTCCCCGTGCCCGAACACCAGATCCTGATCGAACTTCGGGCCGTGCTGGCCATTGAGATCGATGTGGAAGAGCTTGTTCATCCATAGGGCTTGGGCCACGCCGGCCACCATGTTCATCCCGGCCATCTGTTCGTGGCCGACCTCGGGGTTGATACCCACCATCTCCTGGTGCTCCAAAGTTGAGATGAACGCGAGGGCGTGCCCAATGGTGGGCAGCAAGATGTCCCCGCGCGGCTCGTTGGGCTTGGGTTCGATCGCGAACCGGATGCCGTAGCCCTTGTCCTTGACGTACTGACACAGCAGGTCGAGCCCCTCGGCGTACCGAGCAAAAGCATCACGCATGTCTTTCGCAGCATCGGTCTCCGCTCCTTCACGCCCGCCCCAGAGCACGTAGGTGCTTGCTCCGAGTTCTGCTGCTAGATCGATATTGCGCATGATCTTTCGCAGCGCGTATCGACGAATGTCTCGGTCGGTGCTCGTGAACGCACCGTCCTTGAAAACCGGATGAGTGAAGGTGTTGGTCGTCGCCATCGGGACCACAAGGCCGGTCTCATCCAAGGCGGCTCGGAAGCGGGCGATGGCGGCGTCGCGATCGGCGTCCGATGAGCCGAAGGGGATCAGATCGTCGTCGTGGAAAGTGACCCCCCAAGCGCCGAGAGCGGCAAGCTGGTGAACAGCCTCAACCGGGTCCAGCGCCGGCCGAGTGGCATCGCCGAACGGATCGCGTGCCTGCCAACCGATGGTCCACAGACCGAAACTGAACTTGTCCTCGGGGGTGGGTTCGAACATTTTTCCTCCGTTTGTGTTTAGCCCACGCTAGTAGAGGGAATAACCCCATCGTGAGCGTTGACGACGATCCGTACGGCACGGATCCGGATCTCGCCCACGAGAGGAAGTCATGAAGCGGAAAACCCGCATGGGAACAGGAGCAGCCGCCACCGCGGCGGTCCTCATTGGCACGGGGGTCATCACGAGTGCGCCGGCCAGCGCCCATGGGTACGTGGAAGGCCCCCTGAGTCGGAGCGCCGCGTGCAACATCGGCCTGAACACCGATTGCGGTTCGATCGTCTACGAACCTCAGAGCTTGGAGGCGCTCAAGGGCTTCCCCGAAGCCGGTCCTGCTGACGGGCAAATTGCGTCGGCAGGTGGTCTCTTCGGCGGAGTGCTCGATGAGCAGACGGCTGATCGTTGGTACAAGAACGAGATCACCACCGGTCCACTCTTGATGGATTGGAAGTACACCGCCCCGCACTCAACTGCTAAGTGGCACTACTACATGACCAAGCAGGGCTGGGATCCGAACGCACCATTGACACGTGCTGATCTGGAACTGATTGCCGAAGTCCAGCACGACGGCTCAAAGGCCATCACTAATCCCGATCACACGATCTCTGTCCCGCAGGATCGCTCGGGCTATCACGTCATCTTGGCTGTGTGGGACATCGAGGACACGGTGAATGCCTTCTACAACGTGATCGATGTGAACGTCGTCGGTGAGGGTACTCCCGATACCGAACCTCCGTCGGTTCCGATGGGTCTTGATGAAGTCGCGGTAAGCAGCAACTCGGTGACTCTTGACTGGAGTGACTCCTACGACGACGCTGGAGCGGTCACCTACGTCATCTACCGAAATGGCCAAAAAATCGGGACGTCGTCAGCATCGGACTTCGTCGATCTAGACGTGCTCGCGAACACAACGTACGACTACACGGTGGTCGCTACGGATCTCGCAGGAAACACCTCAAATTCCAGCATGGTCCTTACCGCTGTGACCGACCCGATACCTGTGGTTGACGATGTACCGCCCTCGGTGCCGCAGTACCTCCACACGATGGGCGTCTCCCAGGACTCCGTGCAGTTGATGTGGGAGTCGAGCACTGACGACGGCAGCAGCGTTGAGTACGTCGTTTTCCGTGATGGGGTCCAGATCGCTCGAACAGCGATGACCATGCTGACTGACGGCGGCTTGGCTCCTTCGACGAGCTACAACTACTCCGTCCGGGCTATCGATGCGTCGGGCAACATCTCTGATGCGAGCAACGGCTTGCTGATCACCACGGAGACCGTGGCGCAGCCAGACCCTCAGCCGCAACCCCAGCCCGAGCCAAGCCCGGGTGGTTCGTGGAACGCCAGCGCTTCCTACGCTGCTGGTGACGTGGTGACCTACGGTGGCGCCACCTACCGCGCTGTCCAGTCACACACCGGTTTCGGGGATCCGAACTGGATTACTGCTCCATCGCTGTGGCAGATCGTCGACGAGGCTGTGGCTCCTGAGCCAACACCTGAGCCGACGCCCGAGCCGTCGGAAGTCGGGGCATGGAGTGCTACGGGTGCCTATGCCGTGGGGGACCGCGTGGTGTTCAACGGCTCTGTCTATGAGGCAGTTCAGTCACACACCGGTGTGGGGGATCCGAACTGGATCTACGCACCATCGCTGTGGAAGCAGATCTAGGCGAACCGAACAGGTAATCCGAGGCTGGGGTGGGCGCAAGCTCACCCCAGCCTCGTCTCGCTATCGGACGCCGTCTACCGGAAGCGGGCCTGAAGTGCCTTGCAAACAGCGTTCATGGGTGAATTTTCGAAGCGGTCCATCGAGGGATCGGGGTTGTCCTGGCAGAACAGTCCCTGTGGATTCGGGAACCTTTCTAGATAGGCGTCCACGACGGCTCGTGTTGCGTCAACGCTCGGCGCTGGATCTACGGCATCGAACTGGCCGAACTCGCCAACGAGATATCGCTTGACACCTGAGGCCTGGGCCCATTGCCATGCCGTCTCGCTTTGCGCAAAGAGTCGGTCACTCAATTGACCAGTTTGTTCGTAGTTCTGAGCCTCACGAAGGATGTCGCCGTCGTGCAGGCTGACGAGGTCGTAGCCGGACATGTCGGGGACGATGCCCGCTGCTTCGTAGGTTGTCACGAGCGGTTGGGTAACCAGGAGGCCCTTGAATGCCTTTGTGCGCTTTGGAGTGGACTTGACCATGCGGGCCGCGTTCGCCGCAGTGAATCCCTTGTCGGCCTCATTCGCTGGATCGAACCAGTCAACTTTGTATCGCTCGGCGAAGCGAGCGATCTGCGGCACAACCGCGAGGTACTCCTTACTGAGGCGGTTCTCGATGCCGTCGGGATGGTCGAAATTAGGTGGCCCGCCACCGTTCTGTGATGCCTGGACACTTGAGTAGTTCAGAAGTTCGACGAAGAGCGCCACCGCCAAACCGGCTCGCTTTGCCTCGCGGATTTCGTCACTGTGTGAGCACAACCACTTATTGACACTCAGGCTGAGCATTCCATCGCCTTTGCCGTGCAGAAGGCGGCCGGTGGAGCCGTCGTAGTACATCTGCATCGTGTACCGAACGGCCTTATAGCCGTCCTGGGCCAGGGTCGTGGGGGAGTAGTAGAAGGCACCGGGGTTGTGCGGGTACTGACCGATGTTCACGCCGAGGCGATTGGGTGAGGACAGTTTCTTCACGTACCGCTTGAGACCCTTGCTGGAGACGCACTTGCTGGACGGGATTCGGGACTGCGGAGCCGGACCATTGGACGATGGTCCCGTCGAGGAGCCGCCCCCACCGGAACCGGATGCCTGGAAACACTGCCGGATGACCGCTTCCTGCTCGGCGTTCGCCCGCTGCGTCTGGATTTGTTGGGCTGCCTCGGTGCCCAACTCTCGAGCCACGCACTCGATAACGGAGTCGGGCAAGTTGGGCTGCGCGTGGGTAGGGCTGCCGACCAGTGACGCCGCCAGTCCTAGCGTCGCGGCGATGGCAAGGATGGAGCGTTTCATGTCCTAGCCGTTACCTGAATCGACTACAGGCACGACGAGAACCAGCACATTTGTTACCGTCGTTCCGTGAATCAGCGCATGCGAATTCTTGCTATTGCCGTGGCTGTCGGTGTGGGCGTGTCCACCCTTTCAGCACCTGCCAGCGCGGCTCCACAGCCCGCCGGCTCCTTGGGTCCCGCCACGCCCCTGGGCCTAAGCGGTGCGAGCCCGCATGCGGATCTATTGCCCGATGGCACGGTCCGCTTGTACTTCCCGAGCCCGCAGTCCGGTGGAACCGCAGTCGCGGAATGCACCCAAGCTGGCGCCTGTTCCATCGTGGGCTCTATCGAACGGATCGCCGATCTCACCGACGTCGTGCTCCGTGATGGATCGCGGCGGGCCTACTTCGTGGAGTTCGACCCAAGTACGCAGCAGAAGGCGATCTACACGGCGCCGCTTTCCCCAGAAAATGTCCACCTTCGTGACCGAAGTTCGGTCGGCATCTCCAGCGGTGGCGCCATGGCGTGGGGGGTGCCGGATTCGGTCCTACTCCCTGATGGACGGGTGCGTTTGTACTGGGTCGAGCCGAGCCCTCAGGGGGGTATGGCAACCGAGGTGGTCGTAAGCGCCACGTCCACCGACGCCGCGGGGACCGCTTTCGTGCGAGATCCGGGGTACCGAACCACCGGTGGGCGCGTGGACTTTGAAGTGCTCAGGGCAGAACCTGGCAATTGGCTGGCCATCATGTCCACGTCTCCTGAAGATCCACAAAATCCCCAACGTCTGCTGCTGGCCACTTCCGACGATGGTCTCGACTGGACGGTGGGCCCGAAATCCTTGACGCCCGCGGATATGAGCTACCTCGACCCAACGGGAATTCCCTTAGGTCAGGATTCCTTCCTCGTCTACTACGCAAAGGCCCCGAATGTTCTTGGTGATCGCCAGTACGAACTCGAACAGGCAACGCTGACGGTGGAAACGCTGACGGTGGAAACGCCGGCTGTCAGCGATACCGAGAAGAAAAAGAAGAAAAAGAAGAAAAAGAAAAAGAAGAAAAAGAAAAAGCGTTGAAGTCGTTACGAGCAATACTGCTTGCAGTGACGCTGCTTGTCGGCGTCATCTCTGCTCCAAGTGCCTCAGCGGCGGAGATCGAGACATGCGTCTCGTACGAGGGCGCTGAAACCGACTGTTGGAACAAGGCCCGCTGGCGATATGAATTCTGTTACGACCGGCCACCGAAGCGGGTATTCCTCCAGCGATACGCCAAGGGAAATTGGCGATTGGTCAAGGAGCAAAAGCTCACCCGCAACACCGGATGCCCACCTGACTACCCGTACGAGCTCAAGGCGTCGCGGAAGATGAAAAAGGACGGTGTCACAAGGTTTCGGTG
>JAURQC010000119.1 GCA_030836325.1 Candidatus Nanopelagicales bacterium
CGGGACGTTGTACTTGGTCTGCTCGGGGACCTCGTTGGCGTGGCGCCGGCGGTAGGCAACCGCGGCCCAGATCATCAGGCCCCACGTGAGGATGCCCACGGCCCACGCGGCGATCCAGGAACCATTCCACAAGTTTTGGATGATGGGCGCCTCAGCCGAGGCAGGCTCAGGAAGGTCGAAGAAGAAGGCCTCATTTGCGGTGCAGCCGGAAAGCGCAAGCCCGGATAAGGCGAGCGCGACAACGCTGACGAGCACTTTGCGAGACCGGGGCTTGCTCGCCCCCGCACCGTGATCGGTGGACGGGTTCACATGTCGCCTTTCTGCCTGTTTCGATTCGACGTTCGTGGGGTTCGGCCATAGGGGCCGCTCCCCCATGGAGACTAGCGCACCATTTGCCCCGTGCTACCCCCTGGTCAAGGAAGGAATGGAAGGAATCGACGTGAGATCTCCCACTCCCGCTAGCGTGCGCATATGAGCGGTTCGGATGCCTCGAATCCCACCGATCCGATCGCCGGGATCTGGCCCGAGCCTGCCCCACATCCGAGCGCGGGATATCTCGACGCCGTCGGAGGCCAGCCGGTTCTGCCGGTGGCGCTGCGAGCGCTCGTTGCCGCCTTGGAACAAAGTTGGTCCGACCCCGCTCGGTTGCACCATCAGGGCCGACGCGCGGGCCTAGTCCTAGATACAGCTCGAACCGCGATCGCGCGCTTCCTCGGCGTGCCCGCCTCCGGCTGCTTCCTGGGCAGCTCGGGATCCGACGTGCTGCGAGCAGCCGTGACCGGGCTCTACCAAGCCAGGACTGCCGAGGGCGCCCCTGCTCGAGTCCTCATCGGGGCGGCCGAGTCCATGGCCGTCGTCTTCGCCGCCAACGCCTGTAGCGGTGCCGAAGTCATCGAGGTACCGGTGGATTCGCTGGGCCGGATAGACACAAGCGCCCTACGCGCAGAACTGGCTCAGGGTGCTGCAGTCGTCTGCGCGCAACAGGCCAACGCGGAGGTGGGGACCGTTCAGCCGGTGGACGATATCCACGCCGCGTGTCGAGCAGCCGGTGTGCCGATGGTTAGCGATGCGATCCAGGTGGCCGGGCACCGAGAACTCGGTTCGGCTTGGGACGCCGCAATAGTCGTTCCCCGAGACTGGGGCGGACCTCCCGGTTGCGCCGTGCTCATGGTCAAGCCCGATATTCGCTGGCGTCCCCCAGAGGCCCCCGACCGCGGCTGGGTTGGCGGATTTCCCGACGTTGCCGCCGTCGCGGCAGCGGCGAGCGCTGCTGAGTACGTCGAACCACACTGGCGCGAGCAGTCGCGCGTTCACTTCGAGATGACCGACCGCGTTCGCGCCGTCGCCTCGACATGGCCCGGAGTGCAGGCGGTGGGGGATCCGGTGGAACGCCTCCCTCACATCGTGACGCTCGTCGCCGACGGCGTTGTGGGCGAGGCCGTCGTCACCGACCTCGATCGACAAGCCATCGCTGTTGCCAGCGGATCAGCGTGTACCGCCGACGCGCGCATGCCAAGCCACGTGTTGGAGGCGATGGGTATCGAGACGACTGGCAGCCTTCGGGTTTCCTTGCCCTACGGGTGCACTGCCGACACGATCGACGCGTTCTTGGCTACCGCGCCAGAAGTCCTGCTGCGGGCTCGCAACTAAAGCGCAGAATCACTGTCGGTCGGAATGCACGGATCTAGGGAGCACAGCGCAGGGAGCTGCTGCAGATAGTCACCACGCGCGAGTTCGACGACCCCGAGGCTTGCGAGATGGTCGGTCCGCCACTGAACGTCGATCGCCCGATCCCCCGGACACGAAAGAATCCGCTCCACGAGAGCAACGAGCGCAACTTTGGACGCGTCGCGCACTCGATGGAACATGGACTCGCCTGCGAACAATCCCCCGACTTCCACGCCGTAGAGGCCACCTACGAGGTCTGTCCCGTCCCAGACTTCAACGGAGTGGGCGAAGCCCATTCGATGCAGTTCGACATACGCGTCAATGAATGCCTCGGTAATCCAGCCGTTGGGTCGCGTTGGTTCGGCGCATGCATGCATGACCTCAACGAAGGCATGATCGACGGTCGTCTCGAAGCGTCGTACCGATCGCGCCAGCGAGCGTGATACTCGCAGGTTCCCGGGGAATAGCACTCCGCGTGGATCCGGCGACCACCACCCGAGCGTGCTGCCGCCGCCGAGGTCAGCACCGAGCGAGACTTCCATCGGAAACATCCCGCGGGCATACCCGGTGAGGACGGTGCCCGGGTCAAGGCCGCCACCGATGGCAACTAGATCCTCACCCGCCTCAGCTTTTGACGGGTCTGCCAGTTCCCATACCGGGGGCGGGATGCTGGCCGGTATCAAGGTTCGTCCAGACCGTTGGCTATGGCCGCGGGCAGGAGACGTGCTGTTCGACTTCGCTCGCGGCGTCGTCGCCGTAGGCCGCGCCGAAGCGCTCGAGGAAGTGTCGCTGAGCAAGTTGGTACTCCTGCGTCCCCACTGTCTCGATCACATACGTCGCCACCAGCGATCCCACCTGGGCCGAGCGCTCATCGGAGAGCCCCCACGACTGTCCGGCAAGAAATCCGGCACGGAAGGCATCACCGACGCCAGTGGGGTCAGCTTTGATCTCTTCCTCGGGCACAGTCACCTGGACGGGGTCAGCGCCACGGCGTTCGATGCGCGCGCCATCGGGACCCAACGTGATCACTCGGACGTTGACCATCGATGCGAGATCGCCAGCCGACCAACCGGTCTTCTGCTCGATCAAGGCGGCCTCGTATTCGTTGGTGAACAAGTACTCGGCCCCCTCGATCAGCGGCTTGATCTCGTCTCCGCTCATACGGGCTAATTGCTGAGACGGATCTGCGGCAAAGGGATAGCCACGGAATCGGCACTCGTCGGTATGACGCTGCATTCCCTCGGGATCGTTCGCACCGATCAAGACGACGTCGGCACCACCTACTTGGTCGACGATCGGCTTCAACTCGATGTTGCGGGCTTCGGACATAGCTCCGGGGTAGAAGGACGCAATCTGATTTTGTTCAGTATCGGTCGTGCACACGAAACGGGCGGTGTGGTGGGAGTCCGAGACATGGACTCCTCGGGTATCCACGCCGTGACGCTGTAGCCACGACTCATAGTCCGCAAAGTCTGGACCCACTGCGCCGACGAGCACCGGACTCAAACCCAAACAGCCCATGCCGAACGCGATGTTGGGCGCCACTCCCCCACGCCGGATCTGTAGCTCCTCGACAAGGAAAGACAGTGAGACTTTGTCGATCTTCTCGGCGACGAGTGAGTCGGAGAACCGACCCGGAAAACTCATTAGATGGTCGGTTGCGATGGATCCGGTTATCAAGATGGCCACGGGCGACGACCCTACCGGGGCTTGTTCGAGTTGACCCGCACTGAGCGCCGCTAGTGCCTAGGCGATCTGGAACGAACGGCGCGATAGCCCCCACATGAATCCCTCAACTGTGGTGTCGACTCCGATGTCAGGAGCATCGGCGGCTCCCAGTGTTACGAACATGGGACTCAAATGTTCTACCGTCGGATGCGCGAGCGGCATACCGGGTGCCGTCGAGTAGTCGGCGAGGGAATCAACGTCACCGCTACCGAGAAGTTCTGCAGCCCAGGCATCGAAGTCTCGGGACCAACCGGGTATTGCTCCGGCGAAGAAATTGTCGGAGGTAAGGAAGGGCAGACCGTGCGTGGTGAAGCCCGAGCCGATTACAAGAACTCCGTGATCGCGGAGCTCGCGTAGCGACCGCCCGATCTTCATCAACCGTTGCGGATCATGGGTGGGGATGCTCATCTGAATCACTGGAACATCTGCTGCTGGGTACATCACCTTCAGCGGCACCCAGGCTCCGTGATCGAGCCCTCGGTTGGTGGGTGCAATCACCGGTTCTCCATCCGGGAGCAGCCCCTCGACGATGGAAGCCAGCCAGGACGCATCGGGCGTGGCGTACTGCATCGAGTAGTAGAAGGGATCGAACCCACCGAAGTCGTAGACCAATCCGGCGCCCGCATGCGGTGAACTCAGCGCGATAGGTGCGGACTCCCAGTGGGCACTGACGATCAGGATCCCGCGAGGCGTCGGCATCGAATCGGCCCACGCGGCAAGTGACTCGATCCACTCTGAGTTATCGAAAAGCGGCGGTGCGCCGTGACTGAGAAAAACCGACGGCAGCCGACCGCGGTCAGGACTCCACGCCACACGACGACGGGAGCGCTCGACCAAATCCGGCTCCGCGTCGAGGAAGGCCCGCGCCGGATCGCCTGAATTCCACATGCTTCAAGACTAGTACAACTTTCAACTAACCTCGAGTCGGATTAGTGGAACGAGTCTCCGCAGGCGCACGACCCGGTGGCGTTGGGGTTGTCGATCGTGAAGCCCTGCTTCTCGATGGTGTCGACAAAGTCGATGGTGGCACCGCTCAGATAGGGGGCACTCATCCGATCCGTGACTACACCCACGCCGCCGAAGTCCTTCAGGACATCGCCATCAAGACTGCGGTCATCGAAGAAGAGCTGATAACGAAGACCTGAGCAACCTCCGGGCTGCACGGCAATGCGCAGGGTCAGGTCATCGCGACCCTCTGCATCGAGGAGGGTTTTGACCTTGCTTGCGGCCTCATCGGTCAAGATGATGCCGTCGGCGGTCTGCGTGGTGTCGGTATCCATGACGTCGCTCATCTGGTCATCCTCTTCGGTGTTAGTCCGGCGTTGTGTTCCGATCGGACGGGTTGTTCCGATCAAGTTAACCGACCCCGAGGTTCGGTTATTCCCAACTATTGCATGACTGCCGTGCGTGAGCCAGCCACCCTCCCGCGGATCGCACGTGGTTTGGCAGACTCTTCTCATGGCAGGAACCTTCGTAGAGCCCGAGCCGACTCCCCTCGCACTGCTCCTTCTCGGCCATGAGGCCGATCCCGAAAGTGAGCGTGGCGTCGAATGCCCCGGTGACCTCCCGGCCCCATCAGACCCTGATCTAGTGGCCCGGGCTCGCGCCGCGAAGGAAGCCCTAGGCGATCGGCTCTTCATCCTCGGCCACCACTATCAACGCGACGAGGTGATTCAGTTCGCCGATGTCACCGGCGACTCCTTCAAGCTGTCACAGCAGGCAGCCGCCCGGCCGGAAGCCGAATACATCGTCTTTTGCGGCGTGCACTTCATGGCCGAAAGCGCAGACATTCTCACCATCGACGACCAAAAGGTGATTCTTCCCGACATGGCCGCCGGCTGCTCCATGGCTGACATGGCCGAGATCGGTCAGGTGGAGGATTGCTGGCGGGTCCTGCAGCGTGTGGGTGTTGCAGATGTGACCATTCCCATCACGTACATGAACTCCAGCGCGGCGATCAAATCCTTCACGGGCAAGAACCGTGGTTCGGTGTGCACGTCAAGCAACGCCGAACGCAGCATGATCTGGGCTTTCGAGCAGGGCGAGAAGGTTCTCTTCCTGCCCGACCAGCATCTCGGCCGGAACACAGCAGTTCGCGATCTTGGATACTCGCTCGACGATTGTGTCGTCTACGACCCCCGCAAGGACAATGGCGGATTGACAGACGAGCAGATCCGCGAGGCGAAGGTCATCTTGTGGCGCGGCCACTGTTCGGTGCACGGTCGCTTCACCGCCGAGTGCGTTGACGACGTCCGCGAACGCGTTCCCGGCGTAACGGTGATCGTCCACCCCGAATGCGACTACTCCGTGGTCGAGAAGGCCGATCAGGTGGGTTCGACCGAGAAGATCATCGCTGCCATTGAGTCCGCACCTGCCGGCTCAGCATGGGCAGTTGGTACCGAACTCAATCTGGTCAAACGCCTGGCGCTGAACAACGCGGACAAGGAGATCGTCTACCTCGACAAGACGGTCTGCTTCTGCTCGACCATGAACCGAATCGACCTACCGCACCTGGTGTGGGCACTTGAGAGCCTGGTTGCCGGCAATGTCGTCAACCAAATCGTTGTGGATCCGGATACCCAGCACTGGGCCAAGGTCGCCTTGGATCGGATGCTCGCCCTTCCCGGTCCATCGCCCGCACGCGACTAAAGTCCAGGCGCGTCCCACACCGCAAACCACCGACTCAAGTCCTGCTCCATAGGCAGTTCCCCTTGCAGGAGGTCACGGACCTGGAGTTCGAGGACGTTGTCCCGTTTTTCACGCTCGCCGGCAACGGGAGCGAACGGATAGAAAGTCCCAGCCTTGTAGAGGTAGACCAATGCCAACGGCTGAGCGTTTGGTCCACGAAAAGACACCAACGAGCACAGCAACTGAGGTCCGAACCCGGACTCGACCAACGACGTATTCACCGCATGCGCATCGGTAACCGCGGTCGCAACGTCGATGGGGTCAGTGCGAACGACGATCCAATCGAACCCGAATCCGTCCTCGGCCAACTCCACGGGAGGTCCGCCGCCGGCGTCCAGTAGGGCCTGCACCTCAGCCTCGATATCGGCGAAAGCACGCCCCTCCGGAGCTCGGAAGGCCACCGCCGCCCTGCCCGTGGGGACAAAATCCAGCGCCGCTTGAACGGTGATCGCTGCAGACGGAACGGAGAAGAGCGAATCGAGATTCGGTCGAGCGGGTTTGCGTCGGCCGAGAACCGCATCGAGGAAACCCACTACCGCTGCCCTAGCTCCCCGGCGATCTTCGCCAATTGCGCGAGTCGCTTCTCCAGTGGCGGGTGCGTCGAGAACCACTGCTCGAGAGTGAACTCACGCTTGCCCGCAACGGCGGGAGCGAAAGCGAATGCACTGACCGCCTCCATTTGTCGGATGTCGCGGGTGGGGATCGTCGCCATGTCCCCAGAGATCTTCTGCAGCGCGCTGGCTAGCGCCGTCGGCTGCCCGGTTAGCAAGGCTGCTCCCCGGTCAGCCCCGAGTTCTCGATATCGAGAGAGCGCATTGATCAGCAGGTAGGAAACAAAGTAGACAATGACGCTTACCACCATGACTGCAATGAAAATCAAAGCTGTGCTCTGATCACGCCGATCGCGCATCATGGAACCCCACATCGCACTGCGCACCATGAATCCAGCGAGGATTGCGGTAAACGAGGCGACAGTCATCACCGTGACATCTCGATGGGCAACGTGTGAGAGCTCGTGAGCCAGGACTCCCTCAAGCTCGTCGCGATTTAACCGTCGAAGCAAACCCGTTGTGACCACAACGACCGAGCGATTCGGGGAACGACCCGTAGCAAAGGCATTAGGGGCATCGTTGTCCGCGATCCCCACCCGAGGCTTAGGCATGTCCGCCATCGCGCATAGACGATCGACCACAGCGTGCAATTGAGGTGCTTGCTCGGGAGTGACCTCCACAGCTCGCATGGCCTTCATGGACAAGGTGTCCGAGAACCACCACTGGCCGAACAGCAGGGCGGCACTGATCCCGAGAATCAAGATGGCGCTGAAGCCGAACGCGTACAGGACCGCAGCGAGCAGGACGTACATCAAACCCAAGCCGAACAGCGTGCCGAACATGCGGGCTGTTAACCCGCGATCGGTTCCGTACCTCGTACGCGCCACGACGCAGAGCCCCTCTCGTCGACTTGTCTCAATTTACCTTGGCTACAGCAAGTCAGCGATTTGCCGAGCACACGCATCGGGATCAGTCAGCATCCAGCAATGATCGCCGCTCGCCTCGATCGGGGCGCAGTCGACCTTCGCCGCGAACTTACGTGCGACGGGCGGCCGGAACGTTTGGTCCTGCGAAAGCAGGACATAGGAAGCGCTCACACCGCTGCGCACCAAAGCATCCGCTCCCGCGGGATTCGGCTGGAGGTAGGGCCCCAGCGGTTGCGGCGTCAACTGGTTGTAGAAACGACGAGCCTCGATTTCACTCGCACCCGGGAAAAAGCGCTTGCAGGCCTCCTCGAAAGGAGGTGTGAACGAGTTGTCCTCAGATTGCATCGCCATGTCGAAGTAGTTGGGTCGTCGATCCTCGGGAATGGAGTCGATGCCACGCTCACCTGTATCCATGATCATCGCGGCCAAGAAGATCACTCGGGAGATCCGATTGGGTCGGGCGGCGCCAACGGCAGTGGCAGTTAATCCAGCAAGCGAGTGAGCCACGATTGCGACGTCATCCTCGATGGCGTCCACGCGCGCGATGACCGATGAGATGTAGGCCTCGAGGTCGATCCCACCTCGCGGCGTGGGGTCGGACCCGGAGCCTGGGAGATCGAGGGCACTGGACGCTATCCCCTGAACTCCCAATTCGGCGCGAACACCATCCCAGCACCATGCACCGTGCCCACCACCGTGCACCAGGAGGGTGTGCACAGACGCCGCCGGCTACTGCTCGAGCTCAGGCTTCTTATCAGCGGAGCCGATCTCGTTTTTGAGTGCCGCCAAGGTCGACTCAACTTCGGCCTGGCTTGCCATTTGCTCCAACTCGGCCGTGATCGAGTCCTTGCCCATGCCCATCGGATCCTCAAGAGCACCGGTAGCCATGAGTTCGTCGATTGCGCCGGCACGGGCCTGCATCTCAGCGGTCTTGTCCTCGGCGCGCTGCACCGCCAGGCCCACATCACCGAGTTCATTCGAGATACCCGCGAAGGCCTCGTTGATCTTCGTCGTAGCTTCCGCGGCTGAGTAACTCGCCTTGATGGTCTCCTTGCGCGTACGGAAGGACTCGACTTTCGTCTGCAGTTGCTGTGCTGCGGTTGTCAGTTTCTCTTCCTGCTCCTGAAGTTGAGCGAGTTGACCTTGCAGATCGGCGATCTGCTGATGCAAGCCACTGCGACGCGTCAGCGCCTCACGTGCGAGATCCTCACGCCCCTGGGACAGCGCAGCACGCGCTTGCTCCTCCAGAGTGCTCTCCTTTTGCGACAGGCCCTGAAGTTGGAGTTCGATCCGCTTACGACTCGTGGCAACGTCGGCTACGCCGCGGCGAACCTTTTGCAACAATTCGAGTTGCTTCTCGTAGGAGTAGTCCAAGGTCTCCCGTGGATCCTCGGCTCGGTCCAGAGCCTTAGAAGCCTTGGACTTGAAAATCATCGTGAAGCGCTGCCAAAGGCCCATGTGCCAACTCCCACTTCCGCCGTGTCCGCGCGCTCGGATGCCGCGCAGAACTGCTCTAGTTCTCACAGCCTAAGCGCCGACAGGGGCAACCGCGCCTCCTGCCCCGCCATTAGGCTTGAGTAATCATGGCTGGCATACCTAAGTTCTGGGGCGGCGCAGACTCACCGGCGACCCCCGAGCCCGCTCACGACCCCAACGATCCACGCGCCCCCAAGGGACGGGCTACCCCCTCTCGCAAGGAAGCCGAGGCCGCACGTAAGCAAGGATTACGAGCCACGAGCCGTGGACGTGGAACCAAGGAGGGTAAGAAGGCTGCGCGAGAAGCCGACCGCGAGGCCCGAGCCCGCCAGCGCGCAGGGATGATGGTCGGCGACGAGCGCTACATGCCCGCCCGGGATCGAGGCGCCAACCGACGATTCGTCCGTGACTTCGTGGACGCTCGAATCACCGTGGCCGAGTACTTCATATTTATCGCGATCGCGGTGCTTCTCCTCGGATTCGTCCAAAACCCCGCTGTGCAGTCATTCGTGTCACTGGCGTTCTTCGCCGTGACGGCGTTGATCGTCATCGACACCATCATTTTGCTCATTCAGTTAAGTCGAAAGGCGAAGAAGGAGTTCCCGCAGAAGTCCGACCGTCGCGGGTTGATGCTGTACGCCGTGATGCGGGCACTGCAACTCCGCCGCTTGCGCCTTCCCCCACCGATGGTCACGCGAGGTGGCAAGCCGATCAAGCGTGGCCCAGACGGTAAGCCGATCAAGGACGCGTAAGTCATGCGCCTGACGTTCCTCGGGGCTGCAGGAACGGTCACGGGGTCCCGGTTTCTCCTTCAGGGACGTTCCTCGCGGATGCTCGTCGACTGCGGAATGTTCCAAGGGCCCCGAGCAATCCGTCGGCGCAACTGGGATCCATTTCCGATCAATCCGTCCGAGATCGATGCTGTGGTGCTGTCGCATGCACACCTTGATCACTGCGGATACCTACCCGCGCTGGTCAAGCAAGGCTTCACAGGCCCGGTTTTTTGCTCACCCAATACGGCAGATCTTGTTCCCATCATCCTGCGCGATTCCGCACGGCTCCAGGAGGAAGACACCGCCTACGCTCGGCGTGCCGGATACTCACGGCACTCCGACCCACAACCGCTATACGACTCCGCCGATGCGGAATCAACAATCAACCTTCTTCTGCCCCGTGAATTCGGTCAGGCTTTTGCTCCCACTATCGACTTCACGTGCAGATTCGATCCCGCAGGTCACATTCTCGGTTCTTCCACGGTCACCATCACCGAACTCGTCGACGCCACCGAGGGTGCGCGGGTCGTATTCAGCGGTGATCTCGGACGGGGTAACCATCCCCTGCTGCGCGGGCCTCGACCTCCACAGGATGCCGATGTAGTTGTCATGGAAGGCACCTATGGCAACCGTGACCACGCTGATGTCGATGCAGAGTTGGAGGAGATGGCGCAGGCCATCACCCGAGCGATCCAGCACGGAGGAACGGTGGTGGTTCCCGCATTCGCCGTGGACCGCACCGAAGTTTTGCTGACGGCATTGAAATCGCTCATGGATCAGCATCGGATTCCTGAGGTGCCGATTTTCGCCGATAGCCCGATGGCACTGGCAGCACTGAACGTGTACCGAACCGCCATCTCCGACCAGGACCCTGAGATCACAACGGCGACTCTCGCCGAGGGCGTGCAGCGCATACATGTGCCCGGACTGCGCGAGGCGCATTCGACCGAAGATTCCAAGCATCTCGATACACCTGGGCCCAAGATCATCATCTCGGCTTCGGGGATGGCTAGCGGAGGGCGCGTCACCCATCACTTGAAGTACTTCCTGCCGCATCCGAACAACTGCATCCTGCTCGTCGGCTATCAGGCCGTCGGCACTCCCGGTCAACAACTTCGAGACGGAGCCCGCTCGGTGCGTATCCACGGTCAGGACATTCCCGTGCACGCCGAGATCGTCGATATCGAAGCCTTCAGCGTCCACGCCGATCGGGACGAATTGGTCTCGTGGTTGTCGTCTGCACGATCTCGACCGAAGGCCGTGTACCTCGTCCATTCCGAGGAGGATGCTGCAGACGAGCTTGCGACGCTGATCGAATCGAAGTTGGAGATTCAGACCACCGTCGCCAAAGACGGCATGACGATTGAGGTGAGCAGCGACTAAGGCCGGTCGCGCGCACTACTCTGAATTCGTGACGACCGACCCTGCAACCGCGCCCGACGCCCACTGGTGGGCGGCTCCTTTCGCCCCCGGGATGGTCGATGCCTCCGTTCAGGTGCCGGGATCCAAGTCACTCACGAATCGGGCGCTGGTACTGGCTGCACTAAGTGATGGTCCGAGCACCATCACCAACGCACTCCGCTCGCGCGATACCGAGTTGATGATCGGTGCCCTGCGGACCCTCGGAGTGGAGGTCGCGATCCTTGAGTCCGGAGACGAGTCCGACCGACTCACACCAGCATCAGGCATGACACTGCAGATGGTCCCGCACTACCTTGGTTCCAGCGGTGCCATGTCCATCGACGTTGGGTTGGCCGGAACCGTCATGCGCTTCTTACCTCCGGTGGCGGGACTCGCGCAGGGCGAGGTGCTATTCAACGGCGACCGTGCTGCCTGGCGACGCCCCATGGCCACTCTCATCGAAGCCATGCGCGATGTCGGGATAGAAGTGGACGACGCCGGAACCGGAAAGTTGCCCTTTGTGGTTTCCGGGCGCGGAGAAGTTCCCGGCGGTGAAGTCGTCCTCGACGCCTCGCGCTCAAGCCAATTCGTCACGGCCATGCTGATGTCCGCAGCTCGATTCGATGCCGGGGCAACCATCCACCACGTCGGTCCCCCCATCCCAAGCACCCCGCACATCGATATGACGGTGCGAATGCTCGCCCAGCACGGTGTGCAGGTCCGAGAAACAGCCGACCCACCAATCAACGGTCACTCGCGCTTTACCTGGCACGTGGACCCACAACAGATGCGCGCCCACGACTGGCGTATCGAACCCGATATCTCCAACGCTCTCCCGTTCATCGCCGCAGCGATCGTCACGGGCGGTCGGATGCGAATCCTCGATTGGCCCACCACTCCCCTGCAGCCCACCGAGCAGATCGTGGACGTGCTCCAACGCTTCGGCGCAGACGTCACTCAAGAGTCCGGGGCACTTGTCGTGAAGGGACCGCCCCCCTCGACCGGAATAAACGGCATTGATGTCGATCTGTCGACCATCGGCGAAACCGCGCCAACAATGACCGCGATTGCCGCCTTCGCAAACGATCGATGCACCCTCCGCGGAATTGGACACATCCGGGGCCACGAAACCGACCGCCTTGCTGCTCTTGAAGCCGAGATCAATGGTCTCGGTGGAGCGGTGACGCAAACCGAGGATGGCCTGCGCATAGATCCTGCTCCACTTCAATCCGGCAGATTCCGAACCTACGAGGACCACAGAATGGCAACGACCGCTGCCATCATCGGTTCTCGAGTCGATGGAATCGAAGTGGAGAACATCGCCACCACAGCCAAGACGATGCCCGACTTCCCACGCCTGTGGGCATCAATCCTCACGTGACAGGCCACTGGTGAACCGCCATTCCAGACTCGACGAAGACGACGTCCGAGTCAGGCCCGGTCGCAGCAAGAGTCGTCCCCGAACCAAAGACCGTCCCGAGCATCGCGATTCAGATCCCGCGACTGTCGTTACCGTCGATCGTGGACGGTTCACCCTCATCGATGACTCCGGCACGGAGCATTACGCAGTAAAGGCTCGCGAGCTCGGCCGCAAAGGCATTGTTGTCGGTGACCGCGTAGACGTCGTGGGAATGGATAACTCGACCATCCTTGAACGGGACGGACGTGAGAACTTCGCAAGGATCGTGCGGCGGCTTCCTCGTCAGACAACTCTTCGGCGTACGGCAGATGATTCCGATCCGGTTGAGCGCGTCATCGTTGCAAATGCCGATCAACTGGCGGTGGTGGTAGCAAGCACGAATCCAGAGCCGAGAACAGGACTCATCGACCGGGCTCTCATTGCGGCCTTCGATGCAGGAATCCCTCCCTTGCTGATCGTGACCAAGACCGATCTCGCGCCGGCAGCCGAGCTTCGGGACATGTACTCGCCACTAGGACTTGCCGTGCTCGAAGTCGCGAATAAGAGCGTCACGCCTGCGATCGAGGGTGCACTCGCAGGACACCGAACCGTATTAGTCGGACACTCCGGCGTAGGGAAATCCACACTCGTCAACTCTCTCGTGCCCAACGCCGGTCGCACCACAGGCGGAGTAAATGTGGTCACCGGAAAGGGGCGCCACACCTCAACCAGCGTGATCGCGCTTGCCCTACCCGCTGGTGGCCTGATCATCGACACCCCAGGCATCAGGTCCTTCGGACTCGCGCACGTGGACCCCGATCGGGTGATTCACGCCTTCCCCGATCTCAGCACTGCGGCCGAGGCGTGTCCTCGAGGCTGCTCGCACGACGAACCCCACTGCGCCCTCGATCAAGACCCAAAGGTCAGTCCAGCTCGCTTGGACTCCCTGCGCCGAGTTCTGCGAAGTCGCGCAGAAGCTGAGAGCTGGGACTAGCGAGGATCAGCGACTAGTCCGCTGTGAACTGCCCGGGCGTGGTGTTTTCGATGACGGCTTCCCACGTGGCCGCTGAGCCTGAATGCCCGGTCAAGATGGTGAACCAGATAACACCGATGCTCGCAAGCACCACCACAACGCCCAGACTCACGAGCCACCAAGGACGTGTCCGGTTGCCTGGTACACCCCGGGCGAATAGCCAGTAGAGGACCCACAGGACGAAGAACCCTGTCGCGTAGATGGGCAGATCATGACCGAGTTCCACATGCGGTTCGGGATTACCCACCCGCGAAGCCAGGTTGGACCCGCTGAATCGACTGAGCCAGGTCGCAACGAGTGCAACCGCACCTATCGCGGTCGTGGCCGCGCCAAGTCGATTGATCCACGACCTACGCAACACCGTTGCGATGGCCCCGAGCGCCGCAATCGGCAATAGGACCACGACTGCGTGCACGACCAGCACGTGAGTCGGTAACCCAAAAAGGGTATCCAGCGGATTGCCCATGGCTCGAGCCTAGGGGCTGCCTCAGCGCTCGGCAGAGCATGGACATGCCACTATGCCTACATGCGCACGTGGGTTTCAGTGGCTGCTGCCACCTTGGCGATGGCTGTCGCTTCACCTGCGCACAGCGCAACGAATAACCCGGTGGACTCCCAAGTCACCGATGCCATCACACAGACGAACGTGAAGGTGATCGGTGAGTCTCCAGCAATGGCCATGGGGACCATCTACCAGACGATTGCCCGCTCGACCGGCCTGGTGATGAACAGCGCCCCGCAGTTGACACAACATGCGCTCACCCTCGGCCAGCAGCAGATCCAAGCCTTGGACGCGGAAGCCGGCGGCACTCCCGTTGCGCGCTCCGCCGGCGTGAATTCCACCCTCGCGCGGGCGCACCGAGCGATCGATGCCATTGCCGATCGACTGGATGAATGCGGTCGAGACTGCCTTTTGAACGTCCACGTGCACGTCGAGAAGATCACACCCTTGGGAGCACGGTCCAACGGATCGCCGACCCGCTCCTGCGACGTCGGAGCCTTCGACATCACTCCATCCGCTATTGCGGCGGCGTCACCCGTTTCAGACGCGCAATTCTTGACGACGTGCGTCGTTGCTCGCATGGTCATGGATCTCGGATACCCGGTGGAAGGCATTGCCACAGTCATACCCGACGGCGATACCGGCGATTCATACTCCAACGACATCGGTGGGGTCCGCTGGCAGGACTCACCTGTCACCAGCATCGATCTGTTCGTCCAGCGCGTGCCCTAGATTGCCGACCCATGGACGATCTCGACTTTGCCTTACATCTCGCCGATGCCGCCGACGCTATTTCGATCGATCGGTTCTTGGCTGCCGACCTGTTCGTAGAAACCAAGCCGGACATGACACCGGTTAGCGACGCCGATCGCGCCGTCGAAGAAAAGTTACGTTCCATCATCGTCCGCGAACGACCTAAGGATGCAATCTTGGGAGAAGAGTTCGGCGCACATGCAGGTCGGCTCCACAACGGTCGCGAATGGATCATCGACCCCATCGATGGCACGAAGAGCTTTGTCCGCGGCGTACCGATCTGGGCGACGCTCATCGCGCTGCGCGAAGAGGGCACGATCACCGTAGGAGTCGTTTCCGCGCCTGCATTAGGACGACGGTGGTGGGCAGCCCCAGACACTGGCGCACACTGCTCCTCTCCCGATTCCGACGGTAGCCGTGGTCCGCTGAAGTGCAGCCGGGTCTCGAAGATTGACGATGCATCGTTCGGCTTTTCCGATGCCATCGGTTGGGATCCGAACGCCCTGGAACGCCTTCTTCACTCCACCTGGAGACAACGGGGGTACGGCGATTTCTGGTCGCATTTGATGGTGGCCGAGGGCGTGATCGACATTGCTGCCGAACCTGCGCTCAAGATCCATGACGTCGCGGCCTTGGTGCCCATCATTCAGGCCAGTGGCGCTCGCATCAGCACCTTCACCGGCGATGAACTCTCGTGGAACGATCCAACTGCGGACTTTTCCGCCGTCACCACGAACGGCGTTCTTCACAGTTCGGTCGTAGATCTGCTCTCGACCTAGCCGAACGTCATTCCTCGGCGCACCATGGATACACAGTGCAGGTCCACGATCTCGGAGGTGCCTCATGCATGTGACATCCATTCTGGCCACCAAGGGACGGCAGATCTACTCGATTCAGCCGGAAGCGAGAGTTGCCGATCTCGTGCGAACACTCGTTGAACACCGCGTTGGTGCTCTGCTCGTCCTCGGTTCTACCGGCGAGGTTTGCGGCATTGTTTCCGAACGCGATGTCGTCCGGGCGCTAGGAAATGACGCAAACGCGCTCCAGGCTTGCGTTGACTCCATCATGACGAGGGACGTCGTCACCACCTCGCAGGAGACTGAGGTCGCGGAGTTGATGCAGGTGATGACCGAACGGCGCATCCGCCACATCCCGGTGGTTGATGATTCCGGCACGCTCCTTGGCCTGGTTTCCATCGGTGACGTCGTTAAGAACCGTATGGACGAACTCGAGACCGAGCGTTCAGCTCTCATGGATTACATCACCCAGGGTGGCTGACGGTTCACCGTTGGCGCACGTGCAGTGGCATTCCGCCGTCCGGGCGAATCGTCACGAGGGGTGCACCCACGGGGAGACCGTGGCCGCTCGGGAAGTCGACCCTGAAGTGTCGACCTAGTTCGGCAATGATCATGGTTGCTTCCACATACGAGAAGTCACGCCCAATGCACAAACGCGGCCCCGCACCGAAGGGGATGTGTGAAAAGCGTGGCACCTCGGACTGGAATCGCGTCGGGTCGAATTGCTTTGGATTCGACCACAGGTCTGGGTGTCTATGGAGTAGCCAAGGACTCATGATGATGAGGGACCCTGCCGGAACATCAACCCCATCGATGCAATCGGCCCTCGCTGCCGAGCGCGTGATCAGCCATGCCGGCGGGTACAAGCGAAGAGTTTCATCCACCACCGCTCGGGCGTATGTCAACTGCGGATAGTCCTCGAACCTGATCGCCCGCCCGGGAGCAACACGGCCAGCTTCCTCGGCGAGAGCCGCGCCAACATCGGCATTTTGAGCAATCAATCCCCACGCCCAGCCGAGTGCACTGGCGACGGTCTCGTGACCGGCCACGATGAAGGTGACCAATTGGTCTCGAATTTCCGCGACCGAGAGGGGGCGACCTTGGTCGTCTCGCATAGACAACAAAAGGCCAAGCAGGTCCTTCCCGGGATCGTCTCGACGGGCCTGCACCATCGCCGAGACAGCAGAGTCCAATCGCGCGACTGACCTTTTCAAGACCCTGTTAGCCGGTGTCGGCATCCAACTCGGAGGCGTAATCGGGACCCTGGCTCGAGCGACCACGACGTCAAGGGCATCGAGGGTAGCTGCCGCAATCTCACTTGACTGACCCGTGAGGTCTGTACTCATCAACGACGCCGCCACAACCTCTAGGGCGGCGCTCATCATGAAGGCATCGACGTCAACTACGGAGTCACTGCCGAGCGAGCGCCACTGAGACGCCACTCGTGCCGTTGCCTGCGCCACGTGCTCACCCACAGCTTCAAGGGCTGAATGGTGGAACGCCGGCTGCAAGACTCGGCGCTGACCTCGCCAGGTATCCCCATCGGAGGTGAGTAAACCTTCACCCGTCACAAGCGAGAGGGCCTTGTACTGAATTGTCGACTTTCCATAGTTACGTGCGTTGTCGACTAGCACGTGCCGGACACCCGCCGGACTGTTTACTAAATAGCTAGGCGGACGCGGGATCGGGAACTGAACGATGTCGCCGTGGGCATGCCAAACCGAGTTCAGGTACTCCAGTGGATCTCGACGGATCGAGCCCATCGCCCGCAGCATGTCGGGCCCCAACGGGCCGGGTGCAGTCGCGGGTGTCCCGAGGAAATGGGTGGGTGCCTGCCGCGGTGCCTTGCTCACGGCGCCAGGATCTGGTTCTCCTGGACCAGCAAACGAACTCTCGAGGCGACATGGTCGAGCGAATCTTGCGCAACCGCCTTGCCGATCTCGGTTGCGTACGCGGCTTCAAAATCTTCTTTGGAGTCGAACCACAACTCGGCCACACCATCGACCGAATCATCTCCTGCATCGACGACCACGTTGAAGCGAATCTCACGCACCCCGGGCAGTTCGCGTGCTCGTGGCGCGTGTTCGTTCAGCCACCAGTTCCCGAACTGCTCAGAAGACATGTCCGACCGACGCGTCAAAAGAATCATCGCTTTGAACATGATGTGGCGCTCCTTCTACTACGGCTTACGGACGCGAGCGCCGGGGCGCCCTCCGCAAGACAATGCCAGTGCAATCACGATTTCATCCGCGCGGGGGGCATCTGGGACAACGATGTCAACTGCATCCATATCGTCAAACACCCAGCGATCGTCCTTGTTTCCGATCGGCATCGTGATGGGGGCTCCGGGGCCGCCAAGCTTCTTGGTTCCAGGGATGATGTCGGCTCCGCCACCGATCGCTGCCCGGACAGGTGCTCCGAATCGCGGGTGCAAGATGGCCGCACTGTGTTCGCGATCGCCGTCCAAACCGATGATTGCGCCCTTTCCGTAGCCGCGAACGTCGCTGCCGGAGAGCCCGCGGGACTCCAAGAGATCAATGCATCGACCAACAAGGAACTCCGCCGACTCCGCACCCAGAGCCTCCATCTCGGCAAGGTCTTCTACCCGTCCCATTCCGGCAAGCGGATTCGCGACCACCACCGCACTGGTAGCGACCACGGTGGCCGGGTTGATCACGGCGCCCGCCTCTTCGTGGGTTTCATGAATCCCTGAGTGGACCGAGCGGATCTTCATCCTGCGACCTCCTGGACATCGTGAGCCTGCTTGTACAAGGTCGTTCGCTGCACCAGTCGACGGCCAATGCCCTCGACCTCGGTCTCCAACTGCTCTGGATCAAGGCCCTGGCCGTGCGCGGCGCCGGCAGCCCGGGAGATGTTCTCGTCCATCAAAGTCCCACCAACGTCGTTCACACCACCCTGAAGCAGTTGCAGGACGCCGGGGATCCCGAGCTTGACCCAAGAAGCCTGGACATTATCGATCGACCCGCGATATGCGATTCGACCGATGGCGTGCATAAGAACAACCTCGCGCCACGTCGGACCCCGACGAGCCTTGCGCTTCAGGTAGACCGGCGATGCCATGTGCACGAACGGCAGTGGAATGAACTCGGTGAAGCCACCCGTTCGATCCTGGAGTTCCCGAGTCGCCAAAATGTGGGAAATCCAGTGTTCGGGATGTTCGACACTTCCGAACATGATCGTCACGTTTGAGCGCAGCCCCAGTCCGTGGGCAGTTTCATGCACCATGAGCCACTCTTCAGTGGTGACCTTGTCCGGACACAAGATGGCACGGACATCGTCGTGCAGGATCTCCGCGGCTGTGCCGGGCAAGGACGCGAGCCCGGCTTCCTTGATCCTCGTGAGGTAGGACTCCAGCGGCTCATCTAAACGACGAGATCCTTCGAGAACCTCAAGGGCGGTGAAGCCGTGGACGTGCATCGTCGGCACAGCCTGCTTAACCAACTCGGTTACACGGACGTAGTAGTCCCCGTCAAAATCAGGATGGATTCCGCCTTGGAGGCAGACCTCGCTGGCGCCGCGTGATGCGGCCTCGACCACACGCGCGACGATTTCCTCATCGTCGAGAAGGTACGGACGACCACGGAGGTTCAGCGACAGCGGACCCTTGGAGAAGCCACAGAAGGTGCACTTGTAGGTGCAGACGTTGGTGTAGTTGATGTTGCGATTGCGCACGAAAGTGACGTCGTCGCCGTTTGCACTCGAGCGAAGTTCGTCGGCAACATCAGCGATTGCTGCGACCTCGCGCCCGCGAGCAGCGAAGAGGATCGCGAGCTCATCGGCATAGACGCGCTCACCAGACGTCACTCCCTGGAGCACCTCGCGGACCGCGCCCCCAATCTGGACTTTCTCGGGTATCAGCGTGGTGGGCGTTCGGTCTGCTCCGGAGTACCAGGCGGTGGATCGGCGACCGATTTGCACCACCTCTGCTCCGGTTCCGACGTTGGCGGCATCCGCATACGCTTCGGGAAACACCGCACCGGGGTCATCACGGGCCAGGCACTCGGCGTCGCTTCGATCCAGGACCGCGAAACGAAGGCTCTCATCGATCCAACGGTCGGCATGCCGAGCGAACTCCGGATAGATCGTCAAACGGGGTGCGAGCTCGAGGCCGCGCGACTGAGCAGCCTCGCGAAGTGCATCGAGTGCGGGCCATGGGCGCTCGGGATTCACGTGATCGGCGGTGACCGGCGATACGCCACCGAAGTCGTCGATACCGGCGTCCAGTAGTGCCCCTATGTCATCTACGAGATTTGGCGGGGCTTGGATGTGCACGTCGGCCGGGAGGATCGACCCCGCAAGTTCGATGGCATCGATGAGGTCTTCCATCGAGCACGCCGGGGCATCGCGCATGACAGTCCCGGGCTTTGGTACGAAGTTCTGGACGATTACTTCCTGGACGTGTCCGTGCCGCGCGTGACTTGCCGCAATGGCCTCCAAGGCTTCGATGCGATCGGCACGTGACTCGCCGAACCCAACGAGGATCCCGGTCGTGAACGGAATTGCCAGCTCACCCGCGCACTCCAACGTGGCCAACCGTCGCTGTGGATCCTTATCGGGCGCCCCCCGGTGGGCAGCTAGCTCGGCATTGAGGGACTCAATCATCATCCCCTGACTCGGAGAGACGGTACGTAGCCGGGCAAGGTCTTCGCGGCCAAGGGCACCGGCGTTGGCGTGCGGAAGCAGACCAGTTGCCTCCAGGACTCGCTCGCATGCAGCGACGAGATAGTCCACCGTGGATGCATACCCGTGCTCATCGAGCCAGTCACGGGCTTCGGCGTAGCGCTCCTCGGGGTACTCACCCAAAGTGAACAGAGCCTCATGGCATCCGGCGCGAGCACCCTGCGTAGCGATGGTCTCAACCTGATCGAGCGACAGGTACGGCGCCGGGAGGTGTTTTGGCGCCTGGGCGAAGGTGCAGTAGCCGCAGCGATCTCGGCATAAGTGAGTAAGTGGAATGAAAACCTTCGGGGAGAACGTCACTCGGGTCGACGTGCGTTCCCTAGCCACGAGCACTCCCATCTCGCCAATTTCACAGCCGCCTGCATCGTGCAGTCGACGGCCCCCGGCTCGTATCGTGGCACACACGATTCGCCGGGGGCCGTCGACATTTACATCGCTTACGTGTCGAACACATTCAGCCGATCAATGGGCTAGCTGATCAGGCCTTGACGCTGCCTTTCACCCCACCAGGAGCAAACTCGCGGACGGCTGCCCGGGAGGCGATCCAGGTCCACCCTGGTTCACGCTCGGGGGCCTCCTCACCAACGATTTCCAGCCCAGCTGCAGCGGCGTTGCCGAATCCATCATCGACATGGACGACGTTGTCCCACCCGAGGTTCTGCATGAGTGAAGCAACGGCGGCCGCACGGTAGCCAGAGCCGCAGTAGACGTAGACATCCACGTCCTTGGGAAGTTCATCGACTCGGTCGATGACCTCGTAGAACGGCATGAAGGTGGCACCCTTCACGTGGCCGGCTTCCCATTCGAGAATCTGCCTTGTATCGATGACGATGGCGTCCGGGTTGGTCTTCCACTCCTTGGCCATCTCGTCAAAGTCCACGCGGCGGATGCACGCCGGCTTCTCGCCGTCGGCCATCCAGACCTCTGGTCTTCCCACTGCCTGACCCACGGGCCGATCGATTCCGATGCGGACTAGTTCGCGCTGAGCGGCCTCGATCTGCTCGGTCGTGGCACCGACCAATGTGATCGGCGTTCCCCACGGGATCATCCAACCTAGATAGTTCACGAACGCCCCGTCGAGATCGAAGTTGACCGATCCGGGAATGTGTCCCTGCGAGAACACCTCACGAGAACGCAGATCCACGACCCACTCACCGGCTTCGACACGGCGACGCAACTCCGCGGGATCAGCGGGCTCGGGCAAACTCAAGTCAATCTCAGCCGGACCTGCCGCGTTCGCCGGACCCATGTGGGCGTAGTAGGCCGGGAATACGTCGAGGCCGGCGACCAGCATGTCGACGAAATCCGACTCTGCTTGGGTTAGTGCCGGATTGATGTCCTTCTCCTGACCCAGCGACGTCTGAACGCCTTCGGTTTGGATGGAGGAGCAGAACGATCCAAACCCGTGGGTCGGGTAAATCTGCGTATCAGCTGACAACTCGTCCACAAGCTTGTGGGCCGAATGCCACTGATCGCGGGCCTGCTGGACGGTGAGATCGGGGGCAACCAGATCAGGGCGACCGACAGTTCCGTACAGCAGCGATCCACCGGTGAACACCGCTCCCGGGTGGTCATCACGACTCACGGCAAAGGAAATGTGGTGCGGAGTGTGTCCAGGGGTATGGACGACAGCAACGTCAAGATCACCGACGCGGAACGCGGCTCCGTCGCCGACTGCCTGTACATCCGGCTCGCCCAAGTAGGAGAGTTCGACGTCCGCCGGCACCATGTATTGAGCCCCGTGCTTCTTGGCGAACTGGTAACCGCCGTTGACGTAGTCATTGTGGATATGGGTCTCGCCAACATGAGTGACCGTCAGGCCGTGTTCGGCCACCAACTTCTCCACGCGGTCGGTGTCCCGCTGTGGATCGATCACGAACGCATGGACGCCGTCGTGAACGATGTACCCCCGGTCCCCCAGTCCGGGCGTATCGATCACGATTACGTGGGGGGCGCTTGTTGCTGTCATGACGCTGCTCCTACTCCTGACTCCTGCGGAAGGCCTGCTGCACGCCAGGCCGACATTCCTCCGTTGACGTTATATGCCTCGATGCCGTGACGGGACAGGTAGTCCGTAACTTGCCAACTTCTAGTCCCTGACTCACAAACAACCCACACAGCTCCTCGCCCAGAGAGGTCTTCGATCCGCAGCGGTACGAGCGCCATGGCGACGTGTTCGACTCCAGGAATGTGGCCGCCGTCGAACTCGAACCGCTCTCGGACGTCCACGATGAACTCCCCGCGCTGTCGCGCAACTGCAAGTTCATCGATGGTGACGCTTCGGACCATCGTTATCTCCGCTCTATCGTGGGTTGGCCTAGCTGTGAGGAATCTGTCGATTCATCCGAACATACCCTAATACCCCCGGGGGTATTTGTCCAGCGAATGTACGGACAGCCCGTCGCGCGCGAGACATTATGTGAATTCGCGCACAAAGTGGGTGTTTTGTTTTGCAATACAACAAATATGAGACATACTTGGGAAGTGCCCGGGAGACCCTCGGGCCACCTACAGAAAAGGGAGTGACCCTCCATGAAGCAGCTCGGCACCATCTTCAGTTCCGTCTTCGGTGGCGGACGCCTGGACGCCGAATCCGCGCACCGCAAGCAGATCTACCGCGACTGGGAGCGTGAGCGTCGTAACGCACTCAACCCCGCGGATCTGGCTGAGATCGACGCGATCTTCTCCCGCGCGCTCTAGCCGACCTCGGGACCGACCCACCACTTCCCCGGTGGGCTCCCTCGCGGAACCCGCGACGGAGCCCACCGGGAGCGGTGGGTCTCGTCATTACGGGCCGAAAACGCCATTAGTCGAAATCGACCGTCAGTGGAGCGTGATCGCTCCAGCGCTCGTCGTAACTCGCAGCACGTCCAACGATTGCCCGCTTTGCCCGTTGCGCCAGCCGATGCGTTGCGACGTGGTAGTCGATCCGCCAGCCAGCGTCGTTGTCAAAGGCCTGCCCTCTCCACGACCACCACGTATACGGACCTGGCCCCTCTCCGCCGAGTTCGCGACCTAGGTCGGTCCACGAACCGGAGAACCACCGGTCCAGGTATGCGCGTTCCTCAGGTAGGAAGCCCGCGCTCTTGAGATTGCCCTTCCAGTTCTTGATATCCACCTCGTGGTGGGCGATGTTGAAGTCCCCGCAGACCAAGGCCTCGACACCATCCTTGCTCGCCCGTCGAGCTAGAGCCCGCAAACGCGCATCCATGCCTTCGAGAAACTCGTACTTAGCATCTTGTTTGGGAGTCTCGGCTTCCCCGGAATGCACGTAGACACTTGCAACGGTGACCGGTCCGCCAGCATCGTCGAGGTCAACTTCGATCCATCGACCCTGACCGTTGACCGCTTGCTGCCGGAACTTCTCACGCACCGCCACGGGTTCCTTGGGAGTCAAAACCGCGACGCCTGCGCGCCCCTTCTCCGGTGCTGCCGAGAGCGCTAGGTGCCACGACGAGAGCGGCGAGTCTGCAAGCACCTCTTCTGCCTGCTCGCGCGTGGCCCGTACTTCCTGCAGACAAATGGCATCGGCACCGGAACTCGCGAGCCACTCCAAACCACCGCGTCGTGCTGCAGCTCGGATCCCGTTGACGTTCGCTGTGATGACTCGCATGGAGGACGAGTATTCCGCCTGGCTAATTCCTAGGTGGTCGTGAGTTGGAACTCAATGCCCAGCCAGTCGAACTCTTCATCGACACCAAGGCCGTAGCCGTAGGTGCCCTTCTGGTGCACCTCGAAAGTCAATTCGAAGGTGCCGTCATTCTTGACAACCGTTCGGATCGGCAAGTCTTCGAAGTGTCCTGATCCACTCTTATCCGTTGCAACAAAGCGGGTCAACTTCATGACCGAGCCGGGCTTCATGCCTTCGGGCGCAGTTCCGCTGATCGTCACAGGTGCTCCTGCCGGGGCACGATTCGTGCTGATGGTGGCTGTCCCACCCCACCCTGCGACATTAGGTGTCTTGGTGAAACCCGCGCGCGCGAGTTGCTTCTTCGTCAGTTGAACTGTCGAGGAGGAACCCTTCGCGGCTTTTGACGAGTCGCCGGTAGTGGTGATCTGGAACTGGAAGCCGATGAACTCAGGGGTAAACGAGTCGGTGAAATAGCCGACGCTGTAACCGTACGTACCGACGTACCCCAACTGCATCCGCATGGCGAAGGTGCCATTCGGATTGACCATCGTGGTGATGTTCAGCGGCTTCATCTCGCCGTTGCCCTGAGTGTCCTCGGGTACGTAGCGCGACAGGGTAAGCAACTGTCCGGGGTCGGTGGAGGTAGGAGCCTTGCCCGTGATGACGATGTCCTCCCACTGGGCGGCTTTATTAGTCGACAGCTTGGCCGTACCAGGTGACCACGCAACCACGTTCGGCTTTTTCGGGTAACCGGACTCGGTGAGTTGTTTGGAAGTCAACGACACCTCGGCTTGCGCAGCAGGTGCGCCAACGGCAATCAAGGCAAAACCGGAGAGCCCGGCGATGACTAAGGTGCGCAGCTTCATTCAAACTCCCTCGTTTTTCACGTACCCGACGGCTCGATTCACAGACTAGTCGGCCAGTCCACTTCTGCGGCAACGCGCAGCGCCTGCGCGCCGATCGTCAACGCCGGATTCTGGGCTCCACTGGAGGGGAAGAAGGACGAATCCACCACGAACAGATTAGAGATCTCATGGGATCGGCACCACGGGTCCAGGACGCTGGTGGAAGGGTCCGTGCCAGCCACGACCGTTCCGCACATGTGTGAATTCAAAGCGATGTCGAATCGCTGCTCGAAGACACCCACGTAGCCCGCCTTGCGCAGTATCGACTTGGCTTTGGCAAGAAGCAGCTCATGACGGTCGTAGTTCGTGCGACGCCACGACACATGGATTCGGCCACCGTTGTCCACTGAGATCCGGTTGTGCGGACTGGGCAGATCCTCGCTCATGACCAGGCCTTCGATGCTGCGTCCGGCAATTCGATTCAAAACCGACAGCGGAACCTTGGTGGCGTGCGTTTTCATCATCGAACCCTGGACTTTGCCGATGAGTTGGATGGTTCCCCCAGGAATACCATCACCGAGATCGCGGTAGAAATCGTTGATAGCCATGGTCTTTTGGAACACGACATCGTTCGGCCGACGTGGATCGACTGCGGCGAAGTGAGTGTTGCTGTGCACCATGTAGTTGCGGCCCACGAGTCCTGTGCTGTTGGAAAGCCCCTTCGGATGGTCGTCGTTCGCTGACTTCAACAACAAGGCCGCACTGTTCGCCGCCCCTGCCGA
>JAURQC010000120.1 GCA_030836325.1 Candidatus Nanopelagicales bacterium
GTGGGTGCTGATTCGCTCCACCAAGCCACGCCCTGCGGCCAGTCCTGATCGAGTCCCTCGCGGAAGATCAATCCGGGTGCGACGCAGTTCGCACGCATCTGACGTGGGCCGAGATCGAGTGCCAGCGACCGGGTGAAGGCTTCCAGCGCTGCCTTTGATGCCGCGTAGTGCGCGTGATTGGGAAACGCCGACGACGCTTCCACCGACGAGATGTTCACAACCGACCCGCCAGGAGCCATCACTTCTAGTGCTGCGCGCGTCACCTGGGTCGCGGCGACGACGTTGGCATCCAAAGTGCGCCGCCAGTCCTCGACGGTGAGTTCATCGAAGGCGATTGGCGTTTGATCGGCACTGTTGTTCACGACGGCATCGATTCGCCCGAAGGTGGCCATAACCTCATCGATTAGCGACTGGCCGGGATCGCTTACCGAGGTATCAGCAAAGTCCGCACCGAAGGCGACCGCACGACCCTCCGCCCGCTCGATCGAATCAACCACAACCTCGGCGCCCCGCCTGTTGGACCGGTAGTGAACCGCCACGGTGAAGCCCCGTGCCGCGCACACTCGAGAGATTGCAGCGCCGAGGTTTCCCGAGGCACCCGTGACGAGCACAACTTTTCCTGCGCTCACAGCCATCACCTCATTCGTTTCGCGATCGCATCGCCGGCTTCCGACCATACGGAGAAGTCGGTGGCACGCGTGGCGAGTTCGAACTCGCTAAAGGGCGGTGCGAGAACACACGTGACCAGCGTCCAGTCGCCTGTGGTGAGTGTTCCTTGCCACGTGTTCGCGGGAATCCGATGGTGTGCAACATGTCCAGACCCGGGTTCGGGTCCCAGTACGACGATCTCGGCCGCGCCGTCGGGGTGCAAGATCAGCATCTCCGCTGGGCTACCAGCAACAAAAGTCCACGCCTCGTCTTCGACAAGCCGATGCATCGCGCTGAAGTCATCGGGAGTGATCACGGCATAGATGGCATTGGCATGTTCGGTACGCCACAAGACTTTGATCCAGCACCCCTCCCCCTCGAGGTACTCCAGTTCCAGCGCATCGATGACCTGCTCAGCGGTCATATCGCGCAGGTCGAGCGATTCCGAAGCGGGCAGGGAGCTCATCACGCTTCACCCTTGACGTGTGCCCTCGCGCTCGCCATCACTTCCGTCCCGTCGACTCGAGTGGCCGTGCGATCAGCGATGACCTGCTCCCCCGCAACAAAGACATCGCGTACATCGGACCTACCGGCGGCAAAGACCAGTGCTGTGTACGGGTCGTGTAGCGGCGTGAGATGTGGCACGGAGGTGTCGACCACGATGAGGTCGGCCTCCTTGCCCACCTCGATGCTGCCAATCCGATCAGACATCCCGATGGCGGCTGCCCCATCGATCGTCGCCGCACGCACAACATCCTCGGCGCTGATCGCCGCAGGATCGTGACGCACAAGTCGAGCAAGGTTTGCAGCCAGCCTCAGCACTGCAAACATGTCGAGATCATTGCTAGACGAACATCCATCGGTGCCGAGCCCAACGCGAATCCCCTGATCGCGGTAGCCGACGAGATCCATCGCACCACTGGCGAGCTTGAGGTTCGATCCCGGGTTATGTGCAACGCTCGAGCCGGCCGCTGCGATGGCGGAGCGGTCGTCGTCGTTCAATCGAACGCAATGAGCAAGCACCGTCCGCTCGTCGAGTAATCCCGACTCGCGCAGCAACGCCGTGGGGCGGGCTCCGTGCGTGGCGATGGTGGCGTCGTTCTCTTTATCGTTCTCGGAGTTGTGCGTGTGAATCCGCGCTTCCATACGCTGCGCGATGGCGTTCAGATCCCGCAGATGCTCGGGGTTGACGATCAAAGGACTGTGCGGCATCAAGAACGGTGGGACGTACGGGCCGCCGATCTCCTCGAGAATCGAAGGCCAAAGCTCGGTCAGTTCCAAACGCTGTTCCCACCCCAGACCATCTGGGCCGGGGAAATCGAAGTAGACCGGTCCGATCACATGCCGGATCCCGACCTCGACCGCGCCGCGATGGGCAGCCTCAGGATGGAAGTACATATCCAGAGCTGTGGTGGTTCCACCAAGAAGGGCCTCGAGCGCTCCGAGTCGTGCACCAACGTACGTGCCCTCGGGGCCCATGATGCGCGCTTCCTCCGCCCACACCCGCTCGAGGAATCCCTGCAGATCAACGTTCTCGGCGACACCGCGCAACAGCGTCATTGGCAAATGTGTGTGCAGGTTGATCAACCCAGGTAAGACGAGGCATTCTCTGGCGTCAATGGTCGCCTGGGCCGAGATGCCGTTCAGGTCGCCAATGGAGACGATAAGACCGTCCCTGATTGCGATTCCAGCGTTCTCGTGCAAGGTTCGGCTGTCGTCGCACGCCAATACATAGCGAGCTCCGGTGATGACAGTGTCGACGGTCTCACGAATGTCCGATGCCATCAGGCGAGCAACCGTGCAGCTTCGGACAGGACGCGTGTAACGGTCGCCGCACCCTCGGCGACCACCGCCTGCACATCCTCGATAGTGATGGGCTCGGTGCCCTGACCGGCAGCCGGGTTGGCCACGATGCACAAGCTCGCGTACGGCAGATCGCGCTCGACGGCGAGCACGACCTCAGGAACGCCGGTCATCCCAACGACGGTCACTCCCGCCGCCGCCGCGAGACGAATCTCAGCTCTTGTCTCGAACCGCGGGCCTTCGTAGGCGCCGTAGATGCCCTGGTCGATCACCGTGACGCCCAGGTTGTCCGCTGCCTGCTTCCACGCTTGGCGCAGGCGCGGGTGATACGGCTCGCCCATGTCCACGTGCACCACGCCTTCGGGGGTGGAGCCGTCATAGAACGTGATGGGGCGGGCTTTGGTGAAGTCGATGAAATCGTCGACGATCACCAAATCCCCCGCATCGGTTCCGACGCCACCGACCACATTGACCGCGAGGATCTCGGTGACCCCGAGGTCGATCATCGCCTGGATATTCGCGCGGTAGTTCACCATGTGCGGCGGAACCGAATGGTCGTAGCCGTGCCGTGAGATGAACACGGTCCGCCGATCGTGCAAGGTTCCCACCCGCGCACGCGTGGGCCCATAGATCGTCTCGACGGTGATGTCCTCGGGATCGCGAAGATCGTCGAGGGCATAGAAACCGGTTCCGGCAATCACTCCCAGTGCTGCTGTGCTCACGGAATGCAACCTAGCGGTGGTCGGGCAGGTCTTCGCGACCGAAGCCATCGGGAAGAAGTACCGACAACGGAGTAGGCCCACCGTCTCGATCGATGATGAGGTCCGGCCCGCCGTGTTCCCACAGGATCTGCCGGCAGCGGCCACACGGCAGCAGCGGACCAGGGTTCGGGCCCACGCAGGCGAACGCGACAAGTCGTGACTTGTGGCCAACCGGACTGGTCTTGGCAAGTTCGCTGACCAGGCCGCATTCGGCGCACAACGTCGTGCCGATCGATGCGTTCTCCACGTTGCACCCGGAGACGATGCGTCCGTCGTCGGTGAGAGCCGCAGCCCCGACCGGGTGGTTGGAGTACGGCGCATACGCGTGATCGCGCGCCTCACGCGCAGCGGCCCGCAGAGAGTCCCAATCGATTTCTGTCATGTCGCTTTCCGTCATGACGGGACGCTACTGCGGGCCGCTGCGATTCACGAAGTGAACGTGATCAATCGATGCGTGCGATCTCCTGACCCTGCTTGACAGTGCCTTCTTCGTCGATCAAGCAGGTGATCACACCATCGATCGGTGCCTCGACATCGACCGAGACCTTGTCGACCATGACTTCGGCGATGACCTGTCCTGCTTTGACGGTCTCACCAGTCTGGGCGAACCAGGTAGCGACCACTCCCTCGGCATCAGGATCGTTGGACATCTCCGGAAACGAGATGGTCTCGCTCATGCAGTCACCTTCGCGATTGCAGCCTTGATCTTGTCTCGAGTCGGCAGAGCCTCGTATTCCAAGACCCGTGCGTACGGAATGGGGATGTCCGGGTAGCAGACCCGCTCGACCGGAGCCTTGAGCATGCTCGGATCCTTATCCGCGATCGTGGCGATGATCTCGCCACTGAGACCGAAGGACTTGTAGTCCTCATCGACGATCACCAGCTTTCCGGTCTTGGCAACCGAGTTGAGAATCGCTTCGCGATCCAGCGGAACGATCGAACGCAGGTCAAGAACCTCAACGCTGGTGGTCCCCTCGAGTTCCTCGGCCACGTCCAAGCAGTGCTGCACCGACATCGAGACGCTGACCACGGTCACATCCGATCCTTCGTGCGCGATTGCCGCTTTACCGATCGGAACGGTGTACTCCTCCTCGGGCACCGGACCGATGGACCGCGGGTTCTTGGCCATCCACGGAAGGCCCATCACACCCTTGTGGAACATGAACACGACCGGGTTGTCGTCACGGATGGCCGAGATCATCAGGCCCTTGGCGTCGTACGGGTTCGACGGCGCCACCACCTTCATGCCGGGCATGTGAGCGAAGGTTGCCCATAGGCACTGCGAGTGCTGAGCGGCATCGGAGTAGCCACCGCCCACCGCGGTCATCAGCACCATCGGCACCTTGACGTTTCCGCCGGACTCGTAGTGGATCTTGGCCATGTGGTTGTAGATCTGGTCGAAACACACACCGAAGAAGTCGACGAACATCAACTCGACCACCGGCCGCATGCCTTCAACGGCTGCGCCGATGCCGGCACCGATGAAGCCTGTCTCGGAGATTGGTGTGTCGACGATGCGTGCCGAGCCGAACTCCTCGTACAGACCCCCGGTTGAGCCGAAGATGCCTCCATAGGGGCCGACATCCTCACCCATCACGAACACCTCGGGGTTGCTACGCATCTCTTGCGCGATGGCCTCGGAAATGGCCTTCGCGGTTGTGACCCGGCGGGTGCCGGCGTCAACTGTTGCAGTCATGGAAAGTCCTTTCAGGTCAATTGATTACGACGATCGTGGTGACGTCGTCCGCTTACGCGAAGACGTGGAGGTAGGCATCCGACGGCTTGGGCTCAGGGCTGGACTTGGCGAACTCGATCGCCTCGTTCACCTCGGCCTCGGCCTCAGCACGGATCGCAGCTGCACTCTCCTCGGTGAGGAGGCCAGCGGAGATGAGTCGCTGCTCGTAAGCCGGCAACGGATCGCGCTCGGCCGCCTCGTTTAATTCATCACCGCGATATGCCTGCGCATCTCCTTCGAAGTGCCCCCACAGCCGAACCGTGTGAATTTCCAACAATGTTGGACCTCCGCCGGCACGAGCACGCTCCACGGCGGTCTTGCAGGCTTCGTAGATCATCTCGACGTCGTTGCCCTCGACGCGCTGGGATGGCATGCCGTAGGCGGTTCCGCGCAGGGAACCGTCCTTGATCGGAGTCGCGGTGTCGCGGGCAACAGAGATAGCCCAGTCGTTGTCCTCGATGATGAAGATCACCGGCAACTTCCACATGGCTGCGAGGTTGAGTGCTTCGTGGAACGCACCCTGATTGGCGGCACCTTCACCGGCGACGGCCACAGCGACGTTGTCGGTTCCGCGCCGCGCGAACGCCATCGCCTGTCCCACCGCCACGGGCATGCCCTGGCCGATGATGCCTGAGCACGAGAAGTGCTGCTCGGGATCGAACAGGTGCATGTGGCCGCCCTTGCCGTGCGACAAGCCAGTGTCGCGACCGTAGATCTCAGCGGTCATCTTCTTCATGTCCACGCCCTTAGCCAGAGCGAGGTGATGCGGGCGGTGCGGTCCTGTGATGGCATCGTCCTTGACGAGGTTCGCGCACAGTCCAACAGCAACAGGCTCTTGGCCGGCAGCCAAGTGCATCTCACCGGGGATCAAGCCCGCACCGATATCCCACTGGGGTGCCTTGTCCGCGTGATAGTTCCCTTGCAGCGCCGCCTCATATGCCCGAATTCTCGCCATTTGTCGGTAAAACTCGACGCGCTTGTCATTGTCAACCATGTCGCTCCTTCCGCGCGGGACGGCGCTCGCGACGCTGACCCGCGACCGAATCTCGGGGGCTGATGCCCGTATCGAAGGGCAACCGGCATACCGATTGCTTGCTTTTTAGTGTGCAGCACCAGCACGGTGCATCGCAGGGAAACATTTCAATTAGCGACACGTTGACCAAGCTGTATTCAGCTCTTTCGAAGGCCTCGAGTGAGGTCTCCGATATGTACGCCGCGATCTAGTCCGCGATCTAGTCCGCGATGTACGCCGCTGTCGGACTAGAAAGCGTCTTTGGGCTGATAGGTGCCCCACACATCGCGAAGCGCATCGGAGACTTCGCCGACCGTCGCACGGGCCCTCAGCGCATCGCGAATCGGGTACAAAAGATTTCCATCACCCGCCGCTGTCTCCCTAATGATTTGCAGGAGGCGTTGGACGTCGTCGTTGTCTCGCTCTGACTTCAACTTCTCCAAACGCGCCACTTGATCGGCTTCGATCGACATGTCTACCTTGAGTGGGTCGTAATGCTCGTCGCCGTGAACGGTGTACTTGTTAACGCCGACAACGATGCGCTCGCCACTATCGATCTGCTGAGTGACCCGGTATGCGGAGTTCTCAATCTCCGACTTCTGGAAGCCCTCCTCGATCGCCGCGACAGCACCACCCATCTCCTCGACGCGATCAATCAACGCCATGGCGGCTTCTTCGATCTCATCGGTGAGTGACTCCACGACATAGGAGCCGGCGAACGGATCCACTGTCTTGGTCACATCGGTCTCATAGGCGAGAACCTGTTGTGTGCGAAGGGCAAGACGCGCGGCCTTCTCGCTCGGTAGCGCGATGGCCTCATCAAAGGAGTTCGTGTGTAGCGACTGTGTTCCGCCAAGGACGGCCGCTAGACCCTGGACAGCAACGCGAACGAGGTTCACCTCTGGCTGCTGAGCGGTGAGTTGGACGCCGGCCGTTTGGGTGTGGAACCGGAGCATCATCGACTTCGGGTTCTTCGCACCAAATCGTTCCTTCATGATGCGCGCCCACATGCGTCGTGCTGCACGGAATTTCGCGACCTCTTCGATGATGGAGGTGCGCGAGACGAAGAAGAACGCCAAGCGCGGGGCGAAGTCGTCGACGTCCTGTCCCGACTCAACCGCCGCGCGGACGTACTCAATGCCGTCGGCGAGTGTGAACGCGATCTCCTGAACGGGAGTCGCTCCCGCCTCAGCCATGTGATACCCAGAAATGGAAATGGTGTTCCACTTCGGGATCTCATTGCGGCAGTAAGTGAAGATGTCAGTAATCAAGCGAAGGCTCTGCGCGGGCGGATAGATGTACGTGCCCCGCGCGATGTACTCCTTGAGAACGTCGTTTTGGATCGTGCCGCCGAGTTTGTCCGGCGATATCCCCTGCTCTTCTGCGACCAATTGGTAAAGCAGCAGCAAGATCGCCGCGGGTGAGTTGATGGTCATCGAGGTGGTGACTTGGTCCAGCGGAATACCGTCGAATAGCACCCGCATGTCGTCGATGGAATCGATCGCCACGCCAACCTTGCCGACCTCACCATGCGCGAGCGGGTGGTCGGAGTCGTAGCCCATCTGTGTGGGCAGATCGAACGCGACCGACAAGCCCATGGTCCCGGCATCGAGAAGTTGCTTGTAGCGCTCGTTGGACTCCTTGGCGGTGCCGAAGCCGGCGTACTGGCGCATGGTCCACGGCCGGCCCGTGTACATCGTGGGGTAGACGCCGCGGGTGAAGGGGTACTCACCGGGCTCGGCCAATTGGGTGGCCGCATCCCAGCCATCAAGGGCCGACGGCTCGTAGACGGACTCGAGGGGCAGGCCGGATTCGGTCTCGGACGACATGACGCACACCCTAGGGCCAAATCTCTGCGCATAAAAAGCCGATCGGGTCACTGCCAGTGTGAGGCAGAACACCGATCCAGGAGGGAACCCGCCGAGCCGACATCGCTGAGCAGGGATACGCTGCTCTCATACCAGGCAGGGGCGCCAGCCTCGCCTGAGTTGCCCACACAAAGAGGAGGAACGCCGGTGGCCACCACCACGCCCGTCGGCACGCTCTACCGCGGTGGCGACGGCATGTGGACCTGGGTTCTGCACCGCATCACAGGTGTTTCGGTGTTCTTCTTCTTGTTCGTCCACGTCCTCGACACCGCCCTAGTGCGTGTCTCACCCGAGGCGTACGACCTCATCATCGCCACGTACAAGACACCGATCGTGAATGTCCTTGAGGTCGGTCTCGTCGGTGCGGTTCTCTATCACGCACTCAATGGCGTACGCGTGATCCTCGTTGACTTCTGGTCGCGCGGCCCGCGCTACCAGCGCCAGATGACCTGGGCGATCGCCGCTTTGTGGCTCGTGGTGATGATCCCGGGCACCTACTACATGATGATTCACACCGTCGAAGCACTGTTCGGGAGTACCCCATGAGCGCCCCCAGCATCGACGCGCCCCGGACCCCCCAGGGTGGGCGCCGCACCCGTCAGCGCAGCAACTTCGAGCTCTACTCGTGGCTGTTCATGCGGATTTCCGGCCTAGTCCTGGTTTTCTTGGTCTTGGGTCATCTGTTCATCATGAACATCCTCGACGGCGGTGTTCAGCGCATCAACTTCGCTTTCGTCGCCGGTCGCTGGGCAAGCCCCTTCTGGCAGGCCTGGGATCTGACCATGCTGTGGCTGGCCATGTTGCATGGCACCAACGGCATGCGCACGATCATCAACGACTACGCAGAGCGCGATCAGACCCGCTTCTGGCTGAAGATGCTGCTCTACGTATCCGCGGCCTTCATCATCCTTCTCGGGACGCTGGTCATATTCACGTTCGACCCGAACATCGGCTAACTGGAGGATCGAGAGCACCATGCAAACTCACACCTTCGACGTCATCATCGTCGGCGCTGGTGGCGCCGGAATGCGCGCTGCGCTGGAATCCAGTGACCGCGCCCGGACCGCCGTTCTCACCAAGCTCTACCCCACTCGTTCGCACACTGGTGCGGCGCAAGGTGGTATGTGCGCGGCCCTGGCCAATGTCGAGGAAGACAACTGGGAATGGCACACCTTCGACACCATCAAGGGTGGTGACTACCTGGTCGACCAGGACGCCGCCGAGATCATGTGCAAGGAAGCCATCGACGCAGTTCTCGACCTGGAAAAGATGGGGCTGCCGTTCAACCGGACACCCGAGGGTCGCATCGACCAACGTCGTTTCGGCGGCCACACCCGCAACCACGGCGAGGCCGCGGTGCGTCGCTCCTGCTACGCAGCCGACCGCACCGGTCACATGATTTTGCAGACTCTCTACCAAAACTGCATCAAGGCGGGTGTTGAATTCTTCAACGAGTTCTACGTCCTGGACATCGTCGTGAACGAGGACTCCGGTGAGCCTGTGGCTGCCGGCGCCGTCGCTTACGAGCTCGCCACCGGTGAAATCCACATCTTCCGCGCCAAGAGCGTGGTGTTCGCCACCGGCGGTTACGGCAAGGTCTGGAAGACCACTTCCAATGCCCACACCCTCACCGGTGACGGCATGGGAATCATCTGGCGCAAGGGTCTGCCGCTGGAGGACATGGAGTTCTACCAGTTCCATCCCACGGGCCTGGCTGGCCTTGGCGTGCTACTCACCGAGGGTGCGCGGGGCGAGGGTGGCATCTTGCGCAACGCCTCCGGCGAGCGCTTCATGGAGCGCTATGCACCCACGATCAAGGACCTCGCACCGCGCGACATGGTGGCGCGCGCGATGGTCCAAGAGGTTCGTGAGGGCCGCGGCGCAGGTCCGAACAAGGACTACGTCTATCTCGATCTCACACACTTGCCCGCCGAGCAGGTGGAGTCGAAACTTCCAGACATCACCGAGTTCTCCCGCACTTATCTAGGTGTGGATCCGATCACCGAACTCGTGCCGGTGTTCCCCACCGCTCACTACGCGATGGGTGGGGTGCCCACCAACATCCACACCGAGGTGCTGCGCGACAACGAGCACGTGGTTCCAGGCCTGTACGCCGCCGGCGAAGTCGCCTGCGTCTCGGTCCACGGAGCCAACCGGCTGGGTACTAATTCGCTACTGGACATCAACGTGTTCGGACGCCGTGCAGGTATCGCCGCGGCCGAGTACGCGAACTCCGTGGAGCACGCTGAACTGCCTGCCGACCCGCAGGGGACCACCATTGCCCTAGTCGAACGTCTGCGTTCGGGGACGGGAAGCGAGCGAACTGCGGCCCTGCGTAAGGACATGCAGGAGACCATGGACATGAACGCCCAGGTCTACCGCACCGAGGCGACCCTGAAGCAGGCCCTGAGCGACGTCCAGGAACTCAAGGCTCGCTACGCCAACGTGTCTATCCAGGACAAGGGCACCCGCTACAACACCGACCTCATCGAAGCGATCGAGCTCGGCTTCCTGCTCGACCTTGCTGAAGTGACAGTGGTCAGCGCACTCGAGCGCAAGGAGTCCCGCGGCGGACATGCCCGCGAGGACTACCCCAACCGCGACGACGTCAACTTCATGCGCCACACCATGGCGTACAAGGCGGAGGGCGTTAGCGGTGAGGACTACGTCCGCTTGGACTACAAGCCGGTGAGCGTCACCCGCTACGAACCGATGGAGCGCAAGTACTGATGACAGCTGTCGTCGAGGAGACCACGGTCCCCGAAACCGAGATTCCGGTCGCTACGGACTACACCTTCCGTATTCGTCGTTTCCTGCCCGATGTGGACGACGAGCCGCATTGGGAGGACTACACCGTCGCGCTGTTCCCCACCGACCGTGTTCTCACCGCCATGGAAAAGATCAAGGGCGAGCTCGACGGCACGCTCAGCTTCCGTCGCTCGTGTGGTCACGGCATTTGTGGTTCGGACGCGATGCGCATCAACGGCCGCAATCGACTGGCCTGCAAAACGCTCGTCAAGGACCTCGACGCCAGCAAGCCCATCACCATCGAGGCGATCAAGGGTCTGCCGGTCGAGAAGGACATGATCGTCGACATGGAGCCGTTCTTTGCGGCCTACCGGCAGGTGCTGCCGTTCTTGATCCCCGAAGGTCACGAGCCCTCCCGCGAGCGTTTGCAATCAGCCGAGGATCGGGCTCGATTCGATGACACCACCAAGTGCATCCTGTGCGCCTGCTGCACCACGTCCTGCCCGGTCTATTGGACCGACGGCCAGTACTTCGGTCCCGCGGCGATCGTCGCTGCGCACCGGTTCATCTTCGACAGCCGCGATGCCGGCTTCGAGCAGCGGCTTGAAGTACTCAACGACAAAGAGGGCGTGTGGCGCTGTCGCACCACCTTTAACTGCACCGATGCTTGCCCGCGTGGCATCGAGGTCACCAAGGCGATCCAAGAGGTCAAGCGCGCACTGATCTTCCGCCGCGTCTAACCCCCCCCTTACCCCGCGAACTTGCAGTCTGGGAGCGCGAACGTGCAGTTCTCAGGGTCGAACTTGCAGTCTGGGAGCGCGAACTTGCACTCAGTCCACACGAGTCGCGAGCGCTTGGGGATTTTTTGGGTGCGCAGGCAACCGACCTGCGACGACATCTAGGACGGCTTGGGTTGCCTGCTCGGTCATCGCTTCAATTGACCGGTGGCTGAGCCCAGCGATGTGCGGGGACATGATCACCGTGGGCAGATCTCGCAACGGTGAATCACCAACGGGTTCTTTGGCGAACGTATCCAAGCCAGCGCCGGCAAGGTGTCCGGATCGAATCGAGTCCGCGAGCGCCTCTTCATCGACGATCCCTCCGCGCGAAACGTTGATCACGAAGGCGCCCAGCTTCATAGCTGCGAACTGTTCGGCACCGAGCAGATTTCGGGTGCCGACGGTGAGCGGCGCATGAACAGTGACGACGTCACTTCGCGCTAGCAATGTCGGCAGGTCGACGAGCTGCGTGCCCTCAGGAGCCACATCCAGGAACGGGTCGTAGACGATCACGGTCGTTCCAAAGGCGAGCAATCGACGGATGACCGCGCGACCGATCACACCCGAACCCACCAGCCCCACCGTGGCGCCGTAGAGGTCGCCAGGGGTGAGCGATCCAGCGCGATCCCACCGTCCGTCGCGGATTGCTGCATCGTTCTCCGCGAGGCGTCGCTGCAAAGCGAGAATCATGGCCAGCGCATGATCGGCAACCGCCTCTTCATTCGCACCCGGAGTTGTTGCCACCACTACCCCTGCCTCGGTGGCAGCGTCCATGTCTATCGCGTCGACTCCCACCCCAGTGCGGGCAATCACCTTGAGGCGCGGACATGCCGCGAACACGGTTGCGTCAAATGTATCGGTGCTCGCGATAACACCCACTGCATCGCCGAGGATCTCAGCAAGCTCGGCCGGGGTTCGGTTACTAGTTCGAGGATGGAGTCTGATTCCCAAGCCTGCTTGTCTTAGCAGTGCGCCTGTGGTCGGTCCGTCGACGTCAAACACGGGCCACGTGACGACTACGTCCTTACTCACACTCAACCCCACATTCTGTAAAGGCCATCCACCGCGTAGCCTCACCATACGGTGTCAAGCGAAAGGCAAGCGATGCGTCCGAACCCGTGGTTAGAAGCCATCCGCGCAGGAAACACAGCAATCGGCAGTTGGATTTCCAACGCATCCACCATCAACGCCGAGATCATGGCCAACGCCGGTTTCGACTACGTGGCCATCGATACACAGCACGGGGCGATCGACTATTCGACGATGCTTCCGATGCTGCAAGTCCTCTCGCTCGGTCCGGCAACACCGATCGTGCGCGTGCCATCCTGCGACTCCGGGCACATCGGTAAAGCCCTCGATGCCGGAGCACGCGCGGTGATCGTGCCAATGGTCAACGACCGCGAAACCTGCGAGCGGGCACTGTCCTACACGCGCTACGCACCCGACGGTGAGCGCAGCTTCGGTCCAACCCGAGCGGTTCTGGTCGAAGGGGACGACTACTTCGACTACGCACTCGATCAGATCTCCGTCATCCCGATGATCGAAACAGCCGAGGCCATGAGGAACATCGACGACATCCTCAGCGTTCCCGGTATCGAAGCCATCTACGTCGGCCCGAACGATCTGTCGATCAGCCTGGGCATCAAGCCGAACACCACCGATCCTCGGCTCGATGAAGCGATGGTCGAGATCGTCGCCGGTTGCCGACGCAACGGCGTGGTTCCCGGCGTGCACGCCAGTGCAGCGCTGTGCGCTAAGCGAGTCGAGCAAGGGTTCGGCATGGTCACGGTGAGCGCGGACGTCGTCGCTTTGCGCAAGCAAGTCGGGGAAGATCTCGCAACCGCCCGCGGCACCGTCGCCGAAGCGATCACCAGCACCTACTAGTTAGACCGTCACAGCACAGAGCGGTTCAAGTAAGCCGCGAACACCGGGCTCGAAGGCCACAAGGGATCCGGCAGCAAGCGGGCCCTCGGCAGCCGGTTGACGACCACCCGAGCTGATCGATGTCACCACCATGGTGTCCAGATCCGGTCCCGCGAAAGCCGGCATCGACGGTTTGTGAACAGGAAGTTCGACCGTTCGATCTAAACGACCATCGGGGGTGATGCGAACGACCGCCCAGCCGTAGACACATGCCACCCAGTAGCAACCATCCACGTCAACGCACGCCCCGTCTGGCTTACCCGGTAGTGGGGCGAAGTCAAAAAGGGGACGCTTGTTGTGCGCCGTCCCGGAATCGACGTCGTAATCGAACATCCAGATGACTTGCTCGGAGGTATCGGTCCAGTACATCGTTTGCTGATCCGGCGAGAACGCCAGTCCGTTCGAAGTGGCGACTCGTTCGACTACCGTCGTGACCGAGCCGTCGATGTCAACGCAGAAGAGATGACCACGCGGAAAGCCTGCTTCCAACTCGGACCCTTCATCCATGGAGCCAACCCACAATCGACCGCGCGGGTCGCAGCGACCATCGTTCATGCGAATGAGCGGATTGCTCTCCAGCGCAACAAGTTCGGCCCAGTCTCCCGTGACTGCGTCGTACTCGATCAGCCCTGCTCCCATGCCAACAACGAACGAATGCTCGCGCTCAGTCAGAGCAATGCACGCAGGCCTTCCCGGAAGAAACCATGACGACGGTTCCTCGCTACCCCAGCGCAAAGCCTGGATGGAAGAGGCGTCGACATCGACCCAGTAAAGAGTCGAGTCACGTTCGGACCACACCGGCGACTCACCGAGCTTGGCCCGGTGCGTGCCGAGGACCCGAACCTCGGGGTTCACAGTTCCGCAGCGACCTTCTTCAAGAACTCAACGCTCGCTCGCGCATCCTCAATGGGTCCGGTACCTGGCTCGGGATCACCCGCCAGCGAGCAGTCCTGCTCGAGCACGTACCAGCCCTGGTAGCCGCGACCCTCGAGATACTTGATAACGCCGGCCAGGTCGACGTCACCCGAGCCAGCGGGCACGAACATTCCGTCGATCGTTGCTTGACGGAAGGGAACCTCTCCATTGCGGACTTTCTCGGCCATCTCGTTGGTCAGGTCCTTGATGTGGACGTGCAGGACCCGGTCACCAGCATCTTTGACCACCTGCAGCGGGTCGACACCCGACAAGAACAGGTGACCGGTGTCGACGCACATTCCCACGTCACAGGAGTTCAGAAGGCGATCGACCTGGTTTTGCCGAGAGATTGCCATTCCCCAGTGCGGGTGGAGCGCGGTCGCCAGTCCACGAGCCTCAGTGATGTCCTGGAACCGGCGCACGTTCTTCAAAAAGACCTTCCACTGGTCGTCGTCCATGTCGATCTCAGTGTCGTAGCCGTCGTAGTGCGAACGCGGCCCGAGCACAACGGTGGAAGCGCCGGCTGTAGCAAGCTGGTCGCTGGCTCGGCCGAAGTAGTCGAGATCGGCCTCCATGTCCTTATCGCGGTACAAGATCGCGGGGACGAAGGCGCCGACCATCGACATGTCGTAGCCGGCAACGAAATCCTTGAGCTCCTCGGGGTCACTCGGCAAGAAACCATCAGGGCCGAGTTCGGTGGCACTGAGGCCGACTTCGCGCATCTCGGACATCACCCTGGCGGGATCCATCATGTAGCCCCAACCCGCGGAGGCGTCGGCGCCCCAGGTGATAGGTGCTCCGGCAACCCGGCTCAACATGTCGCTCATTGCGGTCCTCTCGAAACGTCAAAATCTGGAAAATGTGCGGCCGACCCCTTGGCGTGGGAGCCTTCCTACCCCTAAGTTGGAACGTGCCAACGCGCAGCATGGCACAGTATGCCCCGACTTTCGAGCCCGCAATCCGACCAAAAATCATGACCCGTCCAGGAGGACACAGTGGAGACCACCCGCTTGACCATGGCCCAAGCTCTGGTGCGCTGGCTAACTGCCCAAAAGACCGAGATCGACGGCCAAGTAGTCCCCCTGTTCCCCGGTGCCTTCGGCATCTTCGGCCACGGCAACGTGACGTCGCTGGCGGAAGCCCTCGCAGAGGTTAAGGACGATTTCCCGACCTGGCGGGGTCACAACGAGCAGTCCATGGCTTTGTCAGCCATCGCCTACGCCAAGGCGATGCGCCGCAAGCAGATCATGGTCGCGACCTCCTCTGTGGGCCCGGGCAGCACCAACATGGTCACCGCCGCGGGTGTGGCCATCACGAACCGTCTTCCGGTACTGCTGCTCAGTGGCGACACCTTCGCCCACCGGATCGTCGACCCGGTGCTCCAGCAGGTCGAGCAGTTCGGTGACCCGACGATCACTGCGGCGGACACGTTCAAGCCGATCACTCGATTCTGGGATCGCATCATGAAGCCCGAGCAGTTGATGAAGTCGCTGCCGCAGGCACTCGCGGTGATGCTCGATCCCGCCGACTGTGGGCCGGCCTTCATCGCGCTTCCCCAGGACGTCCAGGCCGAGGCCTACGACTATCCCGTCAAGTTCTTCGAGGAGAAAGTCCACTACATCCGCCGCCCGCAGGCCGATCCGCGTGAGATCAGCGCCGCTGCTTCAGTGATCGCCTCGGCCAAGAAGCCGATCGTCATCTCCGGTGGTGGCGTCTTGTACTCCGGAGCCGCCGAGACCCTCAGCGCGATCGCTGCCAAGCGGAACATCCCGATCGTTGAGACCTTCGCCGGCAAGGGTGCGTTCGCGGATTCGGATCCCAACTACGCCGGTTCCTTGGGAATCGCCGGCGATGCCTGCTCCAACGCGATCGCCGAGGACGCCGACGTCGTCATCGCTGTGGGCACCAAACTCCAGGACTTCACCACCGGATCATGGGCACTGTTCAAGGATCCGAACGTCAAGATCGTCACCATCAACGCCGCCCGATGGGATGCCACCAAGCAGCAGGCAACCTCCGTTGTCGCAGACGCTGACATCTCGCTGCAGCAGATCGACACAGAGCTCGGTGACTACGCCGCGCCCTCGGATTGGCTGGAGCGCGCTCGCTCGGAAAAGGCCGCATGGAACGCACACCTTGACGAGTTCGGTCGTGCTGTCAGCGATCCGCCCGCCTACAACCAGGTGATCCAGCGCTTCCACCAGGTATGCGACGACTCCGATTACATCCTGTCTGCCGCCGGCGGCCTTCCCGGTGAGCTCTTCGCCGGGTGGCGGACTAAGGAACCCAACACCTTCGACTGTGAGTTTGGCTACTCCTGCATGGGCTACGAGATCGCTGGTGCCGTGGGCGCAAAGATGGCGCTCCCCGATCGCGACGTCGTCTCCTGGGTCGGTGACGGCTCCTACCTGATGATGAACAGCGACATTTACGCCAGCGTTCTCACCGGCAACAAGGTCATCTTCATCGTGTGCGACAACGAGGGCTTTGCCGTCATCAACCGCCTGCAGGTCAACCAGGGCGGCGAGGAGTTCAACAACCTGCTGCGCACTACGAAGCACACCGATCTGCAGCGCGTGGACTTTGTTGCCCATGCCGCGTCGATGGGTGCCAATGCGGAGAAGGTCGAGTCGCTCGATGACATCCCTGCGGCCTATGCGCGAGCCAAGGCCTCGGACAAGACTTACGTGTTGGTTATCGACGTCGCCCAGTACGAATGGGTCGGCGGCGGAACCTGGTGGGAGGTTGGCGTGCCGGAGGTGAGCAACCGGGCTGAGGTTCGTGCGGCTCGCGCGGTTTACGACGCCGAGTCCAAGCACCAGCGCCCCGGGGTCTAGTCATGGCGCTGTATCCAGAGTTCGAAGGCAAGGTGCTGGTTGCGACTGGCGGGGCGTCGCTGATCACTGAGGCACTCGCTCTTCAGTTCGTTGCCAATGGCGGAAAGGTCGTGCTCGGCGACCTGAACACTGAGCATGCTGACGAACTGCTGGCCGACCTCGGAAATGCTGGGCGGTTCGTGGCAACGGACGTCACGTCCGATGCCGACCTTGACGCGCTCTTGAAGACCGCCGTCGATGAGTTCGGCGGCGTCGACTTCGCCGTCAGCGCCCACACCACCTTTGCGTGCGGCTACCTCGACACAACACGCGACCAATGGCTGAATTCGTTGAACGTCAACGTTGCCAGTGCCGCGATGTTCATCGAAAAGGCCGTGCCGTTGATGCAAGAGCGTGGACGAGGTGCGGCCGTGTTGGTGACGTCGGTCTCGGGGAAGGCGTCGCAGCCAAACCGAATCGTTTACCCGGTTACGAAGGCAGCTCTCCTAGGCCTGAGCCGCAATATGGCGCAGGCGTTGGCTCCGCTGGGAATCCGGCTCAACAGCGTGTCCCCTGGATGGACCTGGAGCCGAAACATCGAGAATCGCTACGGCACCCGCGAGCACGCGGACAACTTCGCCGGCGAGTTCCACGCGATCCGTCGGATGGCAGAACCCGAGGAGATTGCCGACGCCATCTGCTACCTCTGCTCTGACGGCGCAACCTTCGTGACCGGCAGCGACTTCGCCGTCGATGGTGGCTACAGCGCCATGGGCCCCGAGGCACTAGGTCAGCCGTACGAGAAGTTCCCGGTCGTCAATTAGTAACTCGGGTCGGCGCGGCAGTGCATGTTCGCGCTGTCAGGCTGCATGTTCGCGCTGTGTCCGTGCATGTTCGCGCTGTCAGGCTGCATGTTCGCGCTGTCAGGCTGCATGTTCGCGGGTTTAGAGGTCGACGGCGAAGTA
>JAURQC010000009.1 GCA_030836325.1 Candidatus Nanopelagicales bacterium
CCCAGCAGATCGCGACCTGTGCAGATCCCGATGCCGCCGTCACGGTTCTCATGCCCATCGGTGCCGATCCGCACGACTTCTCCCCCTCGTCAGCTCAAGTCGCGGAGGTTGTTGGCGCCGACATCGTCATCGCGAACGGGCTTGGACTCGAAGCTGGGCTCGACGATGCACTGGACAACGCGGCCGCCGACGGAGCCACGGTCATCAACGTTGCCGAAACGGTTGACCCCATCCCATTCGGTGAACACAACGGCCACGATGACGAACACAGCGACGACGAACACAGCGACGAGAAGGCCACCTCAACGGATGAGCATGCTGACGAGCACGGTGATGAAGATCCGCACTTCTGGTTCGACATGAATCGCATGGCGCAGGTCGCCGAACTCATCGGCGACGAACTCTCCGCTTCCGGCGGAGCCCAGTACGCCGAGTGCGGAGTTCAGGTAGCCGACGAGATTCGCGCCGCTGAAGTCCAGGTGCGGGCACTACTGGAATCCGTTCCGGCGTCGCAGCGCATCTTGGTGACCGACCACGACGCCTTGGGCTATCTCGCCGAGACCTACGGTTACGAGATCGCCGGCACCGTCATTCCGGCAGGAACCACGCTCGCCGAGCCAAGCAGCGGCGAACTCGCCGATCTCGTCGCCACCATCCAGTCCGAGGGCGTTCGAGCGATCTTCACGAACACCGCAGAACCAAGCGCCCTGGCTTACGCGGTAGCCGAGGAAGTCGGAGACGACGTCCAGGTGGTGCCCCTATTCGTCGGCAGCCTCGGCGAATCGGGCTCAGGCGCCGAGGACTACGTCTCACTGATGCTCACCGATGCCGAACGCATCTCGACCGCGCTCAACTCCTGAGCCCTCGACTGCCCTACCTGGAAGACTGACGCCGTGGAGTTCTTCACCGAGCCATTCGCGCTGGCCTTCCAGCAGCGAGCACTCATCGGTGGTGCGCTCGCCGCGGTAATGAGTTCGATCGTGGGCACCTGGCTGGTTCTTCGTGGCATGAGTTTCTTCGGAGATGCCTTCGTCCACGGTGTGGTTCCGGGAATCGCCGCAGCAGTCGTGTTGGACATAAACCCTTTGATCGGGGCAGCCGTCGCCGCAGCAGTCATGGTTCTCGCGATCGAAGTGGTGCATCGGCAGACAGCACTAAGCGAGGACACCTCGATCGGCTTGCTGTTTGTGGGGATGCTCGCCCTTGGTGTGGTGATCATTTCCCGCCTGGACACGTACTCCGGCAGCCTGACGAGCATCTTGTTCGGTGACGCACTCGGCGTGACGGCCGGTGATTTGGTGGGCCAGGCGATCTTGGCCGCCATAGTCATCGGCGTGGCGCTCGCGCTCTACCGACCACTGCTGGCGTTGAGTTTCAACGCTGAAAAGGCCGAACTGCTGGGTATGAAACCTAAGCGCGCCCACGCCGCCCTCATGGTGCTGATCGCGGCTGCGGTGATCGGCAGCTACCAATCAGTGGGAACCTTGCTCGTCTTCGGCCTCTTGGTCGGTCCGCCAGCTGCGGCCAGTCTCCTCGCCCGAACTGTGCCGCGGATGATGCTGTACGCCACGGTTATCGCGCTTTTCTCGGTGTGGCTCGGGTTGACCTTGAGCTACCACCTCGGCACCGCGGGCTCGGCCACCATGGCACTCGTTCCGATCGTCATCTTCTTCATCGTGCTGGCCGTCACCCGGCTGGCTCCGCGTCGCGCGCCGCAGGAGGTGTCCCATGCCTGATGCGGTGGTGGGACGCCATGTGGTCATTTCACGAGGTGAGCGCGTAGCCCTGAGAGATTCGGACTTCACGATTCCCAAGGGCGCGATTACGGCGATCATCGGCCCCAACGGCTCGGGCAAGTCGACGTTGCTGCATGCCATCGCCGGCCTACTCACGATCGACAGCGGCGCCCTGAGTGTTCTCGGCGCAACGCCTGCACTCAGCCAGTCGCAGATCTCCTACGTCCTGCAGTACACAACCGTTCCAGCTGGCACCCCCCTCACTGTTCGCGAAGCAGTCGCCATGGGCAGGTACCCATCGCTCGGCTTCCTGCGACGTCCGAGCGCAGAGGACAAGAAGCGGGTGCAGCAAGCCATGGAGCGCCTGGACATCACCCACCTTGCAGACCGTCACATCACCGAACTCTCCGGTGGTCAACGCCAGCGTGTTTATGTCGCGCAGGGAATCGCCCAAGACCACGCAATGTTGCTCCTTGATGAACCACTGACCGGCCTGGACATCACGTCAGCAAAGACGATCGATGCGATCATCCACGACGAGCCCGAACGCGGGTGTTCCGTTGTTCTCACCACCCACGATCTGGAAGAAGCCAAAGTGGCTGATCACGTGATCCTCACCTCTGGTTACGTGGTTGCTTCTGGTCCACCCGAACAAGCTCTGACTCCAGAGAACCTCGCGACGGCCTACGGCCTTGGCTCCCTGCATTCCCAGGACGACAACACACCCCTATTCCCAACCGAGCATCACAACCACGGATTCGACATTGGCCACGACGATCACGGACACCACCATGAGCACTGAATCCAAGGCAACCGTTGGCGTCCGGTCCACCAAACAACGAACAGCAGTCATCAACGCCCTCGAACACTTCGACGATTTCCGATCCACCCAGGAGATCCACGACTATCTGCGCCACGAAGGCACCACCGTCGGCCTGACCACTGTCTACCGAACGCTTACCGCACTGGCGGAGTCTGGTGATGTTGATGTGATCGTCCGTGAGGACGGCGAGAGCGTGTACCGCAGTTGCAGCGACACCCACCACCACCATCTGGTGTGTCGGGCCTGCGGCAGGACCGTGGAAGTAGACGGACCGGCCGTGGAACGCTGGGCCGACAAAGTTTCCGCTGAGCACGGCTTCACCGACGTAAGCCACACCCTGGAGATCTTCGGTCTCTGCGGTGACTGCTCGAACTAGCGCCTCATCGCAGACTCATGGTCTTCGAGACAGTCAGCCCTGGTTTGCCATATTTCTTGTTTGGAATGAAAGACACATACAGCGTGTATTGGCCCGTGGGCTTGCGCTTGGCGAACTTCCAGCGGATCTTCGCCCTGCCCTTCTTATTGGTGTTCTTCACCTTGCTCTTGGCAACGATCATTTCGCCCTTGGGTGTGGTCCTGGTCAAGACGAAGGCAACCCGCCCCTTGTATCGCGGGTCGACGATCGCCCGGTAGGACTTCTTGCGCTTGCCCTTCTTCTGGACCGACGGCGAGCGCACGGTCAGCGTCGTCCCCTCTACCGATCCGACGCCCGTGGTGCTGACGACAGGTGCCTGATCCACGCGAAGCCGTAGTGCGGCCGCGCCTGTCGGTTGCGCAGCCGTCGCTTGCGCTGCGGTATTGGTCGGCGTCGCGGTCGGCGTCTGCGCCTGCTGTCCAGGCGTCTGGGTTCCTTGATTTTGTTGCTGAGCAGTTCCCTGCTGCGGCTGCTGACCCTGCTGCTGGCTGGCAGCCTCGGAATCTTCAATCAAGTAGGGAACCGATCGCACTGTCACGTGAGCCCCACCGTTCACCAGGGATCCGTACTTGAGCGTGTCCTCGACAATCAGGTACTGCCCAGGCAACGAGGCGCGTTCTGGCCTATTCGAGTATCCGCCGTTCAAGTCTCGAGCGGCAGTTCGGTTGAGACTGGCTTCCTCGAGGCGTGTGCATTCCGAGGAGTCCCACTCGTACGTCTGGACTTGGCTGGCTGCTCCCGTCGGACAGGCCCAAACAGACAGGTTGCGCAGGGGTCGCTCGTTCGTATCAGGCAGATTCGTCCAATCCGGAAGCGAAACGGTGAGGTCATTCTTAGCCAGATCGATCCTTGCCGCATCGGCTCCATCGCGAAGCACCATCGGCGGCAACAGTGTCCGTGGCTGCCTCATCACTGCCAGATACGCGCGCGTGGCGTAACCAATTGCATTGTCAACAAGCAACTGACCACGGTAGATATCTCCGTACATGCTGTCCACGATGTCGACGTCAAGATCCTCTGCAATAACCAACCCGTGATTCAGTGTGCGGGTCACGACCGCCGCCTCTTGATCCACATCGCAGTTCGCCACGTCAGATGCGTTGGGGCACCTGCGAAGTCCCATTTGATACTGAGAGATTTGTCGGTTTGGGGCGGCTCCAAATATCGCACGGAACGTCGTGCGCCCTGAAATTCGCTGAAGCCCCGCGTTGAACAGAGGCTCCGCGCTGGCTCCTGTCGAGAGGGCCTGCTCCTGGTATTCGACAGCAGGCGTCGAGAACATCTGGAAATTGCTCGTGGCCTGGTCCACACCTCCAACCGCCTGGGCGGCCGGAGCGATCGCCACTCCACCAAGAATGAGCGCGCCACTAATGGCACCAGCGACCGCGCGGACGAGAGTGGATTTCATCGATTCGAAAAACACAGGTTCACCTTCCGTAGCCAAGGTATGCACCGTGCCATACACAGCACAGTCGGGCATCGAATTCGCGCGAACCGGGGTGCTAGGACCCCAGCTACTCAGGATTTTGGAACAAAGTTCGGGACCGCTCCTCCGTAGCGGCGATCCCGGGAGGCGTAGATCTCGCAGGCGTGCCACAGGTGCCGGCGATCGAAGTCCGGCCACAGGGTGTCCAGGAACACCATCTCGGCGTAGGCGGACTGCCAGATCAAGAAATTCGAGGTGCGCTGCTCACCCGATGAGCGAACGAATAGGTCGACATCGGGCATGTCGGGTTCGTCGAGGTACTTGGCAAACAGGCGCTCGTCGATCTTGTCGGGGTCGAGTCTTTTCGCATTGACGTCGTCGGCGATCTTCTTGGCTGCATCGGCGATCTCAGCGCGTCCTCCGTAGTTAACGCACATGGTCAGAGTCAGCGTGTTGTTGTCCTTGGTGAGTTCCTCGGCTGTCTCGAGTTCATCGATAACCGACTTCCATAGTCGCTTGCGTCGTCCTGCCCATCGAACTCGAACACCGAGTTCGTTCATCTCATCGCGGCGTCTGCGTATGACGTCGCGATTGAAGCCCATCAGGAATTTCACTTCATCCGGTGAGCGCTTCCAGTTCTCGGTGCTGAAGGCGTAGGCAGAGATATGCGTGATGCCTAGTTCGATCGCACCGTGCACGCAATCGAGCAGACTCGCTTCACCCATCTCGTGGCCCTTGGTGCGTGGAAGGTCACGTTCCTTGGCCCAGCGGCCGTTGCCATCCATCACGATCGCAACGTGTTTGGGAATCAGGTCCTCGGGAAGTTGCGGTGGTTTGGCACCCGACGGGTGCGGCGTGGGTTGCCGTTGAGGGGTCTTCTTCCGGCGGGCCATCAGGTCATCTTCACAGATCGAGTAGAGCTCATGTTCGATCGACGAGAGGAAGGGAGCGCAGGCCCCGCTCGATATGCCATTGAAGGAAGGCGGCTACCAGCCCGCTGGCTTCATTGCGCTCTCTTGTCTCGGCCGCGTCGGCGACTTCCCAGTCGCCCGCCAAGAGCGCACCCAGGAGAGCAACGGCGAGCGGGCTTGGCGCCGCACTTCCTGGAGGACGGCAGTTGCCGCAGACCATCCCGCCGGCCTGGACGTTGAAGGCTCGGTGGGGTCCTGGCTCGGCGCAGCGGGCGCACTCATCGAAGGAGGGCGACCACCCGGCCACCGCGAGTGATCGCAGGAGGTAGGAGTCGAGGATCAGGGTTGGCTCGTGTTCACCGGCTGCCATCGACCGCAGGCCCGATACCAGGAGCGCGTACTGCTGAACACTCGGTTCACGCTCCTCTGAGGTAAGCCGTTCGGCCGTTTCGAGCATTGCCGTACCCGACGTCCACTTGGCGTAATCGTCGGCGAGGCGCCCACCGATTGGATCGATGGTCTCGACCTGAGTGACGTTGTCCAAGGATCTGCCTTCGTAGAACTGCACGTCCACGTGGTTGAAGGGCTCGAGCCGAGCTCCGATGCGACTGGAGGTCTTGCGCACTCCACGGGCAACCGCGCGAACGCGACCGTTGCGCCGAGTGAGAAGCGTGATGATGCGATCGGCCTCGCCCAGTTTCTGGGTGCGAAGCACAATTCCCTCATCACGGTAGGTCGGCACGGTACATTCTCACCGGCTGGAAGTACTGCACGCAGATGGCGCGCCCGGGAGGATTCGAATGTCCGAGGATCCGTCGCCGCCGGACGTGCCGATCCGCGGGGACGATGAGGTGACTCCTCGCCGATCAGTCCAGATGGTCGCCTTGGATCCGAAGTTCCTTCGTAAGACCGTTTTGATCATCCTGGTTGGGATCGTCATCTTCCAGGTCTTCGAGTGGACGGCACTTCGCCTCGCCGGCTTCTTGTTCAACATCCTGCTCGCCTGGCTCCTGGCTATTTCCTTCGACCCGCTCGTTACCGGCCTCACCCGCCGCGGGATGCCGAGGGCCCTGGCGACCACGATCGTCGCGCTAAGCGTCACGCTCGGCATCGGCTTGTTCCTGTTCCTCTTCGGAGGCGCGCTCGCGGCACAGGCCACCGCCTTGGTCTTGAGCGTTCCATTTGTTGTGCTCGACCTGGTGTCCTGGCTGAATGGAACCTTCGATGCGGGCATCGACCCGGCCGACATCACCGCAAACCTGAACCTCACTACTCAGCAGATCGCCGACATCGCAGGTTCTCTCGCGGGCGGGATCCTCGGCGTCATCTCCAGCGTGTTCGGGGCGATCTTCTCGCTCCTGACCGTGATCGTCTTCAGCTTCTACTTCTCCGCATCGGCTCCCCGCATCAAGCGATTCCTGGCGTCGTGGCTGCGACCGGATCGCCAGGTGGTCTTCATTGATGTCTGGGACATCTCCGTTCGCAAAGCCGGTGGCTTTGTCATTTCCAAACTGGCGTTGGCGTCAATATCTGCCGCAGCACACATTGCCTTCTTCTGGATCATCGATGTTCCCTACTGGCTACCGATGGGCATCTTCGCTGGCTTTGTAAGCCAGTTCATTCCCACGATCGGCACCTACATCGGAATCATCGTCCCGGCGTTCTTCGCTGCCTTCAACGATCCGTGGGATGTGCTGTGGATCGTCATCTTCGCAACCATCTACCAGCAGATCGAGAACTACATCTTCACGCCACGGATCTCCACAGCCACGATGGATATCAATTCCGGCGTCGCCTTGGCCGCCGTGTTCATCGGCGCAGCACTCTTCGGGCCGATAGGAGCGATCATCGGTATCCCACTTGTGGCCATCATTATCGCCATCGTCGAAACGTACGGCCGACGCTACGAACTGCACCCAGATCTCGATAAGCGGATCTAGTGCCGTTCGCCCAGTTGAACCTTGCTCGCGCGAAGCACCCGTTGACGTCAGCCGAGATGGCTGACTTCGTGTCGATGATCGCGGAAGTGAACGCTGCAGCCGAGGCAGCCGACGGCTTCATCTGGCGGCTACGCGATGACGGTGGTGACGGAGCCCTGGGCGTTCGGTTGTCCGGCGACGATCCAGAAACGGCTGACCTGCTGGTGAACATGTCGGTGTGGCGGGACTTGGACGCACTTCGGGCATTCGTAATCGATGACCCCGGCCACCGGGGAGTGATGAAACGACGAGCCGAGTGGTTCCACCGCGCGCTCGAACCCATGACCGTCTGCTGGTACGTGGCTGAGGGTGAGATCCCAACGACCGAAGACGCTGAGGCCCGGCTGACTGAGTTGCGACTATCGGGTCCAAGTAGTGAGTTGTTCGAGTTCAAGCATCGGGGCTAGAAGCCCAGTCGACGCAACTGCTTGGGGTCCTTCTGCCAGTCCTTGGCGAGCTTGACGTGGAGGTCGAGGAAGACCGGGGTGCCCAGGAGGCGCTCGATGTGGGGCCTGGATGTTGCACCAATTTCGCGAAGGCGTGAGCCCTTCTTGCCGATGACGATTGCCTTTTGGCTGTCGCGCTCGACGTAGATGTCCGCACGGACGTCGGTTAGGGGCTTGCCCTCGGGGCGGTCCTCGCGGGGCACGATCTCCTCGACCACCACGGCGATGCTGTGCGGCAACTCCTCGCGTGCTTCTTTGAGTGCTGCCTCTCGGATGTATTCGGCGATGGTGATGTCGA
>JAURQC010000121.1 GCA_030836325.1 Candidatus Nanopelagicales bacterium
GACCCGACTCGGGTTGAGATCCAGGACATAGCCGATACCACCGGACATCCCCGCGCCGACATTACGACCGACAGCTCCGAGGATGACCGCGATGCCACCGGTCATGTACTCCAGCGCATGATCACCAACGCCCTCAACAACCGCGTGCACGCCTGAGTTGCGAACGCAGAAGCGCTCGCCGACCTGGCCACGGATGAAAATCTCGCCGCTGGTCGCGCCATATGCGATGACATTGCCGGCGATGATGTTGTCCTCGGCCACGAATGGCGCTCCACGATCGGGCCGCACGATCAGGCGGCCACCCGACAGTCCCTTGCCGACGTAGTCATTGGCGTCGCCTTCCAATCGCAAGGTGATTCCCGCAGGCACGAAGGCCCCAAAGGACTGCCCTGCCGATCCCTGGAAAGTGAGATCGATGGTCTCGTCAGGCAAGCCGGCACCGCCGTGGGCACGCGTGACTTCGGACCCGAGCATCGTTCCCACCGTGCGGTTGACGTTACGGATCGTCACGTTTGCGCGAACGGGTTCGCCGCGATCGATCGCGGGCCGGCACATCTCGATGAGCTCTTGATCGAGGGCAGCTTCGAGGCCATGATCCTGCGCGACCACTCGCCGCCGCGGCTCGTTTTCGGGGAGATCGGGTACGTGAAGGATTGGCGTCAGGTCGAGGCCGTCGGCCTTCCAGTGATCGATAGCCCGGCGCATGTCCAGCATCTCGGCATGACCGATGGCCTCGTCGAGACTGCGGAACCCGAGTTCGGCGAGGTACTCACGCACCTCCTGCGCGATGAACTCGAAGAAATTCACGACGAAGTCCGGCGAACCACCGAAGCGCTCGCGAAGGACCGGGTTCTGCGTGGCGATACCCACCGGGCACGTATCAAGGTGACACACCCGCATCATCACGCAGCCCATCACCACCAATGGTGCCGTCGCGAAGCCGTACTCCTCGGCCCCGAGCAGCGCGGCGATGACGACGTCGCGGCCGGTCTTGAGCTGACCGTCGGTTTGCACGACGACACGATCGCGGAGGCCGTTAAGTAGCAGAGTCTGTTGGGTTTCGGCCAGACCCAATTCCCACGGCGCTCCCGCGTGCTTCAACGAGGTGAGAGGTGAGGCACCTGTTCCGCCATCGTGCCCGGAGATCAAGACAACGTCAGCATGGGCCTTCGATACCCCCGCAGCAACCGTGCCGACGCCGACCTCGGCCACCAACTTCACGTGCACGCGAGCCCGAGGATTCGCGTTCTTCAGATCATGGATGAGCTGCGCGAGGTCCTCGATGGAGTAGATGTCGTGGTGCGGGGGCGGGGAAATCAGCCCGACCCCGGGAGTGGAGTGCCGGGTCTTTGCGATCCACGGGTACACCTTGTGGCCTGGAAGCTGTCCACCCTCACCGGGCTTGGCACCCTGCGCCATCTTGATCTGAATGTCGTCGCTGTTGACCAAGTACTCGCTGGTTACCCCGAAGCGACCAGACGCGACCTGCTTGATAGCCGATCGCTTGGAATCGCCGTTCTCCATCGGAACAAAGCGCTCGGGATCCTCACCGCCCTCGCCCGTGTTCGACTTAGCACCAAGCCGGTTCATCGCAATCGCGAGGGTCTCGTGTGCCTCAGCCGAGATCGAGCCGTATGACATCGCACCCGTGCTGAAGCGCGACACGATGGACTCCAACGACTCGACCTCGTCGATCGAAATCGGCTCGCGAACTCCGTCCTTGAACGCAAACAGTCCACGCAGGGTCATCAAGCGCTCGGCTTGCTGGTTCACGCCCTGGGTGTACTCGCGGAAAATGTCATAGCGCTTTGCACGCGTCGCGTGTTGGAGGCGGAAGACGGTCTCCGGATCGAACAGGTGGGGTTCACCGTCACGACGCCACTGGTACTCACCACCGTCGGAGAGCACCCGGTGCGCAGGGGAGATTCCGGACGGCGGGTACGCCGTGGCGTGCCGACGGGCGACTTCCTCGGCGATTACGTCGAGCCCCACACCGCCGAGCTTGGTTACAGTGCCGGTGAAGTAGGCGTCGACGAGGTCTTGCGAAAGCCCGATGGCCTCAAAGATCTGCGCTCCGCGGTACGAGGCCACGGTCGAGACACCCATCTTGGACATCACCTTGAGCAGCCCCTTACCCATGGCCTTGATGTAGTTGCGCACAGCCTTCTCGACGCTCACACCCTCGATGACGTGCCGATGGACGAGATCCTCGACGGTCTCCAGCGCGAGATACGGGTTGATCGCGGCCGCCCCATAGCCGACGAGCAGGGCCACGTGGTGGACTTCGCGAACGTCTCCCGCTTCGACGAGCAGACTGATTTGGCTACGGGTCTTGGTACGCACCAGATGGTGATGCACGGCCGCGCACAAAAGCAGCGATGGGATAGGCGCCTGCTGGGCATTGCTCTCCCGGTCCGACAGCACGATGAACCGCTTGCCCTGTCGGATTACGGCGTCGACCTCGTTGAAGATCTCGCCCAAGCGCTTCTCTAGGGCCGCTCCTCCACCACCGACGGGGTACAAACCCTTCACCCGCACGGCAGCGAACTCCGGCAACGTGCCGTCGGCGTTGATGTGCAAGATCTTGGCAAGTTCGTCGTTGTCGATAACCGGGAACGGCAACAGCACCTGGCGGCAGTGACCGGGCTGGGACTCCAGAAGGTTGCCCTCCGGACCAATCAGGCTGGACAAGCTGGTGACGATCTCCTCGCGAATGGCATCCAGCGGTGGGTTCGTGACCTGCGCGAAAAGTTGACTGAAGTAGTCGAACAGCAAGCGCGGGCGACTTGATAGGGCTGCAATGGGAGTGTCGGTACCCATCGAGCCGATCGGCTCCGCGCCAGCACAAGCCATCGGCTCCATGATGACGCGCAACTCTTCCTGGCTGTAGCCGAAGGTCTGTTGACGGCGCGCAACGGACTCGTGCGTGTGCACGACATGTTCACGTTCGGGCAGTTCCTCCAAGTGGATGATCCCGGTGTCGAGCCACTCGTCGTAGGGCAGCTCGGCTGCGAGCTCGGCCTTGATCTCGTCGTCCTCAATGATTCGCCCAGCGGCGGTATCCACCAAGAACATCCGTCCCGGCTGCAGGCGGCCCTTGCGCACGATAGTCGTCGGATCGACGTCCAAGACACCCGCTTCGGATGCGAGCACGACCAGCCCGGAGTCGGTCACCCAAAAGCGACCCGGCCGAAGTCCGTTGCGGTCCAGCACGGCCCCGATCTGGGTTCCGTCGGTGAAGCACACATTCGCCGGTCCGTCCCACGGCTCCATCAGCGTGGCGTAGAACTCATAGAACGCCCGACGTTTGGGATCCATGTCCGGGTTGTTCTCCCAGGCTTCAGGAATCATCATGAGCACCGCCTGCGGCAGGGAACGCCCGCCGAGGTGCAGGAGTTCGAGCACCTCATCGAAGCTCGCTGAGTCGCTAGCCTCGGGGGTGCAAATTGGGAACAGACGCGTCAGGTCTCCCGGGATGACATCGCTGGTGAGCATGGCCTCACGGGTGGTCATCCAGTTGCGGTTGCCCTGCACTGTGTTGATTTCGCCGTTGTGCGCGATGAGTCGATACGGGTGCGCCAGTGGCCACGACGGGAAGGTATTGGTCGAGAACCTCGAGTGCACCAACGCGAGGGTCGAGGCGATGTCGGGTTCGCTGAGATCGGGGTAAAACGGCGTCAATTGATCGGTAGTCAGCATGCCCTTGTAGACGATCGTTCGAGCAGACAGTGAAGCGAAGTACACACCGAGCTCGCCCTCGATGCGCTTGCGCAGTCCGTACACCAAACGGTCGAGGTCCAGCCCACTCGCCTGACCCTCGGGATCGGTGACGAACAACTGCCAGAACGAGGGCATGCATGCGCGGGCCGTAGCTCCAACGAGGGATGGATCGGTGGGAACCTCACGCCAGCCGAGGACCTCGATGTTCTCATCAGCGGCGATCTCGGAGATACGGTCAATAACCGACTCGCGCTCGTGATCTGCAACCGGCAGGAAGCCGATGCCCGTCGCGTAGGAACCCGGCTCGGGTAGGTCGATCCCACTAACTCGGCGCAACATAGCGTCGGGGACCTGCAGCAAGATACCTGCGCCGTCACCGCTGTCCGGTTCGCTGCCCGAGGCGCCACGATGCTGGAGGTTCTCCAGGGCGGTGAGGGCTTGCTTCACGACGTCGTTCGCCGCGATCCCACTCAAGGTCGCCACCAGCGCGACGCCGCATGCGTCGCGCTCGAACCGGGGGTCGTACAGACCTTGCGGAGCCGGGGTCGAGGAGTAAGCGTTGAGCACAGGGCGTCCTTCGTCGTCGGTAATTACGGCCAAAGCAACCGCATTCGTAGGAGGGAAGCCCTGACGGGTTCCACCACGAACGGTTGAGCGGTGCTGGCACGGGACGACGTTGGCCCGCGGCTGCAGAAGTCTACGGGGTCTTGGCCTCGGCGTCGCTCTGCCCCGTGCTCTCCGTCGCTGAGTCCTCCCACTCCAGGAGTTCACGACCCGGGCGCGTCCTGGCCGACCACACCAAATAGATCAGGGCACCGAGCCCGACGACGATGGATGTCCAGACATTCAGGCGCAGACCACCGACGGTGTTCACCGGATCGATCCGAAGGGCTTCGATCCACACTCGGCCAGCGGTGTATAGCAGCACGTAGAGGGCGAAAGCTCGGCCGTGCCCCATCGTGAACCGGCGATCGGCCCATATGACTACGAGGGCGACCCCGACAAGCCAAAGGGATTCGTACAGAAAGGTCGGGTGGAATGTCTCGAATGCCTCATAGCCCTCGGGTCGTCTCGCAGGAGAGATCTCCAAACCCCAGGGCAGCGTGGTCGGTCGCCCGAAGAGCTCTTGGTTGAACCAATTACCCCAACGCCCGATGGCCTGAGCGAGGGCGATGCCAGGAGCGATGGCGTCGGCAATAGGTGGCAGCGCAACGTGGTGGCGTCGGGCGGCAATCCACGCACCGAGCGCTCCGAGAGCCACCGCGCCCCAGATACCTAGGCCACCATCCCAAATACGCAAGGCGGCAGTCACGCCTCGGCCGTCCGGACCGAAGTAGATCTGCCAGTCGCTGAGTACGTGGTAGAGCCGGCCACCCACAATCCCAAACGGCACTGCCCACAAGGCAATGTCGGTGATCAGCCCCGGTTGACCCCCACGGGCAACGTACCGGCGGTTGCCGAGCCAGATCGCCACGACGATGCCGAGGATGATCGCGAGCGCATAAGCGCGCACGGGTACCGGGCCGATATTCCACGTCCCCTGGTCGGGGCTAGGAATGGACGCAACTATGTGCGCTCCCACAACTGTGCCGATCATCGCTTGGCTCTCCGGCGCTAGCTGCCGGCCGCCTCCGTGAGTGCAGCGAGCAACGAGGCTTGGTCGGCAAGGACGTCGTTACCGACCTCAACTCCGCCAATCTTGCCCAGCGGGGTTCCCGCGATCCCTCCGTCGTAGAACTCCTGGGTCGAATTGGCAGCCCAGACTCGGTAAGTACCGTCGTTTACGCACTCGGTGAAGGCGTCCAACGTCTCCCCGGACATGCCAATCTCCTCACCAATAGCGATGAAATCGCTGTTTGGCCACCCGTCGCCCTCTTCCTCGGGCTGCTTGGCGTAGACGGCATCGTGGAATTCGCGTGTGAAACCCTCGTCGATTGCGCAACCCCATGCGCTGATCGCACGGTTGGAGGCGTCGTTGCCCAGGTTGCGGTCCAAGAAGGCCGTAGGTCGCCAAATGAGTCGAGCGACACCGGATTCGGCGACCTCGGCAATGCCCTCGCCGTTCGTCTGCTCCAGGGCACCGCATGCGGGACACTGGAAGTCTTCCCATACCTCCAGCACCGGGGCATCGTCGCTGGCTGATCCGTAGGGAACACCGAACGCCCATTGGCTGTCCGCACCGAGCACTCCCTCGGGAACCGGGGCATTCGGATCTGGATCGATTACCTCGATCCGGTTGGCAGCTTGGTCGGCATTGCGCGCGAAGATCGCGACGCCGATGATTCCGGCCACGACCGCTAGAACAGCGACAGCACCGATGATCCGGACCGTCCGCTCACGACGCTTCTCGCTCGCTTGAGCAGCCGCCCGCGCCGCTGCCGCTCGATCACGCCTGTCCTTGCTGCCCGCTGCCATGGATTCTCCATTTCCGACGAACCAGGGGTGACCCTGGATGGGGACTTTCTAAGACTAGTTTGCCGCGCCGACTGGTGCGTCCGTCGCCCTAGCCGACCCACGGACACCCTCGGCCAGTTCTGATGTGAACTCCCCTATCTCGGCCAGGGCGGCGTCAAAGGTTTGCGCATCCAAGATCCGGCGGATGAAGGCCGAACCCACAATGACGCCATCGGCGTACTGGGCTATCGACGCAGCCTGCTTTCCAGACGACACTCCGAGCCCGACCCCGATTGGCTTGTCAGTGAATTGCCGTACTCGATTAACGAGCACGGGCGCGGCGTCGCTGACGGAGTCTCGCGCACCGGTCACACCCATCGTGGACGCTGCATAGACAAAGCCCGTCGTTGCCTCAGCCACCACGCCAATTCGAGCATCCGACGACGACGGCGCTACGAGGAACGTACGGTCAACCCCTGCGGCATTGGTTGCGGAAATCCACGGGCCGGCCTCCTCCGGGGTGAGGTCCGGTGTGATGACCCCGCACCCACCGGCGGCCGCGAGCCCCTCAGCGAACCGCTGTACGCCAAATCGCTCTATTGGATTCCAGTAACTCATCACATAGATCGCTTGACCCGGGCGCGTCGTCAAACGCGAGATGACATCAAGGACGTCCGATGTGGTGACGCCGCCAGCGAGAGCCATCTCGACAGAATCTTGAATAGCCGGGCCGTCCATCAATGGATCGGAATAGGGCAGGCCGACTTCGAGGAGATCCACGCCGGCATCGAGCATCGCCTGCAAGATCTCGACACTGCGATCAACCGTTGGAAATCCGGCAGGCAGGTATCCGATCAGGGCTGCGCGATCGTCTTGTTTGGCCTTATCAAAAACTCCCGCGCTTGCTGGGTTCACTGGTTATCGATCCCAAACCAACGGGCAGCAGTCTCGACATCTTTGTCCCCTCGCCCGGACATGTTCACCACGATCACGGCATCGGGCCCCAACTGCCGACCAAGTCTCATCGCGCCGGCGAGAGCGTGCGCGGTCTCGATCGCCGGAATGATGCCCTCGGTTCGACTCACGATCGCGAAAGCGTCCATCGCTTCCGCATCGGTCACCGGCTCATAGGTCGCGCGACCGGAGTCATGCAGCCACGCGTGCTCGGGACCAACGCCCGGATAGTCGAGACCAGCGCTGATGGAGTGGGATGCGACCGTCTGCCCCCACTCGTCTTGCATGACATATGTACGGGCTCCGTGGAGGACGCCCGGAGCCCCCATCGCGAAACGAGCCGCATGTCGGCCAGATTCGATGCCCTCGCCTCCGGCTTCGTAGCCGACCAAGCGCACATCAAGGTCTTCCAGAAATCCGGAGAACAGCCCCATCGCATTGGATCCACCGCCAACGCAGGCGATGGCGGCATCGGGCAAGCGACCCTCGACGGCCAAGATCTGTTCACGGGTCTCGCGTCCGATGACACTGTGGAAGTGGCGCACCATCCGAGGAAATGGTGAGGGTCCGGTAACGGTGCCCAGCAAGTAATGAGTGTTTTCGACGTTGGTCACCCAGTCGCGCATGGCCTCGTTGATGGCGTCTTTGAGTGTTTGGCTTCCGGTCTCAACCGGTACGACTGTTCCACCGAGAAGTTCCATTCGCGCAACATTGAGCGCTTGGCGCTGGGTGTCTTCCTTGCCCATGTAGACAACGCACTCAAGGCCCAACAGTGCAGCGGCTGTCGCGGAAGCCACGCCATGTTGACCTGCCCCGGTCTCGGCGATGATGCGCGTCTTTCCCATGCGCTTGGTGAGAAGGGCCTGCCCCAGGACATTGTTGATCTTGTGCGATCCGGTGTGATTGAGGTCTTCACGCTTGAAGTAGACGCGTGCTCCCCCGCATTCCTGCTCGAACCGATTCGCGCGTGTCAAAGGTGAAGGACGTCCGGTGTAGTCCCGCTCAAGAGCGGCCAATTGCCCGATGAACTCCGGATCCGCAATGGCTACATCGAAGGCTTCTTCGAGTTCGTCGAGCGCAGCCATCAACGCCTCGGGCACGAATCGCCCTCCGTAGGGGCCGAAATGACCGGGAAGTTCGTCCGCTGAGTTGAGGGAATCCACCGGAGCGGTCACGAAGACATCCTCTTTCCTTGTCGAAGTGCCGGATGGGCTCCCGCAGTCACGAGATTGTGGACGGCCAACCGCGGATCCTTTCCGGTGACCAAACTTTCGCCCACGAGCACGGCGTCTGCTCCGGCCTCTGCGTACGCGATTAAGTCGTGTGGCTCGCGGACTCCCGACTCAGCGATTTTGATGCAGGAATCGGGAATGAGATGCGCGACGCGGGCGAAGACCCCACGATCTACTTCCAGCGTTTTGAGGTCTCGTGCGTTGACGCCGATCACATCCGCTCCCGCGTCCAGGGCGCGGGCAATCTCATGCTCGTCATGGACTTCGACCAACGGGGTCAAGCCGAGGCTGCGCGCACGTTCGACCAAAGAGATCAGCGCGTCCTGCTCGAGTGCTGCGACGATCAGCAACACGAGATCTGCGCCGTAGGCACGCGCTTCCCACAATTGGTAACTGCCGACGATGAAGTCCTTACGCAGCACCGGGATGTCCACGGCCGCACGCACGGAGGCAAGGTCGTTGAGACTGCCCCCGAAACGCCGCTCTTCGGTCAGCACGCTGATGCAGTGCGCACCGCCGGCTTCATAGTCATGGGCCAATGCTGCGGGGTCTGCGATTTCCGCCAATGGACCTCTACTGGGGCTCTCGCGCTTGACCTCCGCGATAACGGAGACGTCGTCGGAATTGAACGCTGCGCGAGGGTCTCGCGCCGGAGCCGTTGCGCTTGCTCGTTCCTTCAACTCCTCGAGAGGCACACGATCCATGCGTCGTGCAACGTCTTCACGGACACCGTCGAGGATCCCGTCGAGGACGTTCATGTTCCCACAGTACGCCCGGTGGGACCGGCGGCAATCGGGGCTCTAGCCCGCTGCCGATCCGAGGTAGGGAACAAAGTTGCGTACAACTCCGAATATCAGAACCGCGACCAGTACCCACACCATCAGGCGGGATCGACGGGCCTGAGTCGGGAGGTCCACCGAGGGGCGGCGCCCAGTCCATGATCGAAAGGCCCACACTGCGAACATCACGATCGCAATGGGCCAGAACACGAACAACAGAATGTTGTGGTCGGCCATCCCGGATAGATCGCCGTACAGAAGGTCGTAGGTGCCGCGCATTCCGCCGCACCCGGGACAGTCGACGCCGAGCAACATTTGGCTCGGGCAGCCCGGGTAATGGCCAGGAACATTCGGATCGACCGCCCGGAGATAGACCGCGCCGATGAGCGCGGCCAGACCGGTGACAACTACCGGCAGCATCCGACGGCTCCGGGGGCGTTGATCTACCACGATGCCCGGCGACTGCTCAGGGGCTGCGCCGGTCGCGGTATTCGCGCTTGCTGGTCCCTGGCTCACCACATCAGCCTACGCCGACTCCGCCAACGGGAGCCGGATCCAGAACGAAGTTCCTCCACCCGCTCCACTGGTGACCGTCGCCGATCCATTCATGCTGGTAGCCAAGCGGTCGACGAGGGCCAGACCCAACCCTGTTCCCACCGGACGAACCCCGCGATACCGCTCGTGCAGCGCCCCAGGCTCGAAGGCGACGGCGCGATCATCATCGGTGAGTCCAGGGCCACTGTCGCGGACCTCAAAGACGGCAAATGGACCGCCTGCGATCGTCGGATCCCGATGCAGGTCGAGGTGAATCGACGACCCATGCGGTGAGACCCGAAGGGCATTCTCCATCAGGTTGTCGATTATCTGCCGAATCCGCATGGCATCGCCGCGAACAGCCACCGGCCCGTCGATGTCGTCGACCGTCACGGTGACACCCTCGCGGTCACAGCGTGTCCGCCACACCCGACCGGCTTCGCGCAGGATTTCGCGAGCGTCGAGATCGGTAGCCGCAATGCGGAAGTCGACCGCACCCATCCTGGCAAGGTCGAGTAGATCGCTGACCAGCCGATTGAGCCGCGTTGCCTCGCCCGCGATAGTCGCGCCGATCTCCGGCAAATCCTCTCGGGGCAGAAGACCGTCGGCGAGCGCCTCCCCATACCCCTTAACCGCCGTCAACGGTGTGCGCAGTTCATGCGAAACCGACAGCAAGAACTCGCGTTGGCGACCTTCGGAGTTGACCAGCGCGGCGTTGAGCGCGTTCAGCGCCTCGGCGATGTCGGCGACCTCAGTAGGTCCCCGCACTTCGAGCCGCTCCTCGCGCTGACCCTCGGCCATCCGGTGGGCCACTCCTTGAGCGTCGCGCAGCGGTCTCGACAGTCGTCGAGCAACGAGGTAGGCAATTCCCACAGCGATGAGCAGACCCAAACCCAAAGCAGCCGCGATTCGCGTTAGGAACAGGCCGGTGGTTTCGCTGGCAACGGCAACCGGCTGGGTAAGGAACACAGCCCCCTGCGTAACGGGCCGACCTTCGATCAATATCGCCTGGCCCTGACTGTCCTCCCCCCGAACCGATACGGCATTACCTGCCAGCACCTCGTCCACGAGTTCCTGCGATGCACCCGGTGGCACGCCACCCACGGGTCCTATCAGGTAGCCGGTGACTTCCTCTTGGCGAAGGATTCGCTCGAGCGGTCGAGGAATCGGCTGATCCCTGGGCGATCGCGCGTCTCGTCGGTCCACGTACACGGAAGTGAGATCCGCGAGGCGTCCGAGTGCTCCGGTGGCTTCCGCAACAGCAGCACCCTGAACAAATGGGGCTGCCGCTACACCTGCGACTAACACGGCGATAGCTGCAACGGCTGATGCCAGCATGACCGTCTGGGTGACAATCCCCAGACGTTTGCGCCGCGTGTCGTCAGCCATGACGCGGAACCTCCGCCGAGTACCCCACACCGCGCACGGTCCTGATGGGACTTGCATCGCCGAGCTTGCCACGCAGTTGGGCGACATGAACGTCGACTGTCCGGGTACCGACAACCGCCGCATAACCCCAAACTTCCGCCAAGAGTTGATCTCGACTGAAGACGCGACCCGGCTCCGACATCAAATGGGCGAGGAGATCGAACTCCGTTGCAGTGAGATCGATTTCCTCCGCACCGTTGAAGACGCGGCGCTGAGTTGTATCGATGGTGATGTCACCAACACTCATCGGCGCACTGTCGCGCTGCGCCAACCCGGAACGGCGCACCAGCGACTTCACCCGCGCCACAACTTCACGAGGGCTGAATGGTTTGGTGACGTAGTCGTCGGCGCCTAACTCCAGACCGAGAACTCGGTCGACTTCATCATCACGCGCCGTGCAAAAAATGATCGGCACCCAGTTGTCCTCGGCGCGCAAGCGTCGGCACACCTCGGTGCCGTCAATGCCAGGGAGTCCGACGTCGAGAACGATCGCCACCGGATGCTTGGTCCGAGCCGCGGTCAATCCACCGGGGCCGTCGAATTCGGTGTGTACTCCAAAACCCTCACGACTGAGGTAGAGGCGCAACAGGTCCGAGATCGGCCTTTCGTCTTCGACGACGAGGACGAGACCGCGTTCGCTCATGGACTAAGGGTGACAGAAACGCGAACGTTTGATGGTGTTGAGCGGTTACGAAAGGGTCCCTAGATGGTTCGAGTTCGGTTAAGAAACCGATCGAGGCTTCTTGCCTAGACCCATAGCTTGCATAACCTTGCCGACAACACCACCGATAACGACGAGCCCCACTCCGATCCAGAACATGGGCCAGTTACCGAGGACGATCGCAAGCGTGCCAACCACGAACGCGATTGTGATGATCACAACCGCTGTCCACGCCGCTGGAGTGGAGCCGTGATCGTCGTGCTCAGCTTCCGTGTGTGCAGCCTCAGACCTTTGGGTGGATTCATGCGATGGCGATGCGTTCATACGCCTATCCAATCACTCCCCGCCCGCATTCGGTCGATCGGTAGTTGTGTCGTCTGAAGAATCGGACGCCACCTCCACAGTCGGATCGATTCCGCTATCGAGGGCCTCCCAATCATCGCGGGGTTGCCGACCAGCACGCTCATAACCGGAACCCAAGGCGGACCATCGACCACCGGCATAAGCGGTCATGGCCCCACCAACCGACAGCATGAGACCCGCCACGATCGCCATCGTCGGGTAGAGCAGCGACACCGAGACGACTTCACCGTCGATGCCCACGAGTCCAAAGTCCGATGCAGCCGAACCGGCCGTAGCCGAAGACATCACATTGATCCCCGACCACGCGAGCGCCAATCCTGAGATGACGACAACTGCACCGACGACTCGGCGCAGCCATCCGCGAGAGCCGACAACGCCGGCAACGCCGGCCAACCCGATGATGGGTGCGGCAGACGCCCACGAAGCCCATCGGCTACCGGAGATTTCGACCAAACTGGTCGCGTCAATACCGCCTGCTTCTGAAGACCCGAGAAGAGACTCTTCGACAGTGATCCATCCAGACGAAAGCGCCCACCAACCCAAAGCGGAACCGGCAATCATTAAGCCCAGGGCAAAAACGTACGGGCGTTTGGATGCGACCGGTTGCTCGGTCACGAGCGCCCCGGTTTCGTTTCTCCGCGGATAGGTATCCCGCGTCCCGATGCTTCAGTACCCAACGTCCGCAAAGCTTCAGCGCTGTTCACAGCCGCCAAGACCGCTCCGGCCTTATTGGCGCATTCCTGAGCCTCGGCCACAGGATCGGAGTCAGCGACGATGCCCGCTCCGGCTTGGACGTGCGCAACGCCGTCTTGGATGACGGCCGTTCTTATCGCGATCGCCATGTCCAAGTTCCCCCGAAAATCCACATAGCCGACTACTCCCCCGTACAGACCACGTCGATAAGTCTCAAGCTCGTCGATGATCTCCATTGCACGAACCTTCGGCGCACCACTCAACGTGCCTGCGGGAAAGGTGGCGCGCAAGGCGTCGAGCGCTGTGACCTCCTCCCCTAACCGACCCACGACCGTCGAAACGATGTGCATGACGTGTGAGTAGCGCTCGATTTCCATGAATTCGGTAACTTCGACAGTTCCAGGAAGGCACACGCGCCCTAGATCGTTACGAGCAAGGTCCACCAACATCACGTGCTCGGCACGCTCCTTGGCATCGGCGAGGAGATCGCGCGCGAGATCATGATCCTCATCTGCATTGCGTCCGCGCTTTCGCGTGCCGGCGATCGGATGGACGGTGCAGCGACCGTCGTCGACGGTGACCAACGCTTCCGGTGAGGAACCCACAATGTCGAAGGCACTCGTATCGTCCAATGCCTGGCCCTCGTCCGACTCGCGAGGAATTCGAATCAAGTACATGTAGGGGCTCGGATTCGACGATCGCAGTACTCGGTAAACATCCAAAGAACGTGCGGTGATCGGTAATGAGTATCGCTGCGACAGGACGATCTGAAAGGCATCACCCGCCCGGATGTACTCCTTGGCCAACTCGACAGACGCGAGGTACTCCGCATCGGTGGTGTGCGCACGAATATCCGCCGTTGGCTGCGGAACCGCCACCGACACATCGACACCGGTCGGCGCTGCAAGCGAAGCTTCCATCTGATCGAGTCGGTCGACAGCATCGCGCCACGCTTCATCGACACGCTCGTCGGTCGCGTCGAAGTTGATCGCCGTTGCGATCAGTGTGACTGTGCCCCGAAAATGGTCTAGCACGGCAAGATCGGTGGCCAACAGGAACACAAGGTCAGGAACATCGAGCGCCGCGGGGTTCCCATCCGGCAACTCTTCGAATGCTCGGACAGCGTCGTAGGCAAGGCACCCTACGAACCCGCTGGTAAAGCGCGGTCCCGCTCCGTCGGCACCAAGCACGACATCAGCGGGGGTGTCCAGGGCCTGCACAGACTCTCGCAAGACGGTCCAGGCATCGCCACTAGTAGGAAGCCCAACGGGGATACGACCTACCCAGTGCACCCGTCCTTCACGTTCGGTAAGCATCGCCGCTGCTCGAACACCGACAAAGGAATAGCGCGCCCACGATCGGCCCGCCTCGGCTGATTCGAGCAGAAAGGTTCCGGCTCGGTCCCCGCACAAGGTCTCGAACAGACCGATGGCCGTGAGTCCATCGGCCAGCAGAGTGCGGGATACAGGAATAACGCGATTGGATTGCGCAAGCCGACGGAATGTGTCTACGTCGATTGAGTTTTCACCGATCATTCGCGCCGCCAACATCGAAGCAACTCACCGCACCGGTGTGACATGCGGCGCCCTGTTGGTTAACGATCAGTAAAAGGGTGTCTCCGTCACAATCCAAACGCAGTTCCCGAACGGTCTGCACATGACCTGAGGTCTCGCCTTTGACCCATTGCCGCTGCCGACTGCGAGAGAAATAGGTCGCGCGATGGCTCGCCAGGGTCGCTCGCAACGCTGCCTCATCCATCCACGCCATCATCAACACCTGACGCGAATCGGCATCTTGGGCAATCGCAGGAACGAGTCCCGCATCGTCGAACCGAACACGTCCAATGACGTCGTCGGCCTCGAGGTTCAGGACGTTCCCGGTGTCGTCACCCATGGAGAGCATTGTGCCGACGCACGGGAAACCCTGCGTCGGCGAGTGCGGACTTAACGTCGGGAATGGCAATTCGGCCGAAGTGGAATACGCTGGCGGCGAGCACTGCGTCAGCACCGGCGTCGATGGCCTCAGGGAAGTCCGACGCCTGCCCGGCACCCCCGCTAGCGATTAACGGAACACTTACCCGCCCGCGGACTCGGCGAATCATGTCCGTGTCGAATCCCTGCGTAGTTCCATCGGCATCCATAGAGTTCAACAAGATCTCCCCCGCCCCGCGTTCGGCACCTTCCACAGCCCAATCGATGGCGTCGATTCCTGTCCCTTGGCGTCCACCGTGCGTGGTGACTTCGAACCCACTGGCTGTACTGGTGTCGCCAATGCACCGGCGAGCATCCACGCTTAGGACTACACATTGCGAACCGAACCGCTCGCTGGCCTGCGTCAGTAGTTCCGGATGAGCGATCGCCGCTGTGTTGAGGCTGACTTTGTCCGCCCCCGCGCGAAGCAAACGATCGAAGTCCTCGACGGTGCGAACGCCGCCGCCTACGGTGAGTGGGATGAAGATCGATTCCGCCGTGCGTCGCACGACCTCGTACGTGGTTTCTCGACTTCCCGATGACGCCGTGATGTCCAAGAAAACAAGTTCATCAGCGCCTTCAGCGTCGTACTTTGCAGCCAGTTCAACAGGATCCCCCGCATCGCGAAGGTCTACGAAGTTGACGCCTTTGACCACCCGGCCTGCGTCGACGTCGAGGCACGGTATGACCCGAACGGCAACGGTCATGGCCGCGGGGGGCCCCACTCGTAAGGGTCGTAGCGCGCCTCAATGGCTGCAATAGCTTCAGCCAGCGTGAACGCCCCGTCATACAGAGCCCGTCCGATGATGGCCCCCTCGACACCCTCCGACGTCATATCCGCCAACTTGTGCAAATCCTCGAGATGACTAATCCCACCGGAAGCCACGACCGGCGCCTTGGTGACCTTGCAGACGTCACGAAGGAGGTGGAAGTTCGGTCCCTTCATGGTCCCGTCCTTGTGGACATCGGTCACCACATAGCGCGCGCACCCGGCTGCATCGAGGCGACCAAGGGTCTCCCACAGGTCACCGCCCTCGGTGGTCCAGCCACGAGCAGCCAGAGTGTGGCCCTTGACATCCAAGCCGACGGCGATGCGGTCACCGTGCTCGCCAATGACCCTCTCCGTCCAGTCCGGAGCCTCCAGTGCAGCAGTACCTAGATTGACCCTCGTGCACCCGGTGGCTAGAGCTCGATTCAAGGAGTCGTCGTCACGAATACCGCCGGACAACTCGATACGAACGTGGTCGCGCAGAGCGTGCACCACCTCGGTAATCCCTTCGGCATTGGAGCCCCGACCGAACGCCGCATCCAGATCTACGAGATGGATCCACTCGGCTCCTTGGTCGACCCACGAGCGAGCGGCAGCTAGTGGCTTTCCGTAGACGGTCTCCGAACCGGCCTTGCCCTGGACCAAACGAACAGCCTGGCCATCGGCAACATCGACTGCGGGTAACAACTCGAGCATCGCGGGCTTCCCATGCGTCAGGTTCACGTGGTCAGCCTAGGTCACCGCATTTCTTGCCAGGGTTGTGACGCCAGTACCTCTAACGAAGACGACCGATCCAGTTGCGCAAGATTTCGGATCCGGCATCGCCGGACTTCTCGGGATGAAACTGCGTGGCGACGAGTGGGCCGTTCTCAACAGCCGCGACAAAACCTCCTCCGTACTCACACCAGGACACAAGAGGCGGTGCGATCGGTGAGGACGAATCCATCGCTAACACCCAGGTACGCACGCCGTAACTGTGCACGAAATAGAAGCGCTCCGACTCAACCCCTGCGAAGAGATCGGACCCGGGTGCGACCTCGACGGTGTCCCATCCCATGTGCGGGAGTATGGGCGCATCCAGGCGCTCCACCACTCCGGGCCATTGACCAAGGCCTTCTGTCCTCTGCCCATGCTCGACTCCCGCAGCAAAAAGGATTTGCAGGCCAACGCAAATTCCAAAAACTGGTCGCCCGCCGGCAAGTCGGCGATCGATGATGCTGCCTCCATCGATGTCCTCGATACCAGCCATGCAAGCGGCGTAGGCGCCAACACCTGGAACGACCAGTCCATCGCACTGCACAGCCAAAGTCGGGTCAGAAGTGATCTCAACCGTGGCGCCGACACGTTCGAGTGCACGTTGGGCCGATCGCAGGTTGCCGCTTCCGTAATCGAGAACAACGACGCTCGGGCGACGAAGGGTGGTCATGGGAACCGATGGGTGGGCGGTAAACGATCAGGACGCGGTGAGCGTCCCCTTGGTCGAGGGAACACCAACAACGCGTGGATCGATGACGACAGCATCGCGCAGTGACCGGGCCACCGACTTGAACTGTGCTTCGACTACGTGGTGCGCATTACGACCGCTGAGAACTCGAACGTGCAACGTGATCTGACTCGTCGCCACGATCGACTCCCAGATGTGCCGGGTCAGCGTGGTGTCGTATGAACCGATGAGTTCGACCATGTCGGGTTCCTCGTGAACGAGGTATGGGCGTCCCGACAAGTCGACGGCTGACTGAACGAGGCATTCGTCCAAGGGGACGAGGGCATCGCCATAGCGGCGGAGCCCAACTCTGTCGCCGAGGGCTTCGTTGATGGCTTGACCCAAGGCAAGCGAGGTGTCCTCGACCGTGTGGTGGGCATCCACCTCGAGGTCGCCATTTGTGCGCACGGTGAGATCTAGGCCACCGTGCTTGGCCAGTTGGGCCAGCATGTGATCGAAGAACGGAACTCCGGTCTCGACGGAATTGACACCGGTTCCATCCAAGTCGAGTTCGATAAGGACTTCACTTTCCTTTGTCGAACGTTCGACGCGCGCCGTCCTGCTCATCGATTACCACCATCTCCGTCCGCAATGAGGTCGCTCGCGACCACAGCCTCGTCCAAGGCCTCGATAAACCTAGCGTTCTCCTCCGGCGTGCCGACCGAGACCCGCAGCCACTCATGCGGGCCGGTCTCGCGGATCAAGACGCCCCTGTCGACCAGTTCTTGCCAGACCCGATGTCGATCACGAAAGCGCCCGAAGAAGCAGAAGTTGGCGTCGCTGGGTGCGACATTGAATCCTCGCGAGGAGAGCGCAGCCTGCAGTGCATCGCGCTCGTCCCGAAGCAAGGACACATCGGCCTGCAGCTCGTCGACGAAGTCCAGGGCAGTACGAGCAACGGCCTGGGTCACCGCGGAGAGGTGGTACGGAAGCCGAACGATGCGAAGGGCATCGATGACTGCGGGGTGTGCCGCCGCGTAGCCGACCCGAGCCCCGGCCATGGCAAACGCCTTGCTCATGGTGCGGGTAACGACGATGTTCGGATACTGATCGGTCAGCGCGAGGGAACTACGAACTCCCGCGCGTCGGAACTCCGCGTAGGCCTCATCCATTACGAGAAGTCCACCGACACCTGCAACGGCTTCGGCCAACGTGATGATCTCGTGCTCGGGAACCGCGGTTCCGGTGGGGTTGTTCGGAGAGGCGAGCAGGACCATTGACGGGGCATGTTCAGTGATCGCCTCGAGACTGGCCGGAATGTCGATCTGGAAATCCGATCGCCGGGGCACCGACACCAAATCGGTGAAGGATTCTCGGGCGTATTCGGGATACATCGAATAAGTCGGCGGGAAAGTAATCGCGACGCGCCCCGGACCTCCGAAGGCACCCATGATGTGGGCCATCACCTCGTTCGATCCATTGGCCGCCCACAGCGCTTCGATCGGAAGTTGTACCGACGACTCGCGAGCCAAATAGTCAGCAAGGGCCAGCCGGAGATCGAAGAAATCCCTGTCGGGATAGCGGTTCAGGTCAGCGGCAGCTTGGGCAACGGCCGACCCGAGCGCTTCAGCCAATGCCGGCGATGGTGGAAACGGATTCTCGTTGACGTTCAGCCGAACATGGACCTCCAATTGCGGAGCGCCATAAGGGGCAATGCCGGCGAGATCCGAGCGGACAGGCGGCCGAAAGTCAGCCACGCCTACTCGCCGTCGCGAAAACGTACGGTGATGGCATCGCCGTGCCCAGGCAGGTCCTCGGCCTGTGCGAGGGACACCACATGGTCAGCAACATCGGCCAACGCAGTGTGGTCGTAGTCGATGACGTGAATCCCTCGGAGAAAGGACTGGACCGATAATCCCGAAGAATGACGTGCTGCCCCCATGGTCGGCAGCACGTGATTGGAACCAGCGCAGTAGTCACCCAGCGAGACTGGGGCCCAGGGGCCGACGAAGATCGCTCCGGCATTGCGAACCCGCATTGCGACGTCACGGGCTTCTCGTGTGTGAATCTCCAGATGCTCGGCTGCGTAGGCATCAACCACGCCGAGCCCCTGCTCGATGTCTCGAACGACGATGATCGCGCTTTGCACGCCGGTGAGAGCCTCGGTAATCCGCTCCACGTGCTTGGCCTGAGATACCTGTGAGCGCACTTCTCGCTCGACATCCGCGGCTAGTTGCTCGTCCGTCGTGACGAGCACGGCAGCAGCTATGACGTCGTGCTCGGCTTGGCTAATGAGATCGGCCGCCACGAACCGAGCGTCGGCAGAATCATCGGCAAGAATCGCTACCTCAGTGGGACCCGCCTCGGAGTCGATTCCGATGATCCCCTGCAGGGCGCGCTTTGCGGCCGTCACATAGATGTTCCCGGGTCCGGTAACCAAATCAACCGGCTCGCATCGGCTGCCGTCGGCGAGGTCTACTCCGTAGGCCAACATCGCAACAGCCTGGGCGCCACCGACGGCGTACACCTCATCGACGCCCAAAAGGGAGCATGCAGCCAGGATCGTGGGGTGCGGCCACCCATCAAAATCCTTCTGCGGCGGGCTGACGACCACAAGGGAAGGAACCCCCGCTTCTTGCGCGGGCACGACGTTCATAACGACGCTACTGGGGTACACGGCACGACCGCCGGGGACGTAGAGGCCGACCCGCGCCATCGGCAACCAGCGCTCGGTAACCGAACCCCCGGGCACGACCTCGGTGATCACGTCTACGCGCCGCTGGTCTCGGTGCACCTTGCGGGCACGCTCGATGGAGACTTCGAGGGCCTTACGCACCGCTGGATCTAAGTCCGCGACAGCATCCTCAATGACCTCCATCGGGACTCTTAGGCTCGCAGGCCGCACCCCATCAAAGCGCTCGCAGGCATCCAGGACAGCATCCGCGCCACGGTCTCGAACATCATCGAGGACGGGCCGGATGGTGTCACCGGCGTCTGCGAGATCCATTGCAGCACGCGGAACGACCGTCCGAGGATCGGCCGTGGACTGCCGGAGGTCAATGAGACGCAACACCCGACAAAGTCTACGCTCGAGGGGTGGAACCGTCGCTGCCGCTCTTTCCCTTGACGACTGCGCTGGTTCCTGGGCTCGTTCTCCCCTTGCATATATTCGAGCCCCGCTACCGCTTAATGGTTGAAGAACTGCTCGACAAGCCAGAAGACGACCGCGAGTTCGGGATCGTCGGGGTTCGCGACCGCCGCGCCCCCGCTTCGGGACCACAGGATCTGGAGTCCATCTCCCGTGAGAACAACGGCGCACACGGCAACTACGACGATCTTTACCCCGTTGGAGTCACTGCGGTCCTACGCCAAGCTGAACGCCGCGATGACGGCCGATACGACATTGTGACGATCGGCTCTCGGCGCTTCCACCTCGACGACGTTGATCGGTCCGCACCCTTGCTCAGAGCTCGAGTGACCTACCTACCCGAGCCCGACGTGGACGTCTCGGACCCGAGAATCCAAACCCTGGTCGCCTCGGCCGTCACCGCATTCGAAAACTACCGTGGCGTTCTCGGCGGCCGGCTCGACGAAGATCGATCAGACGACGAACACGTCCCTGACGACCCCTCAGTCCTGAGTTATCTGATCACCGCTGCCTTGGTGATCGACGGTGCCACTCGCCAAGAACTCCTTGCCTCTCCCGACGCCGTAACGCGATTGCGCGCAGGAATTCGCATCCTTAGATCGGAATCGATGTTGATTTCGACTCTCGGTGCGGTGCCAGCACTCGATCTGCTGAACGCGACTCCATCGGAGAACTAGGTGGGTCGTCGATCACAGCGATCCGAAACTGGTACCCCAGCCTTGACACTGCTGGTCGACATTGGGATCCCGCACACCGTCCACTCGTTCGAATGTAACGACCCACAACCCGGGCAACACAGCGACTACGCCGTCCACGCCGCGGCTGCGCTCGGCGTCGACGCACACTGCGTATTCAAAACGCTCGTTTGGAACGTGGATACCGACATGGTTCTCGCACTAGCTCCGGCGACAATGACCATCGCTCCAAAACTCCTTGCCGCTGCCGCACAGGGAAAGAAGGCACACCTGACCGATGTCGCAGCGGCCGAACGAGCCAGCGGGTCAGTAACAGGTGCGATAAGTCCGCTCGGCATGAGACGAAAACTTCCCGTCTTCATCGACCAGAGCGTCCGGTCATGCCCTCAGGTGTACGTCAGTGCTGGCCGACGCGGAGTCGAGATCTGCTTAAGTCCCCACGATCTCATCGAGATCACGCGGGCGACAGTGGCTGCTCTAGTTGCGGTGAGAGGTTCGCCCCGCTAGCCAATCACCGACTGCCAAAACCAGAACGACTGTCGCAGATCCGATCGCCCAAACAAGGAATACGCCCGGCATGGTGACCTCAAGCGGCGCATCAACCACGAACTCTTCACTGGTGGTCGCGATCAACCCTTCGATATCGACCGATCCGAGGCGGGTTCCCACCTGCCACATCGCCACCGTGCCGACTGCGCTGGCGAGCAAACCCGCCGCCAGCACCCCAAGTAGGTGATGTCGCCGCGTCGCAGCCAGAGCGACCGTCAGTATCAACCCGGCTACCAGGGCCAAAGCCGCAAACGAGACATCCGCAGCGAGGTACTCCTCGGGCTGGAAGCCCTGGGGGCGAGCACCATCTGGCCGAATCGCGACCGTCGCACGCGGCGCCAGTTGCCACCACAGGACACCGAGGGCAGCTCCACTCAGCGCACCAGCAACTAGGCCGGTGATCACTACCCGCCACTCCGACCATTCCGATCGCGTCGAATGCGCAGCCACGTCGGCTTCGGGCAGGTCTCCAGTCATGGCCACACCCGAACCGTACGACACATCACGACAGGCAGTTCGCTCCGAGCAGCGCCTTGAGATCCCCATATAACGCTGCAGACGGGGTTACTCGCATTGCATCGTCCAGGCGCAAAACCGTCGTCTGCGTGCCTCCCGTGAGGTGTAGGTGAACTTCAGTAGTTCCGGGGTGCTGCCGCAGAACTTCCTTGAGTCGTTCCACCAGTGGGGGGACGCAGCGACTAGCCGCTAGCGAGAGCCGAATCGGTCCACTGGAGGCTTCGGAAAGGTCCGGGGTATCAACTTCCATCGCGATCACGCGAAGGCCATCTTCATCGCTTCTTTCCACGCGCGCCTTGATAGCGACGATCGTGTCTTCAATGAGCGTGGTCGACACCGACGCGTACGTCTGCGGGAAGACCATTGCCTCAACCGAGCCGTCGAGATCCTCGATGCTCGCGATGGCCCACGCTGAGCCCTTCTTAGTCGTCTTGCGCTGCACGCTCGTCAGCAAACCGGCGATCGTCACGATGGTCGACTCGAGTGATTCATCGGCGATCAAAGATGCGATTGATCTGTCAGAGATGTGCGCGAGTGCATGATCGAGGCCGTTCAACGGATGATCGGATACGTACAGACCGAGCATGTCCCGCTCGTGGGCCAACAGCACCGACTTATCCCACTCACCTACGGGGATAGGCGTTTGTTCAGCAAGACCTGCTGTCTGGGTTTCTCCACCCAGACCCCCGAACAAGTCGAATTGACCGACCGCCTCGGCCCGCTTAATCTCAACAGCGGAGTCGATGACTACCTCGTGAACCGCCGTCAGACCCTTGCGCGTGTGTCCGAGTGAATCAAAAGCGCCCGCCTTGATCAGCGACTCAACTACGCGGCGGTTGCACACCTGCGCCTCTACTTTTGCGACGAAGTCGTGGAAATCGGTGAACCGGCCCTTGGATCGGCGGGTGTTGCCGATTGACTCGACGACTCCCTCTCCCACATTGCGGATAGCTGACAGTCCGAATCGGATGTCACTGCCGCGGGCGGTGTAAGCCGCATCGGACTCGTTGACATCCGGTGGCAGTACTTTGATGCCCATTCTTCGACATTCACCCAGGTAGATCGCGCTTTTGTCTTTGTCGTCCTGCACGCTCGTCAGGAGCGCAGCCATATACTCCGCCGGATAGTTCGCCTTCAGGTACGCAGTCCAGTAGGAAACTAGGCCGTACCCAGCGGTGTGCGCTTTGTTGAAGGCGTAGTCCGAGAAGGGAACGAGAATTTCCCACAGCGTGTCGATGGCGGAGTCGCTGTAGCCCTTCTCGCGCATGCCGTCCCGGAACGGCACGAATTCTTTCTCCAGGATCTCCTTCTTCTTCTTACCCATCGCTCGGCGAAGAAGATCCGCCTTACCCAGGGAGTAGCCGGCTAGTTCCTGAGCGATGGCCATGACCTGCTCTTGGTAGACGATTAATCCGTAGGTGTCACCGAGGATCTCGGACAACGGCTCCGCGAGTTCGGGGTGGATAGGAACAACGGGCTTGCGGCCGTTCTTGCGATCGGCGTAGTCGTTGTGAGCATTGGCACCCATCGGCCCCGGTCGATACAAGGCCAGCACCGCGGAGATGTCCTCGAAGTTGTCCGGCTGCATGGAACGTAGAAGCGACCGCATGGGACCGCCGTCGAGTTGGAAAACCCCGAGTGTGTCGCCGCGGGACAAGAGTTCATAGGTAGTGGGGTCGTCAAGTGTCAGTTCCTCGAGGGCGATCTGGTTGCCGGTGTTCTTCTCTATGTTGATCAGACAGTCGTCGAGAACCGTGAGGTTGCGCAACCCTAGGAAGTCCATCTTTAACAAGCCCAGGGTTTCGCACGCCCCCATGTCGAACTGGGTGATGATCGCGCCGTCTTGCTCGCGCCGCCACACGGGGATGACATCCATCAGGGGCTCTCTGGACAAGATCACACCGGCGGCGTGGACTCCCGGCTGACGCTTCAGCCCTTCGAGACCCTTAGCAGTATCGATGACCTGCCGAGCCTGCTCGTCAGATTCATACAACGCTCGGAATTCCTTTGCTTCGCCGTAGCGGGAATCCGACGCATCGAATGCTCCAGCGAGGGAGATGTCCTTACCCATGACCGCCGGCGGCATTGCTTTAGTGATGCGATCACCGACAGCGTAGGGATAGCCGAGAACGCGAGCGCTGTCCTTGATGGCGGCTTTAGCTTTGATGGAGCCGTAAGTCACGATCTGTGCGACCCGTTCCTCACCGTACTTCTCAGTCGCATAACGGATCATGTCCGCGCGACGGCGTTCATCGAAGTCGATGTCGATATCGGGCATGGAAATCCGCTCGGGGTTCAAGAACCTCTCGAAGAGCAGACCGTGCTTGATGGGATCGAGTTCGGTGATGCCGAGGGCGTACGCAATCATCGCCCCGGCTGCCGAGCCACGGCCTGGGCCGACGCGGATCCCATTCTCGCGCGCGTAGCGAACGAGGTCGGCCACGACTAGGAAGTAACCGGGGAAGCCCATCTGGGACACGACGCCGAGCTCATAGTCGGCCTGCTGGCGAACATCGGCAGGGACCGATCCCCGATACCGATGCTCGAGTCCCCGATCGACTTCGGCTCGCAACCAGGTCTCTTCTGTGAACCCATCCGGCACCGAGAACTGCGGCATGAGGTTCGCGCCTTCATCGAAGGAAACTTCGCAGCGCTCCGCGATCAACAAAGTGTTGTCGCATGCATCGGGCAGTTCCGACCACACCGATCGCATCTCTTGCCCGGACTTGAGGTAGAAGTCACGGGCATCGAACCGGAATCGCTTGGGGTCGTCCATCGTGGTGCGAGTCCCAACGCACAGCAGAACCTCGTGGGTGTCCGCATCCGACGCGTGGACGTAGTGAAGGTCGTTGGTCGCAACTAGTGGCAGATCCAGATCTCGAGCGATCTTCACGAGATCCTCACGGAACCTGCGTTCGATAGCCAAGCCGTGATCCATGACTTCGCAGAAGTAATTCCCCGGACCGAGGATGTCGCGGAAGTCGGCGGCAGCCGCTCGGGCCTTGTCGTACTCACCAGCCTGCAGCCAACGGTTGACTTCACCACTCGGACAGCCGGTGGTCCCGATCAGACCTGATCCGTAGCGGTCCAGTAATTCCCGATCGAACCGAGGCTTGTGGTACTGCCCTTCCAAACTCGCGAGCGAAGAAAGCCGGAACAGGTTGTGCATGCCCGGTGTGGTCTCCGCCCACAGCGTCATGTGCGTGTAACTGTGCTTACCTCGCCCCGCACCCGGATCTTCCGGGGTGCCCTCATCGAATCCGCCGCCGAAATCAAACGGGCGCCGTTCACCTCGTCCTTGTGGCGCGTAGTAACCCTCAAGGCCGATGATCGGCTTGATACCCGCTGCTCGGGCCTTGGTGTAGAAGTCGTACGCACCATAGAGATTTCCGTGATCGGTCATCGCGATCGCGGACATACCCAAGCGACTGGCTTCGTCCATGAGATCACCAAGCCGGGCAGCACCGTCGAGCATCGAGTACTCGGTGTGCACGTGAAGATGGACGAAGTCGTCCTGACTCATCTCATGCCCCCCGATCGCACCGACGCCGCTGGTCGGAAGTCTCGAGTGGGCATCGCCAAACCCTATGCCTGGATCGCGGTGTGACTTAGGCCGACAGGCCGGCTTGGAGGCGCTCGAGGGCACGTGTCAGGTCGTGCGGGTAGGGGCTCTCGAACTCGACCCACTCACCAGTCGCCGGATGCTCAAACCCCAACCGCCTCGCGTGTAACCACTGTCTCGTCAGTCCCAATTCTTTAGCGACTGTGGGGTCTGCGCCGTAGGTCACATCACCGACACACGGGTGGCGCATCGCCGCCATGTGCACGCGTATCTGGTGGGTGCGTCCGGTCTCCAAGTGGACCTCCACTAGGGATGCCCGGGGCCAAGCCTCGAGGGTCTCGTAGTGGGTCACGCTTGGCCTTCCCCCTGCGACCACCGCCCACTTGTAGTCCTTGGACGGATGACGGTCGATCGGCGCATCGATCGTCCCAGCCAGCGGATCGAGAAGCCCGTGAACGATGGCGTGATACACCTTTTCAACGGTTCGCTCCTTGAACTGCCTTTTCAGCGAGCTATACGCGGCGGCGTCCTTCGCCAGCACCATCGCACCGGTGGTCCCAACGTCCAATCGGTGCACCACTCCCTCACGCTCGGCCGCACCTGTGGATGCCAGCGCATGTCCGGTGGCCGCTAGTGAGCTTGTCACCGTTGGGCCAGTCCACCCTGGGCTCGGGTGCACGGCCACCCCAACTGGCTTGTCGATCACGATCAGGTGATCGTCGTGCCACAGGATTGGAATCTCGACCGTCTCCGCCTGGATACTGACGCCCCTGGTGTTCACCGCATGACCGTCATCGGTGAGATCATCGATCTCGACTGCTTCGGTGGGCGACAATCGATGAGACTTTGCCACCGGTCGGGCATCCACCCGCACCGCGCCCGCATCTATGAGCGCGCTCACGCGCGCACGTGAGAGTCCAAGCATTCGCGAGAGTGCGATGTCAATTCGTTCGCCCGCGAGCCCATCGGGAACCGGGAGAACTCGGCTCACCGTCCGGCCTCGGGTACAGAAGCCCCCTCGTCGCGAGGGTCGTCGTCGGGCGCTTCGCTTGTTGCCTCGTCATCCGTCGCCAGCGGCACTCCCCGCCACGCCAAGACGACCATCCCGATCGCCGACACCGTGATGGACATGTCTGCGATGTTGAACACAGGGAAGTTCGGTAAGCCGATGAAATCGACCACGTAACCCAGGCCGGGGCCCGGGGGGCGGATAAGCCGGTCGATCAGATTCCCCAACAGCCCACCCAGCAGCCCACCCAGCGCCAGCGCCCAGGCGCTCGAGGTGATCGTGCGGGAAAAACGAACGATAACGATTCCCACCACCACAGCCACGATCGTGAAGATCCAGGTGTAACCCGAGCCCATGCCCCATGCTGCGCCGGTGTTCTCGACGTATGTCAACCGAAGCAACGGGTCGATGATGTAGATCGGACCATCTCCGGATTGGATCCGGGATCGAAGTACTGCCAGGGCCCAGGCCTTCGTCAACTGGTCAAGGACGACCACTGCGGCAGCGGTTCCGCCGAGCAGCGCGAGCACACGACCGTGGAAGCCTCGGGACACACCGACAGCCTAAGTGTGTTCGTGCTGAGAACTAGAAGCGCTCTTCGGCTTCCTTGCAGGACCGACACAGCGTTGCGCGTGGGAATGCTTGCAGCCGGTACTTGCCGATGGGCTTGCTGCAGTTCTCGCACACCCCGTATGAGCCGTCTTGGATTCGCGCCAGTGCATGGTCAACCTGCTCGAGCATGTCGCGAGCGTTGTTGGCCAGTGACATTTCGTGCTCTCGCTCGAATGTCTTGCTACCGGCATCGGCCTGATCGTCACCGGCTCCATCCCCGGAATCCCGGATGAGATCGGCTAAGCCCTCTTCGGCCGTGGCAATCTCCTCGAGCAGGCGTTTGCGCTCGCTGTGCAACTCGGTCTTGACATCGGCAAGTTCAGCGTTCGTCCAGGGGGATTCATCCTCACGAACCACGGGGCGCTTCTTGGCGAAAGCCCGCTTCACGGCCTTCTTCGCGGGAGCCTTCTTCTCGGGAGCCTTCTTCGCGGGAGCCTTCTTCGCGGGAGCCTTCTTCGCGGGAGCCTTCTTCGCGGGA
>JAURQC010000122.1 GCA_030836325.1 Candidatus Nanopelagicales bacterium
AGGCCGATGCCCCACGCCATGATCAAAAGCAGGAGTTCGACCCACCGACGAGTGGGTTTCTTACGACTCGGAGCCGCGGTGTCTGCGCTCACGGCGCTTCCTCGACAGGCTGGTTGCTGAGGCTGCCGGGGCAACCTGCGGGCGGGAAGATCGTGCGGCATTCACTTGCTCGTGTTTGTAGTTCGTTCACGATGCGCTGTGCGTCATCTTGGCTTTCAGCCGGTATGCCCTTACTGACTAACTCCTGGTCAAAAAGTGGTAACTCACCGACGGGCAACTCGGTATCGGTTTGCAGCGTGGAGAGAGAAAGGCCACCGAGATTTCCCTGAATGCCCTGGTAAACGGCGACGGTGCCGGTACCGGCGCTGCCGTTGACGGCGACGTACCACTGGGTCTGTAACCAAGCTTGAGCACCGACAAGAGCTCCGAAGGTAAGCCCGGCGATTGCGGCGATGAGGACTGTGTAGATCCCCACTGACTTCAGACGACGCATCCGACGTGCTTTGCGCTGCTCAGCTTCGCGAGCATCTCGCATCGCCTGCTCTGCCGCGGGAACTACGATCTCGGCGTCGACGAGTGGCTGCGGTGCGGTAGGTGGACCACCGTCGATCGGAGGTAGAACGTCGGGGGCGTCAGGATCAGGTTGGGAGTCATCGGGAAAGCGAACCCCAGGTAGTTGGGAGCGGACCCGAGGTTCACCTGCTGCACCCACCACCACGGGTGCGAAAAGAGGTTCGTCACCTCCGTCGGAAGCGATTACGTCTGCAACAACCACCGTGACGTTGTCGGGCGCCCCCCGTTCCAATGCGAGATCGACCAGGCGGGTCACACACCCCGTGGGATCGCTCGTGGTCAACGCGCCGGCGATATCAACAACGTCGACAACACCGGATAGTCCGTCCGAACACAGCAGGTAGCGGTCGCCAATTCGTGCTTCGCGCACAGATAGATCAGCCTCGACCGGGTTCATACCGTCAAGCGCGCGCATCAACAACGACCGTTTCGGGTGAGTAGCCGCCTGTTCCTCGGTGATCCGCCCAGCGTCGACGAGTGTTTGCACGTACGTGTGGTCGTGCGTCAATTGCGTGAGTTCGTTACTACGGAATAGATAGGCCCGCGAGTCTCCGACGTGCACGATGGCCACTCGACTCCCAAGCCAGTACAAGCCGGTGACCGTTGTTCCCATGCCGGTGAGGTCAGGTTCCTCGGTGATGATCGTGTTGATCGTCTCGCCGGTTGAATCGATCGAGTCCGTCAGTGCGTTTAGCAATTCCGATGACGACGGAGGATGAACGTCTAAGTCCGCGACCGTTGCGACAGCCACCGCGGAGGCCAATTCCCCGGCTGCGTGCCCTCCCATACCGTCGGCTACGAGAAGTAGTCGTGGACCTGCATAACCCGAATCCTCGTTGCCCTGCCGAACCAGACCAACGTCGGAGCGAGCGGCGAAGCGAAGCGTCAGTGGTCGGTCATCCGAGGGAACAACGATTGCCGCCTGTCCGTCTTCGCCCACCTCAATCACGTCGTCTAGTAGCTCGTCAACGATGTCAGGGTCGTCTGCGTCCGGCAGGGGAGTGTCGTCGCTCATCACGGCCTACTTTTGGATCATCAAGGTGGTTCGACCAACACGCAGTGGTGCACCAACAGGAAGCACGGTGGGAGTGGTCAACCGCGTGCGATCGATCCAGGTGCCGTTGGTAGATCCAAGGTCCTCGGCCACCCATGCACCTTCGGATTCATAGATACGTGCGTGGCGACTCGATGCGTAGTCGTCGTCAATCACGATCGTGGAGTCAGGTGCCCGACCCAGGGTTATCTGGGCACCTTCTAATGGAATCTCAGTTCCCTGCAGTGGACCTTCCGTGACGACAAGTCGGGTCCCTTTGACTTTCGAACGACGCGATGTGCGCCCGGACTTACGGCCACGCTGTTGCCGAGCGGGTGCAGCAGCAGCCTCCGAAGCACTTCCGGTGTCCCCGCGCAGGTCCTTACGAAGTGCGAGAAGTGCAAAGACGACGAACAACCACAACAGGCCGAGGAACGTGAACCGGGCCAGGGTGAGCGCGAGCTCGGACACGTCAGCTGCTCCGGAAAGTGAAGGCCGTTCCACCGATTTTGACGACCGAGCCTTCTTGAAGCGCGCATTCCTCAACCCGGTTCCCATCGACGAACGTTCCGTTGGTCGATTTCAGATCACGAACCATTGCGGGGTTGCCGACGACGATCTCGCAATGATTGCGCGATACGCCGGGATCCTCGACTCGGATGTCTGCATCCGTTCCTCGACCCATCAGGGTGATCGCGCGCACGAGTGGGTATGCCTGCTCGCCAACTTCGAGTCGGGGCTGCCCGCCGGAGAGAACAGGAGCGGACGGAGCCGCAGATGCTTCTGCTGGCCCAGAGGCCCCCGCTGGTTGCGAAGTGGCCATCGCTGGAAGTGCGTCCGCGACGGCCTCGACCACCCCGGCGCGCGATGTGACCTCAGCCTTTGCCTCGCTGCGAACCCGGAAGATGCCTGTTTCGAGCTCGTCATCTTCACTCATGGTGACTCGGACTTCACCGAGGAGCGTGTAGTGCTGCTCTCCGGCGTAGGTGGTCACCAAGGTCGCCAACTCGGCAGCCAGAGCGTCCTTGAAGACCGCCAGGCGCTTGTAATCATGGTCGGAGAGTTCGATGTGGAAGACGTTTGGGATGACGGTTCGGTCGCGATCGAGCACACTGGCGCGATCGTCAACGTCCCTCTGCAGGGCCGCCGCGAGCTCGACCGGCTGGTCTTCCGCCTTGAACGCCTTGGCGAACGCCCCGTTGACCACCCGGTCAAGGGAATCCTCGAATTTCTGCAGCAAGCCCACCCGATGATGCTACTTCCCTGCGTGCGGGCTCTGTTGTAGCCGGACCGAGGGCAGTACGGGCGCTCTTCGGCTCGGCCACCGGCTCTGCTGAGCTGGCCTGTACCCTTTCCTTGCTTCCCGCTTCGGTGGGACGCGCGCGAGTGGCGGAATAGGCAGACGCGCACGGTTCAGGTCCGTGTGCCCGAAAGGGCATGGGGGTTCAACTCCCCCCTCGCGCACCGAACGAGAAGGCTCCCTCCTCACATTTCAGTGAGGGGAGCCCTCTTAGTTGCGTGGACTTTTTGGTGGCCTTAGGTCAGCCGATCATCCATTTGGATTGTGAAGTGCTGTAGACGAGGGTGCGGGTGCATACAGCGCCGCCGTTGCCTCCATTCACCCATTGGGCCCAGGACCGGCCCCAGCCCCCGCTATCGACTCCACCCCGGTTCAAGTCCGCTGGCAGCGTTGCGGCGCAGGTTCCGTCGCTGCCGACACCTACCTGCTGCAATACGGACACGGGTGTCTCAGCACCCGTGTTGCAGGCCGAGGGAGTGAAAGAGATGCCGTACGTACCCAGATTGCTTGGACCGGGGGCGAAGCCCGAGGTTGTGTAGAGGGCAGCTGAGGTAAGCACGGGAGTTCCGCAGACACGCTGGCTGTAGATGACCTTGACGGTCGGCGTTACCGTCGTCCACGTGTTCGCAGGTAAGGCCGACTCCGTGCCAGTAATTCCGTAGGTGGCAGCAGTTACGTGACGCATTTCGGTCAACGCTTGGCTTTGGGGTAAATGGGGTGCTAGCACCCCGAGAGTCAGCTGTTGGACATCTGGTAGACGGAGGTCACGAGATCGCTACCGAATTCAGCGATGGCAGCGTCTGGGGAGTAATTAGCCAGTTGCTCGACGGAGTACACCCCGGTTGCCACTGCGATCACGGGAATGCCTGAAGCCTTGGCGGCGAGGATGTCCAGCGGGGTGTCACCGATGATCACGGGGCGCACGCCCGATTGCAGCGACAGACGTTGCGCAGCGTCAGCCACCAATTCCATGCGAGTGGAATGAATGTGACCGTAGAACCCAGAGTCGAAGTCAATGTGTTCGGCGAGTCCTGCTGCCTGGAGCTTTAGCCGTGCCCGCGCCGGACTATTACCGGTCAGTACCGAGTGCTCGGCCCCGGAATCCGACAGCGCAACAAGGGCTGCTGAGACACCGTCTATCGCAGTAGACGGCGCCGTCACCATGTCTTCCTCGGTCAGCGCATCGATTACCTCGAAGGCTTGCTCGATCTCCGCCTCGCTTGGCAGATGATCTGCGAAGAGCTCGACCATGATCTGTCGATCCGTTTTCCCTATGCCGGCAGGGATCGGCTCGACTTTCCTACCTAGAACTGTGCTGACCGCATGCGCGTGCCGATCTCGCGGAGAAGGTGCGTGCGTAACGAGAGTGCCGTCGATGTCCCACAGCACAAGGACGCCGGAAAGATCGCTCACGCGATCACGGTAGTCACTCGCAGAAGCC
>JAURQC010000123.1 GCA_030836325.1 Candidatus Nanopelagicales bacterium
ACCGGTTCCGCGTTCTTCGAGGACCTTGATGATCGCGGCAATCGCGTCTTCCTTGTTCAAGCCATCTAGCGGACCGGAGTTGACGTGGAGTCCGTCGTCGGCGGTGGCCTCTCCCGTTATCGCCGGGTCTTCGCCGGCATCGACGACCACGCGGACGGGCAGGTCGAACGTGCGAGCGAAGTCGAGGTCGCGCTGGTCGTGCGCAGGGACAGCCATGATCGCGCCGGTGCCGTAGTCAGCGAGGACGTAATCCGATGCCCACACCGGGATGCGCTCGCCATTGACGGGATTGATCGCGTAGCGCTGCAGGAACACACCGGTCTTGGCCCGTGAGGAATCCAGGCGATCCATCTCCGAGATCTGCTTGACCTTCTCGAGGTACTGGGCGAACTCGGCTTCCGCTGCTGTTCCTTCCGCGAGTTCAGCAGCAAGATCGGAGTCCGCAGCGACGACGAAGAACGTCGCGCCGTACAAAGTGTCTGGGCGCGTCGTGTAGACGGTCACCGGCTCGTTACGACCTTCGATCTCGAAGTCGACCTCGGCGCCGGTGGATCGACCGATCCAGTTGCGCTGCATCAGCAGCACCTTTTCCGGCCAAGCACCCTCGAGTTGCTCCATGTCGTCGAGTAGACGATCGGCGTAGTCGGTGATCTTCAGATACCACTGAGTGAGCTTCTTTTTGGTGACATTGGTGTCGCATCGCTCGCACTGCCCGGCAACGACCTGCTCATTCGCAAGCACCGTCTGGCACTCCGGGCACCAGTTGACGTTGCTGGCCTTGCGGTAGGCCAGGCCACGCTTGAACATCTGCAGGAAGAACCACTGGTTCCAGTGGTAGTACTCCGGATCGCAGGTGTTCAGCACGCGGTCCCAATCGAAACTGCACGCATAGCGACGCATCGAAGCCTTTTGCTGCGCGATGTTGTCGTAGGTCCAGCGAACCGGATCCTCCCCGCGCCGAATGGCGGCGTTCTCCGCCGGCAAGCCGAAAGCGTCCCAACCGATCGGGTGCATGACATTGAATCCGCGCTGGACCCAGTAGCGGGCGATGACGTCACCGAGTGCGTACGCCTCCGCGTGACCCATGTGCAGGTCCCCCGAGGGGTACGGGAACATGTCGAGGACGTACTTCTTCGGGCGCTCGTCGTCGGGAAGCCCCGAGCGGAAGGGTGCGAGTTCGTCCCAGACGGGCAGCCACCGCTCTTGGATGGCGTCGAAGTTGTATCGGGTCTCGCCCTGCTGGGTGTCCTCGCTCGTTGTCATAGCCGGGCAAGACTACCGAGGGCTGTCAGCGTGCCTGCGCCGCCAACGCCGACGCCAAGTCCTCCCCGACCTGCTGATGGGCCTGCCACGACCAATGCATGCCATCGGGGTTCGCGGTGCCATCGGTGAGGCCAGCCAACACAGCCGACGACGGATCCACGAGGGCAACGTTCAACTCACCAGCGAGGGCCCGTGCGGCAGCCAGCGCCTTGGCATGGTGGCGCTCAGAGGGGTAATAGGGCGAGCGGTAGGGACATGGAGCGAGCAAGGCAATCGGCACCTGAGGTCGGACCGCACGGACCGCCTGCACGATCCGCGTCAGGTAGCGATCGGTGGCGTCTTGAGGCAGCTGCCGTAGCCAACCGTTGGTGGCCTTGATGACCGGAGGCGTCAGGGATCGATAGGCGCGGCGTAGGCGTCGTCGTAATCCACCGGGCCGCACGTAAGGCAGTGAGTCACGAACCCACGTGGGAACCGATGCCGGAAGTTGATCCATGCCACCGACACCGATAACCACATAGTCTGCGCGCGGCAGGTAGACGCCATAGGCCATTGGGTCCTTGGTCAGCGCCCACCACGCGTCGCGCGCGGTCCAGCCTTCGCGGGCGACGAGATCGACATCGGCCTCGAGGCCATTCGCGCAAACCTGCGGGTACAGACGTGGATCGGTCGGAATCTCGATGCGCTCGGGGCCGTGGAAAGCCAGGGAATCGGCCAGCACGAACGCATGACGTTCCGCACCCGCGCCCGCACCCGCGCTCGTACCCACACCCACACCCCCATCATCCCCTTTTCCCACACTCCGGGGGATCGTCCGTCTTTCTCCCGCTATCGCCGCCACTTCACCACTTTGTCCAACGCGTAGAGTGCGCCCTCGTGACTACACGCGGGTGGGCGCTATTCATCGCACTGGCCGTGCTTTGGGGAATCCCGTATCTGTTCATCAAGATCGCCGTAGAGGATTTATCGCCGGCGATGGTCGTGTGGGTTCGCGTAGCCCTCGGAGCACTGATCCTGCTGCCGATAGTGATCGCCCGCGGCGACATCAAGCGGCTCAACGTGACCGATTGGTCATGGATCGTCGTGTTCGCCTTCGTTGAGATAGCGCTGCCTTTCGGGGCGCTGTCCTATGCGGAGATTCGACTGTCGAGTTCTGTCACGGCGATCCTGATCGCCGCAGTTCCAATCCTCTCGGCCGTGATCGGTTGGCGAATCGGCATCGATGACCGCGTGACGAAAGGGCGAGCACTCGGCTTGGCGATCGGCGTCATCGGTGTCGTCACGCTGGTGGGCATAGACATACGCGGCGATGACTGGCTCAGCGTCGCAGCCCTCGGCATTACCATCATTGGCTACTCCTTCGGCCCGCTCATCGTTGCGATGAAACTGTCACGCGCTCCGGCTTTGGCGGTCATCACGATGGCTCTGGTCATCAACTCGCTCGTCTACGCGCCCCTCGCATGGATCTCGCGGCCGAGCGCGCCGGTGCCCAGCGAGGCATGGTGGTCGGTCATTGTCCTCGGTGTGCTGTGCACAGCGGCAGCTTTCATCGTGTTCTTCGCACTCATCGCCGAAGCCGGACCATCTCGAACCACAGTGATCACGTTCATCGCACCAGCTGTGGCGCTGCTGCTGGGCGTCGTGATTTTGGGTGAGTCCCTGACCTGGGGAATCATCGTCGGCTTTCCCCTCGTGATCATCGGATCCTTCCTCGCCACTCGGCGCGCACCCGCGGTCGAGGCGGAACCGCACCCGTAGATTCGGCCGTCAGATTTGAGATCCAGCCGTGGGGGTGTGGTTCGCAAAACTTGGCTGGGCGAGAGTGGCAGTTGCGGCGATTATTTTTGCCATCTTGCTCTTGAGCACAATCGATGCTGTCGCAGCCAAGTACTTCGACGACGACCCTTTCGATCAAGAGCCGCTTGTCTTTCCGCTAGGACCGACGTCCTTGACGGTTAACGAGTCTTTTCCCTCTATGCATCTGCTGGTCTTGACAGGCATCGGTCTAGTCCTTGTGGCAACCGGGTCCATCGTCTTGGATTCGGTCACCACCGCAAGGGCCCGTCATCCTGACTGGTGGCTGTTACGGCCCGTCCTGCCCCGACCACCCGCGAACGAGCGAGCACTCCAACACGAGTCTGAACCGCGCATCACGGCGCTCATCCCAGCCCACAATGAGGCAGCATCCATAGGTGACACCCTGCGGGCTCTGTCCGAGCAGTCCCGTTCCGTGGATCGGGTAGTTGTCGTCGCCGACAACTGCACGGATGAAACCGCGGTGATAGCCAGAACACTCGGGGCCGAGGTTTTCGAAACGGTGGACAACGTCGGACGCAAGGCCGGCGCCTTGAACCAAGCCCTAGCTGCCATCCTTCCAACCCTCGCTCAGGCCGACACGGTGTTGGTGATGGACGCTGACACCCGACTCTCACCTGACTACATCAGCCACGCGGCAGCCCTGTTCTCCGACTCCCCGCGGTTGGATGCAATCGGCGGGTTGTTCTACGGCGAACCCGGCTCAGGTCTGGTCGGACAGCTTCAGCGCAACGAATATCTCCGCTACCAACTGCAAATTCGTCAACGTCGCGGACGGGTCTTCGTTCTTACTGGCACGGCATCGATGTTCCGAGCCGAGGCGCTGGCCGATGTCGCTGACGCACGCGGCTCACTGTTGCCGGGACTGCGCGGAGAGGTCTACGACGCCTCGGCGCTTACCGAAGACAACGGGCTCACCATTGCCTTGAAGTCGCTGGGCTCACCGATGGTGTCGCCGGAGGAGTGCGCGGTCGAAACCGAAGTCATGCCGACGTGGCCCGCGTTGTGGCGTCAACGTCAGCGCTGGCAACGTGGAGTCATCGAGAACCTCGCCACATACGGCCTAACGAGTGCTACTGCGCGGTACTGGGCTCAGCAAATCGGTATCGGCTACGGAGTGATTGCCCTGACAAGTGCCTATGCACTGTTGGCAATTACCGCCTTGGCCGTCGACACATGGGTGTGGTTTCCATTCTGGATAGCGATCACCAGCATTTTCGTCGGGCTGTCTGTGGCCAAGCTCGTCCTGTGGCCCAAACCGTCCATCCCCGCAGACGTGTCGCCCGAACCAAGTCGTCGCGTCTACGAGAAGCGAAAGCGGTACGGACCACTGACACAGCCGGAGAAGGAGCAGATAGGGAAACTGCCCGAGGAATAGCACTCTGGCGGCACTGAGTGTTACTACCGGACCTTCCACTCAGGCGAGATGTGCTGTTAACTGGTTGCATGACACATATGAAGCGAACTCTCACAGCATTGCTTGCTGCTATCGGCCTAGCCCTCGGCGCCTTTGCCGCTGCTGCTCCTGCGAATGCCGACGACCACGTGACCTTGATGGTGACGGAGCTGCCCGCTCAAGTTCGACTTATTCCTGGCGAGGCAATCGAACTGACCCTTGAGACGAACCGCACAACCGGCTACTCCTGGACGGCATCGAAGTCAGGCAAAAAGAAGTCCGTCAAGGTAGGCAAGGGCAAGTACACCCCACCGAACACCACGCTGGTTGGTGCACCGGGACTTACCACCTGGAAGATCACGGCACTCAAGCCGGGAACGGTTGATGTAAATATCTCCGCGACGCCACCAGGTGGCGGCGATGCTGAAGTGTCGACCCTGAAGGTGATCGTGATGAAGGACCAGAGCTAGATCTGGGACTTCAAACCGGAAGCACGTGATGAAGGACCAGAGCTAGATCTGGGACTTCAAACTATCCACCATTCACTGGGGCTGGGATTCACTTCCCAGCCCCAGTGAATTCCGTTTCGACGTTGATCTCGTCGATCGTGTCCCACAGAGCTTGGGCAATCAGGTCGGGGTCGAAGGCTGTGCCCGGCGCAATGCTTCCGCGGATCGTCAGCGTTCGGACACGGATGTTCGTGTCTGCCAGATCTTTGTCGAGGGCAATAGCCAAATTGCGCAGGGCGGCCTTTTGAAGCCCAAGCCCCACTCCCGAGGTCATCGGTGAGTCCGCGGTACCACCCCCGGTGAAGAGAATTCGAGCTGCTGGGAGTTCACGCATTCGGGGTACAACGGCCTGAGCCATCGCCAAACCGGAGACAACTCCAGCGCTCAGGCCTTCGGCAACAGCAGCCAGGTCACTGTCTAGCCCACCGGGTACCCACGTGGAGACGTTGAATAGGGCACAGTCAATCGGAACCTCGCATGCTTTGGCGTAGTCATCCAGGGTTTCGCGGAGTGATACCGGACCTGCGGCGTCAGCGGGGACCACATCGATCCGAACACCATCGACGTGCAGCTCTGATACCAGTTGTTCGAGCTTGCTCGGGGAACGAGCTGCCAGTGTCACGTGAGAGTCACCTTGAAGTGCCAGCCGGGCAAATGACGCTCCGATGCCCGGTCCGGCTCCGACGACGAGCACGTGTCTTGGCGAGAAGGTGGATGGCTCGGCCATGCGCGCCCCCTATGGGAAAGATGTGGAGCTGAGGGGACTCGAACCCCTGACCCCCTCCATGCCATGGAGGTGCGCTACCAGCTGCGCTACAGCCCCGCGAATGCGAAGTCGAAGCATACCGTGGGGCGACGACCACACCCGAGGGGGACCGTGGGGGAAACGGAGTGAATTAGCGGTCGTCGGCAAGCGCTGGCGTGGGAAGCGAACCGGCGTTGTACTCCTGAAGCCGCCACGCTGGGCCAAACCCCGTGGTGTTCTGCGTGAGGATCGACCACGCGCAGTTGCTCAGCACGCCCAGGCAGGCCCACTGGGCAGGCGGTAGTTCAAGTAGGGCACCGATCGCGGCTCGTGCGGATCCGCCGTGGGTAGCGACGACGAGTGTCCCGTCTTGGGGAAGGTGGACCAACTCCTCGTTGATCGCCGCGACCATTCGGTCAGCGACCTCAATCCGAGTTTCACCGTCACCACCGGGGCGAGCGTCGGAATCCGAGGCCCAACGCGCCAGTTTCTCTCCGTACCGCTCCAGCAGTTCCGGCCGCCTCAGACCCTCCCACTCCCCCGCGAACGTCTCGCGAAGCCGCGCATCAGCCCTTACCTCAATCCCGGTGAGCGCACCGAGCTCTCGAGCCGTGTCGAAGGCACGAGAAAGGTCGGAGGAAATGATCCGATCGGGCTTCAGGTGGACAAGCAAACCTGCGGCCCGCTGAGCCTGGCCTCGACCCTCGTCATCGAGTTCGATATCGGACTGCCCCTGGAATCGGCGCTGGGCATTCCAGGCCGTGCGTCCGTGGCGCCATAGGACGATGCGTTGTTCACCCATTGTCACTCCGAGGCAGGCGACTGACCGGAGGTGACCGAGGCAGGCAGCTCAATCAACGGACAGTCTTTCCACAAGCGCTCGATTGCGTAGTGGACACGATCTTCTGCTTGCTGCACGTGGACAACCACATCTCCAAAGTCCAATAGGACCCAGTGCGCACCTTTCAGACCCTCGCGACGGATGGGCTTGACGCCCATTCCATGAAGGGACCTCTCTATTGCATCAACGATTGACTTCACCTGACGCTCATTGGCCGCGGAGCAGATGACGAAGACATCGGTAATGACAAGTTGTTCACTAACGTCAATCGCGACGATGTCGGTGGCAAGTTTGTCCGACGCTGCTTGCGCCGCGGCAATTGCGACCTTGACGGCATCGGGGGCAGCGGTCATGAGGGCGACTCCGTGTAGAGGCGGTGCTTGCGAATCCATCGCGACACACCTTCAGGGACGAGATAATCAATCGGCTTACCATCTGCCACGCGTTCACGGATATCGCTACTGGAGATCGCGAGCGCTGGAATCTCGATCAAGGTCACCACGCCTTCCGGAAGTCCAGGATCCGCGAGATGGTGTCCTGGCCGCGTTACCCCAACGAGGTGAGCCTGATCGATGATCCCATCGGGATCACGCCAGCTAACGATGTCCGCGAGCGCATCGGCGCCAGTGATGAAGAACCATTCCGCAGAGTCGTCGGGGTGTGCGGCGGCAAAACCGCGCTGCAGATCACGCAGGGTGTCCACCGTGTAGGTCGGGCCTTCACGATCTATGTCCACACGGGAGACCTCAAAACGAGTATCAGCTGCGGTTGCGATTACGGTCATGAGATACCGATCTTCCCCTGGTGTTGTCGGCTTTGACTTGTGCCAGGGCACGCCGGTCGGCGTAAAGATCACCCGCTGCAGATCGAAACGGTGGGCAACCTCGGACGCGGCAACCAGGTGGCCGTGATGAATGGGATCGAAGGTGCCACCCATCACACCTATTCGGAAACGGCTCAGCTTCTTGCTTCCGTCAACGATCGACCTTGATCATCATTGTGAGAATGAGAAGGCCGACCAGAACTCCGAAGCCGAATAGGCCGAAAACCCACGCTGGCGTGCTTGCCTCACCAGCAGCTTCACTGGCCATCAAGACGAAATTCTCAGTGATCATGGCTTTACCCTACCCAGACCTTCTAGCCACGGGTGTGGCCATCACCTGTCACGATGAAAGTCGTGGACGTCAATTCCGGCAGGCCCATCGGACCCCGAGCATGCAGTTTCTGAGTGGAGATTCCGATCTCCGCCCCGAATCCGAACTCGCCGCCATCGGTGAAGCGCGTCGAGGCGTTCACCATGATGGCTGCGGAGTCGATTCGGGCGGTGAAGTGGGCGATAGCCGGTTGGCTGTCGCTAATAATCGCTTCGGTGTGTCCTGACGACCAACGACGTATGTGATTGATTGCCTCATCGATGTCATCGACGATAGCCGCAGCGAGGTCCAGTGAGTAATACTCCGCTGCCCAGTCCTCGTCGGTCGCCTCCACGACCGAACATGGACCACCGCTGGCTGCCTCAGCGAATCGCGCCTCCGCGTGCAGGGTCACCCCTGCCTCAGCCAAGGCTTCAAGCGCCCGTGGCAAGAACTCGTCGGCCACATCGCGATGAACCAGCAGAGTCTCGGCCGCATTACACACACTTACGCGTTGTGCCTTGCTGTTGACGACAAGGGCAACCGCCTTGTCGATATCGGCTGCGGCATCGACATAGACGTGGCAGTTGCCCACCCCTGTCTCGATCACAGGAACGGTGGAATTTTCGACAACACTGCGGATGAGCGACTCACCGCCGCGTGGAATCAGAACATCGACAAGCCCTCGAGCGGTCATCAGGTGCTTGACCGATTCGTGGGAGTCACCTGGCACGAGTTGGATGGCGTCAGGATTTAGCCCTTGGGCAGTGAGCGCTGAGCGCATTGCCGCGGCCAGCGCTTGATTGCTGTTCATCGCCGAAGATGACCCTCGAAGAAGCGCAGCATTGCCACTCTTCAGACACAGTCCGGCAGCATCCACGGTGACGTTTGGTCGCGCCTCGTAGATCATTCCCACGACACCGATCGGGACGCGAATCTGTCGGACTTGAAGTCCGTTGGGAAGCGTGTACCCGCGAATTACCTCCCCGACGGGATCGGGCAGGGCGGCGACATCACGCAGCGCCTGGGCGATCGCCGAGATGCGGTCGGGAGTCAGAGTCAGTCGATCTATGAGCGCATCGGAGGTACCGTTTTCACGCGCCCGTATGAGGTCATGCTCGTTCTCCGCCACGATGGTCGGTGAATTCGCCTCCAGCGCATCGGCCATGGCCAGCAACGCAGCATCCTTTTCGTCACGAGTAAGGATCCGAAGTTCTTGCGCCGCCGAGCGGGCGCGACGGGCCGTGTCATGCACGAGTTCGCGGTCGTCCACCATGGGTGAAGGGTACGCGAGATCAGAACGGAGCGATCCGACCCTCAGGTGGCAAGGAACGAAGCGGCGCTTGCTTCAAATATGTCTCGCGGTCGAGGACTTGAAGCCCGACCACGTCCCAACCCGGAAGCCTGGAAGACCGCTCGTTCACAGCCCACATCGCACTGGCTACCGAAGCAGCGGCCTCCATCCCCTCGGCCTCCTCCCAGTAGCGCAATTCGGCACGGTCGTTTCCGTAACGAGCCTCAAGCAGGAAGGGATGAGCGTGACTAAGGCGCTCGAGCGCCTCACGGACCTGATCTAAGGGCTTGGTCTCACCGGCAACGGTCAATGTCACATGCCACATTCGATGAGAACCGACATCGGTGGACGGCGGCACACTGCGGAGGACCATGAGCCTCCTTCCGCACGCTAGGACGACCAGATCACCATGTCGTCACGATGGACGACCTCTCGTTCATATTCCGGTCCGCGTTCACGTGCTAGTTCCCGAGTAGAGCGCCCCAGAAGGTCTGGTAACTCTCGTGCATCAAAGTTCACCAAACCTCGGGCGATTACGCGACCGTTTTGATCAATTAAGTCCACTGGATCTCCAGCAACAAATGCACCATCCACCGCAGTGATGCCCGCGGGTAACAACGACGCTCGACGGACGGTAACGGCTTCTACTGCTCCGTCGTCGAGCATCAAGGTTCCGTTCGGAGTAGTCGCGTGCGCAAGCCACAGCAATCGAGTGGTGCTCCGCTGACCCGTGGGATGGAAGACAGTGCCCACGTTGCCCGAACCCAATGCGCTTTCCACGTGCTCGGTCGACGTCACCAGGGTGGGAATGCCCGCGCTCGTCGCGATCGTTGCCGCTTGGACCTTGGTTGCCATGCCTCCGAGTCCGACGCCCGCTGATCCCACACCACCGATGCGAGCCTCAGCAATGTCGAGGGCGTTGCGTACCTCGGGAATCAACTGAGCCCCTGGTCTTTTTGGCGGTGCATCGTAAAGGCCATCGACATCCGAGAGCAGGATTAATGCACGCGCTTGCACGACGTGCGCCACGAGTGCCGCTAGGCGATCGTTGTCACCGACGCGAATCTCATCAGTCGCCACGGTGTCGTTCTCGTTCACGATCGGCACGACACCGAGCTCAAGGAGTCGAAACAGCGTGCGCTGCGCATTTCGATAGTGGTTTCGCCGTGTGACGTCGTCTGACGTCAAAAGCACTTGACCCACGGTGAGGCCATGCTGAGCGAAGGATTGCGTGTAGTGCGCAAGGAGAAGACCCTGCCCAACACTTGCTGATGCCTGCTGGGTGGCAAGGTCCTGCGGACGTCGTCGTAATCCAAGACTGGGAAATCCAGTGGCGATAGCCCCACTGCTGACCAACACCACTTGTGTTCCGCGAGCACGGCGCGCAGCCAGCGCAGCAACAATCGCGGAAATCCGCTGCTCGTCGATTCCTCCGTCGACCGAAGTCAGTGACGACGAACCGACCTTCACCACGATTCGATCGGCTTCGTAGATCGCAGCCCTCACGTCACTCATCATCATCACCATATGAAGCATCAGCTGCATAGATCCGGTCGTCACTACCGCGCGGACCGGACAAAGGCAGCTCCCCGCCGAGGGTCGGATACCAGTCGAACACGACGGCCTCTTCATCTTCACCGATCATCACTGTCGAACCAGGCTGCGCACCCTGGCGCTGGAGTTCCTCTTCCACACCCAAGCGCGCGAGCCGATCAGCCAGATACCCGACGGCTTCGTCGTTGCTGAAGTCGGTTTGTCGAACCCATCGCTCGGGTCGAGACCCCCGGACCCGAAATCCATCCGGCTCGGCGCTTACCGAGAATCCGGCATCATCGACAGGCTTGGGCCTGATGATCACCCGGGTCGGCTCGTCGTGAACCTGCGACGCCCGCGCCTGCAAAACCAATTGGCCCATCGCGAATATCAAAGGACGCAGCCCTTCATGACTGACTGCGGAGACCTCGAAGACGCGATAGCCCCGCTCCTGGAGCATCGGGCGCACCATGTCCGCCATCTCGCGACCATCGGGGACATCGATCTTGTTGAGCGCCACGAGGACCGGGCGATCCAGCAGCCCTCCGTAGGCCTCGAGTTCAGACTCGATGACGTCTAGATCCGCCAAAGGATCACGGCCTGGCTCAAGTGTCAGGCAATCGATCACGTGCACTAGGACACTGCAGCGTTCAACGTGACGGAGGAACTCAAGACCCAAACCCTTGCCCTCGCTAGCGCCGGGGATCAGCCCGGGAACGTCGGCGACCGTGAACACGATGTCGTCGGCACTGACCACACCGAGGTTCGGCACGAGTGTGGTGAACGGATAGTCGGCGATCTTCGGTCGAGCGGCGGAGATAGCCGCGATCAGGCTCGACTTACCGGCACTGGGGTAACCCACAAGGGCTACGTCAGCGACGGTCTTGAGTTCGAGCACGATGTCGCGTATCTGACCCGGCTCCCCGAGAAGGGCAAAGCCCGGCGCCTTCCGTCGTGGCGAGGCGAGGGCCGCGTTGCCCAGACCGCCACGACCTCCTTGGGCGAGCACGTACGTCTCGCCCGGAGTCATGAGGTCGATCACCTGATTACCGCTCGCGTCGGACACAACCGTGCCCTGAGGCACCGCCACGATCACATCGTCCGCGTCTGCGCCGTTGCGGTTCGACCCTTGGCCCGCCTTGCCGTTGGCGGCCTTGCGGTGGGGATGACGGTGAAGGTCCAGCAAAGTCGTGACAGAGGGATCGACAACTGCGATGACATCTCCACCGCGACCACCGTTGCCGCCGTCGGGGCCACCCAGAGGCTTGAATTTCTCGCGGTGCACAGATGCGCAGCCGTTGCCGCCACTTCCCGCCTGCGCGTGGACCACCGCACGATCCACGAATGTGCTCATAGCGGTAACTCCCGGTGTAGAGAACCGGGGTGAACTCCCGGTGCGTTAGTCAGCGAGGATGTTCACAACGCGACGACCGCGATGTGAACCAAACTCCACCTTTCCGGCGGAGAGGGCGAACAAGGTGTCGTCCTTGCCGCGCCCGACGTTGAGGCCTGGGTGGAAGTGCGTGCCACGCTGACGGACGATGATCTCACCGGCTCCGACGCTCTGGCCACCAAAGCGCTTGACGCCAAGACGCTGAGCATTGGAGTCGCGTCCGTTCCTGGTGCTGGATGCACCCTTCTTATGTGCCATGGCCGGTTCCCTCTTCTACCCGTAGCTACTTGCCGGTTGCGATGTCTGTGACCTTGATCGCGGTCAGCTCGGAGCGGTGCCCCTGGCGACGGCGGTAGCCGGTCTTGTTCTTGTACTTCAGGATGTCGATCTTGGGCCCACGATGGTGGTCGACTATCTCGGCGGTCACCTTCACCTTGCCAAGAGCGGCCTTGTCGGAGGTCACTGCAGTTCCGTCTACGACGAGCAGAGCCGGCAGCTCGACAGCAGCACCCGGCTCACCGGCTACCCGATCCACGACGAGGACGTCGCCCACCTCGACCTTTTCTTGGCGGCCACCGGCCCGAACGATCGCGTACACGTGCGTGCTCCTGTCTTAGGTCCTGCTATTGATTCCTGCGAGTAAGTCTGTGACCTGAGGTGTACCGCGTCCGGGCAGTTCTCCGGCCGCCCTTCAGGCGCAAGGAGTAAGAGTACGGCATCCGCTGGACCGGCACCGACCTACCCCTAATCGGCCCTCGGGATCGCCGTGCAGGCCATCCACCCAGCGGCCAGCTCGTCTCCCGGCGTTTCAGACCTCCAGCGAGTGCTCCCAATCGTCGAAGATCACTGCTTGCCCCGGCCCCCCTGGGTAACCGTCCACGGTCCACAGCGTGGCACCTCGAATCACGAAGCGGGTTCCGTCCTTGGCCACGCGTTCACCCTCGTAGCCTCGAAGGACCCCCTCGTATGCCGCCTGGGACAAGACTTGAGCGCGCTCGCGCTGCCATTCCGGTGGTGCCGAGAGTCGCGAGGGCATCCCGACGAGTTCGTCGATAGGCATCCGCCAAAGCGACGCCGCCGCCCTGTTCGCGTAGACGAAATGGGGATCAAAGCCACCGTCATGGCTGAGGACCACTGCGTCAAGGTCCATCAACCGTCGGGCATCGACGTCGTGATCGCCCGTTCGATCCAACAACTCGGTTCCGAGACGTTGGGCGTAGCTGTCCAGGATGCAGGCAGCGATCTCAGAGGCTCGAAGATCGATGACTTCCTCCGGTTCAGTCGTCGCTGGCGAACAGGGACTGATCGGACTGTGTCTCGGGCAGTTCGGCTGGGTCCTCGGCTACCGCACTTTCTAATTGCGATGCTTGGTCTTGTTCAACTGCTACGTCGCGATCGGGGTCGACGGATGCCTCGGATTGCTCTTCAGCCTGCTCGTACGAAGAGCCTTCGCCTTCGCGGGCGGCCAGGGCCCGGGCGGCGACCTCGGCAGGATCGACGGCCCCGGCAGGGCGACGCGAACGCGGTGCCGGCTCGTGAGCGTGCGCGAGCGAGACCTTGATACCCCGTCCGCTGCAAACCTCACAGGTCTCCGAGAAGGACTCCACGAGCCCCGAGCCAATGCGCTTACGTGTCATCTGCACCAGGCCGAGGCTGGTGACTTCGGCGACCTGATGCTTGGTTCGATCGCGCCCGAGGCACTCCACCAGGCGACGCAGCACGAGATCTCGGTTGCTCTCCAGGACCATGTCGATGAAGTCCACGACGATGATGCCGCCGATATCGCGGAGTCTCAGCTGGCGCACGATTTCCTCGGCGGCCTCGAGGTTGTTCTTGGTAACCGTCTGCTCGAGGTTGCCACCGGATCCAGTGAACTTGCCGGTGTTGACGTCGACCACCGTCATAGCCTCAGTGCGGTCGATCACGAGGGATCCGCCGGATGGCAACCAGACCTTGCGGTCCAGGGCCTTCATGAGTTGCTCGTCCACGCGGTAGTGCGCGAAGACGTCTTCGGGCTGAACCCAGTGCTCGAGTCGCTCGAGCAAGTCGGGTGCAACGGCGGAAATGTAGGCATCGACGGTCCGCCATGCGCTGTCGCCAGAGACGATCAAAGTGGCGACGTCTTCGTTAAACATGTCGCGGACGATCTTGATCGCCAGATCGGGCTCGCTGTAGAGCAGTTCCGGCGGTGATGCCGTCTTCGTCGCATCGGTGATGTCCGTCCATAACGCCTGCAAGCGCTCGACGTCGGCTTCGAGTGCGTCCTCGGATGCACCCTCAGCTGCGGTGCGCACGATCACGCCGGCGTCCTCGGGCATGACGCGCTTGAGAATCGACTTCAAGCGACTGCGCTCGGTGTCAGGAAGCTTGCGGCTGATGCCGGTCATCGAGCCATCGGGCACGTACACCAGGAACCGACCCGGTAGCGAGACCTGGCTGGTGAGTCGGGCACCCTTTTGGCCAACCGGATCCTTCGTCACCTGCACGAGAACCGGATCCCCGGACTTCAAGGCAAACTCAATGCGCTTGGGCTGTCCGTCGAGCCCGGCCGCGTCCCAGTTGACCTCGCCCGCGTACAGCACCGCGTTACGGCCACGACCGATGTCGACGAACGCCGCCTCCATGCTCGGCAGCACGTTCTGCACACGACCGAGGTAGACGTTGCCCACCATCGAGGCCGATGAGCCCTTCGTTACGTAGTGCTCAACCAGGACACCGTCTTCGAGTACTGCGATCTGGATACGGTCCTCGGCCTGTCGAACGACCATCACACGCTCGACAGATTCCCGGCGCGCCAAGAACTCAGCTTCGTTCAGGATTGGCGCCCGTCGACGGCCGGCTTCGCGACCTTCGCGGCGACGCTGCTTCTTGGCCTCGAGTCGCGTCGATCCGCGGGTGTTATCGGCGTCGCGATTACGCGGCTCACGGACCTTGACCACGGTGTTCGGCGGGTCATCGGGGGAAAGTTCACTGTCCGCACCTGAATCAGAGCGCCGACGCCGACGCCGACGCCGACGCGAGGACGATCCACTCTCGGCGGATTCGTCATCGGAGTCCTCAGACTCCTCTTGGTCACCGTCATCGGAAGATTCGTCCTCTGAAGCGGTGTCATCAGAGTCGGCCAAGTCATCGCCGGAACCCGACTTACGACGACGCCCACGGCCACCGCGACGACGACGCTTGCGGCCGCCGGACTCCTCGCCGGAATCGGCGTCGTCGGAGGCTTCGTCGGAACCGGCAGGCTCGACGCCGGCGTCCTGGGACGAGACAGAGCTGTCATCGTCGGTGGCGGTGGCTTCATTGTTGGACTCGTCGTTGGACTCGTCTTTCGCGGCCGCTGCCTTCTTGGTGACTTTCTTGGTGGTCTTCTTGGCGGTCTTCTTGGCGGTCTTCTTGGCCGCCTTCTTGGCGGTCTTCTTAGCTGACTTCTTCGCCGGCTTCTCCGAAGCAGCGGAGTCGTCACCGGGAGCGGTCGGATCCGCAGGGTCGCCTGAGTGGCTCGCACCGATGGGTTCGCTCGGCTCCGGGGGTGCGACCTTGCGTGTTGCGCGTCGGCGAGCCGGCTTCTTTGCTGCATCGGGTTCGACTGTCGCCGCCTGGAACAGTGGCGCGCCAGCCGAGGCAGTACCGCTCGTTGCAGACGAATCGGTTGCTTTGTCCGACGTTGATGCTTTGGTTTCGACGTTGTCGGTGTTCTCGACCATGGGGTCGTGCTCCTTAAGGGCCCGCCTACGTGTCACTGACGTAGAGCTAGGGCCGGTCAATTGCAAGCCTTCTCGTTGCGGCCAGGTTCGCGCGCTGTGCGCTGCGTGGACCTACCCACCGATCAACGTTGGATTAGCCACTGCGATCGAGAGCGAAGGGATCGCCCACGGAGCAGCTCGCTTCGTCGAGTGGCCCCTGAGCCAGCCGGGTTACCCGTGGGGGAACCGGCGGCTCAAGGTTGGCTACTCGCCGCAGCGCGGCTAGTACGTCGTCGGGTCGGACCGTCACCGTGACGTGGCGGACGACCGCATTGAGTATGACACACAGGTCGTCCGCCCCCGGTGCAACATCGAGAGAAACCACCGGCTCTCGGGCATCGAAGGTGCGCAGCCCGGACTTCGCCATGCGTTGGACCTCAACCTGATCAGCCGCCACGAAGGCGTCCCGGGCCGCTGAGACCTGCTCGAGTTCCACACCGGTCAACTCGATTCGCCAGTGGCTCGCCTCGAGGCGCTGGGCGAAGTCCGACTTGCGGGCCTCCACAGCGTCGACCACATCCAGTCCGGGAGGAAGGGCAGCATCGAGGGCTTCGCGCACGCGGTCGGGCTCCCACCGCTCGGTCAGGCCGACCTCGGCATACTCGGCCTCGCTCGCGGCCCCCGTCGGGGCGGAATTGGAGTACGAGATCTTCGGGTGCGGGCTGAACCCGGCACTGAACGCGATCGGCAGTCCTGCCCGGCGGATGGCACGTTCCAGGGCGCGCTGAAAGTCCCGATGGCTGGAGAATCGCAACCGTCCGCGGCGCGCGTAACGAATTCGAATCCGCTGGACAACAGGTGCGACGTCTCGCTCAGGAGGACGCCGGTTAGCCACGCTCGCCCGTCGCCATCGAGGGCGCAGGAATACCCGGCATCGGCAGGTCCGTCACTCCCGTGGGCCCGACCTGGATCTCGGTGCCCATTTGGTCACACACGCCGCAGTCGAAGCACGGTGTCCACCGGCAATCGTCGACGGCGATCTCCTCGAGCGCGTCCTGCCAGTCGTCCCAGAGCCAATCGCTGTCCAGACCGGAGTCGAGGTGGTCCCACGGCAACACCTCGGTGCGATCGCGCTCGCGGGTGGTGAACCAATCCACGTCCACCGGATCGTCGGCGAGTGCCTGCTGCGCGCACTCCATCCAACGATCGAACGAGAAATGCTCGCTCCAGCCGTCAAAGCGTGCGCCCTCGCGCCACGCCGTCTCGATGACCCGACCCACGCGACGATCCCCGCGTGAGAGCAGTCCTTCGACGATGCCTGGTTTTCCATCGTGGTAGCGCAAGCCAATTGCCTTCCCGTACTCACGATCGGAACGAATGGCATCGCGCAACTTCATCAATCGGGCGTCAGTGCCCTCGTGGTCGAGCTGCGCTGCCCACTGGAACGGAGTGTGGGGCTTGGGCACGAAGCCACCGATACTGACCGTGCACTTGATGTCACGTCGTCCCGATGCCTCGCGACCGGCCTTGATGACCTCCTTGGCCATGGTCGCGATCTGCAGGACGTCATCGTCGGTCTCTGTGGGAAGTCCGCACATGAAGTACAACTTCACGTGCCGCCAACCGGCGGCGTAGGCCGTGGTGACGGTGCGGATCAGATCCTCTTCGGTAACTTGCTTGTTGATCACTCTGCGCATCCGTTCGCTGCCGCCTTCGGGCGCGAAGGTAAGACCGCTTCGTCGACCATTCCGAGAGAGTTCGTTCGCGAGATCCACGTTGAACGCATCGACACGAGTACTCGGTAGGGACAACGACGTCTGTGAGTCCTCGTATCGGTCCGCGAGATTGCGCGCAATGTCCGCGATCTCGGAGTGGTCGGCACTGGACAGCGAGAGCAAGCCGACCTCTTCGAAACCTGTCGCCTTCAAGCCGCCTTCAACGATCTCGGCGACACCGGTGATGGAGCGCTCGCGCACCGGCCGAGTGATCATTCCGGCTTGACAGAACCGGCACCCCCGTGTGCATCCGCGGAAGATTTCAACACTCATGCGCTCGTGCACCGTCTCTGCAAGTGGAACAAGCGGAGCCTTGGGATAGGACCACTCGTCCAGGTCCATCAGCGTGTGCTTGCTCACCCGCCATGGGACATCCGTGCGGTTCGGGGCCACGCGCTGGATACGGCCGTCAGGCAGGTACTGAACGTCGTAGAAACGCGGGACGTAAATCGACCCCGTGCGCGCCAGACGCAGCAGCAGTTGCTCGCGACCCCCAGGCCGACCCTCGTCCTTCCACGCGCGAATGATGTTGGTGATCAGCAGGACCGCTTCCTCGCCATCACCAAGGACAGCGGCGTCGAGGAAATCCGCGATCGGTTCGGGGTTGAATGCCGCGTGGCCACCGGCGATCACGAGGGGTTCGTCACCACGGCGGTCAGCAGCTCGCACCGGGACGCCAGCCAGGTCGAGTGCGTTGAGCATGTTGGTGTAACCGAGCTCGGTGGCAAATGACAAACCGAGGACGTCGAAATCACCCACAGCTCGGTGCCCGTCCACAGTGAATTGCGGAACACCGTGCTCACGCATGAGTGCCTCAAGATCGGGCCAAACTGCATATGTCCGTTCGGCCAAGACATCGTCTTGACCGTTGAGCACCTCGTACAGGATCTGGACACCCTGGTTGGGTGCACCGACTTCATAGGCGTCGGGATACATGAGTGCCCAGCGCACCGTGGTCGTGTCCCAGTCCTTCAGGACCGAATTCACCTCACCCCCGACGTACTGAATCGGCTTGGTGATGCGCGCCAAAAGCGGCTCAAGCCGATCGAAGTGACTCGATCCGACATCACGTCCACCGCGTAGGCGCGATCGGGCATCGACGTTTTCGGCAACCGTTGTGCTCATGCCTTCCAGAGTAGCGACTGATACGTGCTGCGCGGATCAGACTTCCGAGCGCATGACCGCGAGCGAATGCAGACGCACGGTTTGCAGCAGACCAACGGCGATCCAGGTTGCCATCATCGAAGTGCCACCTGCGGAGACAAAGGGCAGTGGAATACCCGTGATGGGCATGATTCCCAGCGTCATCCCGACGTTCTCGAACATCTGGAAGGCCAGCCATGCAGCCACTCCGGTCGCAACCAGCCGTCCGTAGAGATCATCGGCTTTCCATGCGATCCGCACAGCCCGCCATAAGATCACCGCCAGCAGCAGGATGAGAATGGTCGACCCGATGAAGCCGAGTTCCTCACCGGCGACGGTGAAGATGAAGTCGCTTTCGTTTACCGGCACGAAGTTGCCCTGGGTTTGCGGTCCTTCGAAGAGGCCGTAGCCGTCAAGCCCTCCCCCGCCGATCGCGATGCGGGCTTGATTGGCGTTGTAGGCACTGGCACTGACGTCTTCATCGGGGTTGATGAAGGACGTCAACCGATCGACCTGATACTCCTGCAGCAGCCCCAACTGCAGGGCCACGAGCGCTGCCAAGACCGCGCCACCGATGAGTCCCACGAGCCAGCGGGTTCTCACCCCGGCCACCGCGATTACCGATAACGAGACCGCGGCAAGGATCAACACCGTCCCCGTGTCGTTTTGCACCAAGATGATGGCCGTTGGAATAGCCGCCACCAGAAGGGCGAGTAATACGTCCTGCGCCGTTGGTTCGTCTTCACGATCGCGCCGTTCAGAGAGCAGCGCCGCCATCATCAAAATCACCGCAACTTTGGCGAATTCCGACGGCTGGATGGTCAACCCCAGCGGCACGTCGATCCACGCGCGCGCCCCTGCGATGGTCACGCCAAGGCCGGGCACGAATGGCACGAGAAGCAGGACCATCGAGGCGATGTACACGACAGGTGTGTAGGCCCGCAGCAACCGGTAGTTGATCCGTGAGGCGATAGCGCCAAGTACCAGCGCCACTCCCAAATTGATCAAGTGCCTTTTGAGGTAAGACTGAGGATCGCTTTCTGATGCGAGATCCGCTCTGCTCGCCGACCACACAAGAACCGAGCCGAGGATGGACGCGGCGAGCGCCGCAATGAGCAGGACCCAATCCAGATCGCGCCAGTAGCCACCACCGCGATCTCGTTTGGGGGCGATCACGGCGTCAGAGGATTTCGTGGGGAACATGCTGGTCACGCTCTAGCCACCCCCTTCATCGCCTCGGGCCGTCACCGTCTCACGGGCTTCGGGAAGTCCGGAATCCTTGCCCAAGGGAAGCACGGGGGTGCCGTCGTTACGGATAACAGGAAGGTCCCGGCTGGGCTCGCCATCGACCAGCACGCTGCGTCGGGGGTTCACATCACGCCCCTTGACGCCGAATAGGGCCTCGTAAATCTTGCGGACGCTGGGTCCGGATGTCTTGGATCCCGTGCCGCCCTGCGTGACCATCATGACCACCGCATATTGCGGATCATTCGCCGGAGCGTATGAGGCGAACCAGGACGTGGAGACTTTGTCACCGGTCACCTGAGCAGAGCCCGTCTTCGAGGCAACGGGAATCTGATCCAGCGGGAATCCGGCAAAGGGCGCTCGACCCGATCCTTCCGCCGTGACGCCGGGAAGCGTGCGTTGGAGGAAGCCGATGGCTTGCTTGGCGCGCGAGCCGGTGATCTCGTTGGCGACGATAGGTGGGATCTCCTTCACCACCTCGCCGTCTGCGGACATGATCGCCTTCACCATGCGCGGCTCGTAGACCGTGCCACCGTTAGCGATCGCCGAATAGACCATCGCCATCTGCAAAGGAGTGACCGCGGTGTCACCCTGGCCAATCGACGAGTTCAACGCGTCACCTTCACGCCAGCGGAAACCATCAGCGCAGTTCTCTTTATCCAAAGCAGTGAAGTAGTCGGCCAACTCCGGATCGGTCTTGCGCGTCTCGGGGTAGCCCTCAACGGCGTTCTTGCACCAGGTGTCACGCTTTATCTCCCAGTTCTCGGCCTTGAACTCCCGACTGGCGATACGACCCGCGGACTCGACTGGCAAGTCGATACCCGTTGGCTCACCGAGACCTAGTTGACGCGCGGCATCGGCGATGGGATCGGCGGCCTCCCGTCCGGCATCGTCACCGCCGGCACGCTCCCACATTTCGTCGGCGATGCCATAGAAGACGGTGTTGCAGGAAACTTCCAATGCACGCGACAGGGAGATTTCGCCGTAGGCCGCGGACTCGTAATTGCGAAAGACCTGGGTGCCAAGTTTGACTCGACTCGGGCAGTCGTAGCTGCCACTGAGGTTGAACCCTTCCTTACCTGCGGCGACAGTGCTCACTACCTTGTAGGTAGACCCGGGGGCGAAGATGCCTTGCGTGGCATTCGATGCAAGGGAACCGGAATCCATCAGCTTCTCGAATTGCTTTTGCGTCACGCCCCCAACCCAGATTGACGGATCGTAGGTCGGGTAACTCGCCATCGCCAAGATCCTGCCGGTCTTGACGTCCACAACAACTGCGGCGCCCGAATCTCCCGGGTAACCCTGTCGCTGCGCGCGCTGAATCGCTCGTACCAATTGCTCCTCGACGACGGACTGAAGATGAGCATCCAGACTCGATATCAAGTAGTCACCCGGTTGCGGTTCGAACTGCTCCAAGGTGCCGGTCACCCGGCCGGCGGTGTCCACGGCAAGCGTCGTCACCCCGGGCTTGCCTCGGATTTCTTCGTCGTAATACGCCTCGAGCCCGGACCGGCCCACCACATCGGTCCGGCGGAGTCGATCAGAGGCCGTTGTTGGCCCTTGCTCTTCCAATTGGGCTTCGGTCACGGGTCCGAGGTAGCCCAGCAGGTGAGCGGCGTTGACATTGAACGGTGCCGGGTATTCACGGATCGCGTCCAGCCGTGCATTGACTCCGCGGTAGCGCTGACCTTGCTCCATGATGCTCAATGCAATCTGCGGATCAACATCCTGGGCAATCGGTACCGGCTGGTAGGGCGATCCGTTCCAGCACACGGGCGGTGGTTTAGCACCCTCGGTGCCACACGGCTTCAATCGATCGGCGATTCGTTCAGCAGGGATGTCCAAGATGTTTCCCAGCCGCTGGATCACGGCTTCCCCACCGTCGTCGTCACGACCGAGTTCGATCTTGTCCACCGTGATTACCAGCGACGTCCGGTTCGACACCAGCGGCCTACCGGCTTGATCAAGGATGAGACCACGCACAGCCGGTTCCACGACCTCACGAACCGTGTTGTTCACCGCCGCAGACTTATATTCCTCACCGGTCAGCACCTGGAGGTAGAACAGCCGGCCCAGCAAGGTCACGACAAGGGAGATCATCAGTGCCCCGAGAACGAACAACCTCAGGTTGGATCGCTGACTCATGGACACCTCCCGTCCGTCTCGTCTGACGCGTCCGACTTCACGGCATCCCCACGTGGACCTACGACTCCTCGGACGCTTCAGCGCCTGAGTGTGTTCCCCTAGTCGAGGTACGCCTCAGGGACCAGCCGCCGTGACAGCATCCCCACCAAGGGGATCATCACCCTTCCGAGGATAAGCCCGTACAACACTGTGGTCAGGGTCACACCCGGCACAACCGACCAGATGATGCGCTCGCTACCAAGAACCGCGCTCAGCACCGCGGTACCCAGCGTCGCTGCCCCGCATGCCGCTCCAGCCACGAGGGACAGGGTCCAAATCGAGGAGTCCTCACGGTCGATCGAAACCCCCACTGCCAGACCAACGCCCACCAGGACGATGGAGGCTAGGCCCAGGATCGAGTCCGAGGGCGTGGCGATGTCCAGCAGTGCGCCCCCAAGGAAGCCAGTCAGGGCCCCGGGACCCGGACCGAGCGCCATTGCCACTGCAACCACCGTGACCACCACCAGGTCCGGTGTCGCACCCGGAAGCCCGAGTTTGCTGAGAACCGAGGTCTGCAAGACAACTGCCACCAGCAGAAGCGAACCTATGACCGCGAGTTGTCGAAACAGCACGGCCTAGTTCTCCGTCGTTTCGGCACCGTCGTCGACGGGCTCTTCCACTGGTGGGTCGTTCTGATCGTCGGCAGCTGCGCCTTCATCAGTTGCGTCGTTGTTGTCTACGCCAGCATCCCTGCCATTGGTGTCTTGAACCGCGGTCTCATCGCTTACACGGGGCGGAAGGACCGAGTCGCGCGGATCTTCGCGGGGCGGACGGACAATCACCCCGACAACGCTCAATTGCGAAACATTGGCGTAGGGAAGCACGGTGGCCACCCGCGCCAGCTGACCGGCGGTGCCGGTGATGTCGACGATTTCACCAATCGGGATGCCCGGTGCGTACGGGCGCCCACCTCGAGACCCGAACGTCACAAGCGCATCCCCGATGACGAGTTCGGCGAGTGGATCAAGGAGTTGGAAGTCCAGTGAGTCTTGCCGGCCGGTTCCCGAGACGATGCCGATTTCCTCTGTCGTGGCAACTCGACCACCAACAGCCGACGACGCATCCACAAGCAGAACGACCGTCGAAGTTGTGGGGTTGACCTTGAGAACGCGACCCACAAGACCATCACCGTTGATGACTGTCATGTCTTTTTCGATGCCATCGAGGGAACCCGCATCGATGCCAACCGTCCACGCGAAATCCTGGGCCGGACCAACGCTGATGACCTCCGCCGGGGTGATCCGGTAGCGCCCGGCCGACGCAACCCGCAACAGATCATCGAGCGCACGTGCACGCGCCCGATCGGACAACGTGGAACGCAGTTCCTCTGTCAAACGCGCGTTCTCTTCTTGGAGCTCCGCGATCTGGTTTGCCTGATCGCGCCACGTCGAGAAGGAGCTACCGGCGCCGGTGAATGGAGAGGTGACGGCGTTCGCGCCCTGTTGAATGACTCCGATGACTGCGCTTGCCGCTGCACGCGCACTCGACAGCGGCCCCTCTCCACCACGAAGGTCCAAGATCACGAACGTCAGCGACGCGACAATGAGAGTCGCGATCGTGATCCGGATCCTGCGAGAGGGCATGTGTCGAGTCTTCCTCGCCTCGGTCGATCAAGGTGACCGCGACGTGCGGCCTTCCGTGACTATCTTCGGGGTTCGGAGACGAGAACCTGCTGCAACGCCTCGAATTCCTCAACGCATTTGCCTGAGCCGAGGGCCACGCACTCCAAGGGGCGCTCAGCGACGATGATCGGCATGCCCGTTTCGTGGCGCAGGCGCTCGTCCAGGCCTTTCAACAACGCACCACCACCGGTCAGCACTATGCCGCGATCCATGATGTCGCCGGAGAGCTCGGGTGGAGTGCGGTCGAGAGTCGCCTTGACGGCATCGACGATCGCATTGACAGGCTCGTCCATCGCGCGACGGATTTCCTCCGCCGAGACGACGATGGTTCGCGGAAGACCGGTCACCAGGTCACGGCCGCGGATCTCAGCGTGCGGCTCATCGGGCAGCGGGAAGGCTGAACCGATCGCGACCTTGATCTCCTCGGCGGTGCGCTCGCCGAGCATCAGCGAGTACTCCTTCTTGATGTACTGGATGATCGAGTTATCGAGTTCATCTCCACCGACGCGAACCGACAGGCTCGTGACAATGCCACCGAGCGAGATCACGGCAACCTCGGAAGTTCCACCACCGATGTCAACAACCATGTTGCCGGTGGGCTCGTGCACCGGTAGGCCAGCACCGATCGCAGCCGCCATGGGCTCTTCGATAATGAACACCTTGCGCGCTCCCGCGGCGTAGCCAGCATCCTTGACCGCGCGCTGTTCAACGCCGGTGATGCCAGACGGAACACAGACGATCAATCGAGGCTTAGCCAGGTGGCGTCGACGATGCACCTTTTGAATGAAGTAGCGCAGCATGCGCTCGGTGGTGTCGAAGTCTGCGATCACGCCGTCTTTGAGCGGCCGGATTGCCACAATGCTGCCCGGCGTACGACCGATCATCCGCTTAGCTTCCGCACCGACGGCAAGGATGCCGCCGGAGTTGCTGTTGATCGCCACCACGGAGGGCTCATTAAGCACGATTCCGCGCCCACGGACGTAGACGAGGGTGTTGGCCGTGCCCAGGTCGACGGCCATGTCGCGGCCGACGAACGAGGTACTGGCGGGCATAGGGCGAGCCTCTCTATGGGGAAGGGTCTTCGGGCGCGTGGGGGCCCTGGGGCACAAGGCTACCCCTCACCCGTTCGGCGCGTCGTACCTCTAGTTCCCGCAGCCGAATCTCACGCCTATCGACCCACCCGGGCTCACCTTGGAAGTCATCAAGCCCGAACGCCGCAGTAGCGACCGCACCGAGGTCGGCCCGGTAGTCATGGCCCCGACTTTGGAAGTCCCCGGGGGTCACATCGGTGGCAAACACGGTGTCCACCAGGACCTGCGCCCAAGTGATTCCTAAACGCCACGCCATATCCGAGGGCACCCCGCGGCCCTGGGCCGGAGATAGCCATGCAGGGCGGGTGTAAACAAGGTCTGATCGGAACCGGACCACCGGATCACCGTCGTGCTCGAGGAACCACACTCGCGGATGCGGATTGATCCGGAAAACCTCTGGCAACTCATCAGGATGGTCGAGTGTGACCGATACCGGAGCGAACGCGCGGTGGACGTCGTCGTAGTCCGTTCCTCCGGGAGTTCCCACCCACAACGCTGAATCGATGCCCAGGCGATCGAGGTCAGCGATGCCTTCATGCAAAGCCGCCTGCTGCACCTTCGCGCCGAGACTTTCGCCATATAGGAGGAGCCGCGGGCGGTTCGTTCGCGATGCGCACTCCTTGGCGATTGCATGCAACAACGCATGCTGGGTCTGTCGCGCTACCTCCACGCGATTAAGGGAGAGAAAGCTCGGCAGCAACCCGTAGCCGACGGCGACCGAAGCGCAATCTCCGCGCGTGAGGAGTTCGACCACATCCACCGGCGTCGCGTTCGCATAGCCCGTTCCGGCTGGCGCCTGAATGATCAGACACGAGCGATCGAATGCGCCGGTGCGGCGCAACTCCGCTATCGCCAGTCCCACCCGCTGCTCGACGGTCGGTGCAGCATCAAGACCCACGAACACGCGAATGGGTTCAGCCACACTGTCGTGTCCCGTCACGAAAAAGACGTCGTCGTTGGTCGTTGCCGTCCCGACGTATCGAGCCCCCTCACGTCCGACCTCGTCAGGAGAGACCAGTGATCCGGGACCTGTCGACACGAGTTCGCTTTGCGGCTGATCGGCAAATCCCGGATCGATGAGGCGAGCAGCATCTCGCGTTTTGCGGATGAAGCGGCCACGGGCGACGCGACCCCCCGCAACGAGACCACCAACGGTCACGCTCACGGCCGCGAGGGTCGAGACCCGGGGCCCTCCGCGCCGTACTGCGCGGACAGTTCCACGCGCGACGAGCGTTGGACCAATGACGACACCAGCGGCAATGCCGCCGATGACGAACGGAAAGGAGGATCGCACTCGATCCGGCCACTCCATCAACGATGGGCCGATGACGCTCATCGGCAGCGCTTAGCCGAGCGAGGGAAAGAACAGTGAGATCTCGCGAGCTGCGGACTCCGGGGAGTCCGATCCGTGGGTGACGTTCATCTGAGTCTCAGTCGCGAGGTCGCCACGGATTGTGCCGGGGGCGGCGTTCGCCGGGTTGGTCGCACCCATCATGGCTCGCCACGACGAGATCGCTTCGGGACCCTCGATGACGGCGGCGACGAGGGGGCCGCCGGTGATGAAGTCCACAAGATCACCGAAGAAGGGCTTGTCCTTGTGCTCGCCGTAGTGCTCTTCGGCAACGGCCCGCTCGAGGGTGCGCATCTCCAGGGCGACAATCCCGAAACCCTTGCGCTCGATACGGCCAAGGACTTCGCCGACGAGTCCACGCTGAACGCCGTCGGGCTTGATGAGGACGAGGGTGCGCTCGGTCACGAGGCTTCCTTCCGGATCTGGGGCAGTTACCGGTGCGAGAGCCTAGTTGTTGCCGTCGGGATCGTTTGCATCGTCTGCCTCGGCGGCCCGCTGCGCTCGCATGGCATCGATGCGCGTCCCGTTTCGAACGGCAAAAAACCACAGAACAACAAAAATTCCGCCGACAACCCACATCGCGGGGACCCAGAAACCCCACGCAAGCACGAATCCCTGCAATACCCAGCCGACGGTGATTCCGAAGGGACGCCCCAACGTGCCAGCACCGGCAATAAGCAAGACTGCGAGCACGCCACCGATAAGCAGGGAACGCCCCATGCCATCGACGGCTCCGGTTCCAGCAGCCACAAGTGCAGCCAGGAACACGATGATCGCCTCGAGGACGAGGACGGTCGAGCCGAGGACGCGCATCAGTCCATCATGTCGTCGTCGAAATCGGCCTGCATCTCGGGTCGGCGCGCATCGCGAGCAAACAGTCGCAGCGCATCTCCGATCAAGACAACAGATCCGGTAATGAGCACTCCCGTGCCACCTGCTTCGCCGTCGGCTTCAGCGATTCCCATGGCGCGATCGACGGCGTCGAGTAGTTCGGCTTCGACCACTACGTCCTTGCCACCGAAGTAGTCCTCAGCGATCGCTGCGAGATCCTCGGCCGGCAGCGCTCTCGGAGATGCCGGGTTCGTGACGATCAGCGCATCTAGAACAGGTTCGAGAGCTTCGAGGACACCGGTTGCGTCTTTGTCCGCAAGAACGCCCACCACTCCGATGAGCCGATCGAAGGTGAACGAGTCGTGGATTGCGGCCGCAAGTGCGCGCGCGCCGTGCGGGTTGTGGGCGGCATCGACCAAGACCGTGGGATCAAGACGCACCGCGTGCAATCGACCAGTGGTCTCTGCGGATGCGAAGCCCTCACGCACGATGTCTACGTCTAATGACTCCTCACCAGATCCCAGGAATGCCTCAACGGCTGCCAGCGCGACACAGGCGTTCGATGCCTGATGTTCGCCGAAGAACGGGACGAAGACGTCGTCGTAGTCCCCGCGAAGTCCTCGCATCGAAATGAGTTGACCGCCGACGGCCACTTCGCGTGAAAGCAGACCGAAGTCCTCACCCTCGACCTTTAGGGGCACGTCAATTTCACGGGCGCGCGAATTAACAACTTCGCGAGCTTCCTCGCTCTGCACGGCAGTGATGGCGGTGCAGCCCGGTGCCATGATGCCGGCCTTTTCGCTAGCGATCTGCGCGATGGTGTCGCCGAGATAATCCGCATGATCCATGCCAATCGGGGTGATCACGGCGACTGATGCGGCTGCGACCGAGGTTGCATCCCACGTGCCACCCATCCCGACTTCAATGATGGCGACGTCCACGGGAGCATCCGCAAAAGCGGCATAGGCCAACACTGTGATCACCTCGAAGTAGGACAACCGAACACCACCGGACTCGGTGGAGTTCTTGTCGACCAGGCGGATGTAGGGCTCGATGTCGTTCCAGGTGTCGAGGATGCGTTCCTCGGATATCGGTTCGCCGTCCAGCCGGATTCGCTCACGGGCATCGACCAGATGCGGAGAGGTGAACAGGCCGGTGCGAAGTCCGTAGGAGCGAAGCACCGACTCGATCATCCGCGCCGTGGAGGTCTTGCCGTTAGTCCCGGCAACCTGGATCACCGGATAGGCGCGCTGCGGGTCACCGAGCAGTTCCATGACCGAGACGATTCGAGTAAGTGACGGTTCGATGATCGATTCAGGCCATCGGGAATCGAGTTCGGCCCATAGGCGGGAGAGATCCACCACGCGAGCGTAGCCGCGAGGCGTCCCTCCTAGGATGAGCGACCATGTCCGCACCGACGTCTTTGCCCGCTGTCTCGACGTCACCCAAGGTGCCGGATAAGCCCAGTCTTGATGGTGTCGAGGCCAAGTGGTCGGGGGCGTGGGAAGACAAAGGCACCTACCGGTTCGACCGCTCGAAGACCCGCGAGCAGGTCTTTTCGATCGATACTCCCCCGCCCACGGTCAGCGGGTCGCTGCACGTCGGTCACGTCTTCTCGTACACGCACACCGACTGCATGGCCCGCTATAAGCGAATGCGCGGCTTCGAGGTCTTCTACCCGATGGGCTGGGACGACAACGGCCTGCCGACCGAGCGGCGCGTGCAGAACTACTACGGCGTGCGCTGTGACCCGTCCTTGCCGTACGACGCGGAGTTCGAGCCGCCGGAGAAGCCGGACGCCAAGAATCAGATTCCGATCAGCCGTCGAAACTTCGTCGAGCTGTGCGAACGGTTGACGGTCGAGGACGAGAAGGCGTTTGAAGAACTGTGGCGTCGGATGGGTTTGAGCGTCGACTGGACGCAGACGTACCAAACCATCGACCGCAATGCCCAGCGCACGAGCCAGTTGGCTTTCCTACGCAACCTTGCTCGCGGAGAGGCGTACCAGTCTGAGGCTCCGACCCTGTGGGATGTCACCTTCCGCACCGCAGTGGCCCAAGCCGAACTCGAGGATCGTGAACGCGAAGGGGCCTACCACCGCATCGGCTTCCCGGTCACCAGCCAGGACGACGCCAACCGCGTCTTCATCGAGACCACTCGCCCGGAGTTGCTCGCGGCGTGTGTTGCCCTCGTGGCACATCCTGAAGACGAGCGCTACCAACCGTTGTTCGGAAGCACCGTTCGCACCCCGGCTTTCGATGTCGAGGTTCCGGTGGTTGCCCACGCTCTTGCCGATCCCGAGAAAGGCTCGGGCATCGCCATGATCTGCACCTTTGGCGATCTCACCGACGTCACGTGGTGGCGTGAGTTGCAACTGCCCACTCGTCCCATCATCGGCTGGGACGGTCGCGTCATCCGCGAGACGCCGTCGTGGATCCAGACTCCTGCCGCGCAAGGCTTCTACGAGCGGATCGCCGGAGCGACGGCCTTCACCGCCAAGGAACGCATGGTCGAGATCCTGAACGAGACCGGCCACATCGAAGGCGAACCCAAACCCATCATGCATCCGGTCAAGTTCTTCGAAAAGGGCGATAAGCCACTCGAGATCGTCACCACCCGCCAGTGGTACATCACCAACGGCGGCCGTGAACCCGAACTGCGCGAGCAACTCCTCGCCCGCGGTCGCGAGCTCATCTGGCACCCCGATCACATGAAGGTGCGCTACGAGAACTGGGTCGAGGGCCTCAACGGCGATTGGCTCATCTCGCGTCAACGATTCTTCGGTGTGCCGCTTCCCGTCTGGTATCGACTTGATAGCGACGGCAACCCCGACTACGACACCCCCCTGATCCCGAGTGAGGACCAACTTCCGATCGACCCGTCGAGTGATGTCCCCGAGGGCTTCACCGACGACCAGCGCGGCAAGCCGAACGGATACATGGGTGACCCGGACGTCATGGACACATGGGCGACGAGCTCGTTGAGCCCACAGATCGCCGGTGGCTGGGAGCGTGATCCGGACCTGTGGTCTCGCGTGTATCCGATGGACGTTCGCCCCCAGGCCCACGAGATCATCCGCACCTGGCTGTTCTCTTCTGTCGTGCGCGCCCACCTTGAAGACGACTGTCTGCCTTGGAGTAACGCCGCGATCTCTGGTTGGATCCTGGACCCGGACCGCAAGAAGATGAGCAAGTCCAAGGGCAACGTCGTCACACCGATGGGACTGCTGGACGAGTACTCCTCCGATGCTGTTCGTTACTGGGCGGCTTCAGGTCGACCAGGCACCGACACCGCCTTCGACATTGGACAGATGAAGATCGGCCGACGCCTGGCGATCAAAAGCCTTAATGCAAGCAAGTTCGTGCTTTCGATGGGTGTCGTCAACGACGTTTCTGCAATCGATCAGCCACTGGACCTGTCGATGCTCGCGTCTCTCCGTGAGGTTGTTCGGCTAGCAACCGATGCTTTCGAGTCTTACAACTACGCCCGCGCGTTGGAACTTGCCGAGACGTTCTTTTGGACGTTCACCGATGACTACGTCGAACTCGTCAAGGAGCGGGCTTACGGCGGTCAGGGTGAAGATGCCGCCGACAGTGCCCGTGCCGCCCTAGTGCTTGCACTTTCGGTGCAACTGCGGTTGTTCGCACCGTTCCTTCCGTTCACCACGGAAGAAGTGTGGTCGTGGATGCACGACGACGACTCCTCCATCCACCGTGCAGCCTGGCCGACCCTGGACGAACTCGACATCGCCGCCGCTGGCGAGCCTCGGGTGCTCGAGCGGACCGGACAAGCACTCAGCGGAGTGCGAAAGGCCAAGTCCGATGCGAAGGCATCGATGAAAGCCGAAGTGAGCGAAGCCACCGTCGAGGGCACTCCCGCTGATGTCGAGTTCGTTTCCCAGGCTCGGGCCGATCTCGCCGCTGCCGGTTCGATCGCCGAGTTGATCCTGGTCCCGGGCTCCGACGACGCTCCCCTGTCGGTCCGCGCCTCCCTCGCCTAACCGCGAACTTGCAGTCTGACAGCGCGAACTTGCAGCGTGGGCGCGCGAACTTGCAGCGTGGGCGCGCGAACTTGCAGTGGGGCCAATCAGAAGACTCAACGATGATGTGCCTGCGCACGTACGCACGCGCGTTGGACTAGTGGAAGCGCAAGTTGGATCAGCAAGACTGCAGGTTCGCGCCGCCAGAGCGCAGGTTCGCGGGAGTTACGCGGACTTTTCGCGGCGCTCGGGAGCGTCGACGTCCCGCGGAATCAGAGTCGGGTTGACGTTGTCGCGAACCACCTCTCCGGTGATGACGACCTTCGCGACATCGTCTCTACCCGGGATGTCGTACATCACGTGTAGCAGGACTTCTTCAAGGATTGCCCGCAGACCACGAGCACCGGTGCCGCGCATCAATGCGAGGTCGGCGATCTCGTCCAGGGCGTCCTGCGCAAACTCCAGTTCCACACCGTCGATCTCGAACAGCCGCTGGTACTGCTTGACAAGCGCGTTCTTAGGTTCCGTCAGCACCTGAACAAGCGCCTCGCGGTCGAGTTGGGTGACGGACGTAAATACCGGAAGGCGGCCGATGAACTCCGGGATCATCCCGAACTTCAGCAGGTCCTCGGGCATCACGTGGGCGAAGACGTCATGGATCTCGTCCTTGGCCTCGCGCTCACCATCGACGAGGTCATAGGTGAAGCCGAGGTTCTTCTTGCCAAGACGTTGCTCAACGATGCTGTCGAGTCCGGCGAATGCCCCACCGACGATGAATAGAACGTTAGTAGTGTCGATCTGGATGAACTCCTGGTGCGGATGCTTGCGACCACCCTGCGGCGGAACGGAGGCCGTAGTGCCTTCGAGGATTTTCAACAGAGCCTGTTGCACGCCTTCGCCGGAAACGTCACGAGTGATCGACGGGTTCTCGCTCTTGCGGGCGACCTTGTCGATCTCGTCGATGTAAATGATGCCGTTCTGAGCGCGATTAACGTCGTAGTCGGCGGCCTGGATCAACTTGAGCAGGATGTTCTCGACGTCTTCACCAACGTAGCCGGCCTCGGTCAGTGCAGTGGCATCTGCGATGGCGAACGGGACGTTGAGGATGCGCGCCAGGGTCTGGGCGAGGAGCGTCTTGCCCGATCCGGTAGGGCCGAGCAGCATGATGTTGGACTTGGCAACCTCGACCTGATCGTCGCGCGACTTTTCTCGGGCCTCGGCCTGCACCCGCTTGTAGTGGTTGTAAACCGCGACCGACAACGCCTTCTTGGCCGGATCCTGGCCGATCACATACTGATCAAGGAAGTCGTAGATCTCCCTGGGCTTGGGTAATTCACCACCGACCGGTGACTCGACCGACTCGCTGAGCTCTTCCTCAATGATCTCGTTGCACAGGTCGATACATTCGTCGCAGATATAGACACCTGGGCCTGCGATGAGCTTCTTGACCTGCTTTTGGCTTTTGCCGCAGAAGGAGCACTTGAGCAGATCCCCACTCTCGCCGATACGAGCCACGGCGCACTCCCTCCTGCGGCAAGCTGCCTCTCGGACGTTCCGAGCCCTACGTGCCGACGGCCCCACCGTCAGCGGCGGGGCTCACCGCCGACCGTACCCCGATTCCGGCGGTCATGCTCAGATATCCGCGCGCGCCTTGCCACCGAAGTCTCAAGTGCTGCTTGAAGGCACCGAGAACGGCGAAACCTGCACTTGCGGTCACAAACCGGGTACCGGTGTGACGGCAAGTGCAGGCTTCAGTGAAGTGGTTAGGCCTTACGCGAAGAGATGACCTGGTCGATGATTCCGAATTCCTTGGCCATGTCCGCCGTGAGGATCTTGTCGCGCTCGATGTCCTGCTCGATCTGCTCCTCGGAGCGACCGGTGTGCTTGGCCAGGATGACTTCCATCTCCTTGCGCATGCGCAGGATCTCGTTGGCCTGGATCTCGATGTCCGATCCCTGACCGCCACCTTCGGTGTACGGCTGGTGGATGAGCACCCGGGCGTGCGGGAGAGCGAACCGCTTCCCCGGAGTACCCGCGGCGAGCAGCACCGATGCAGCCGACGCCGCCTGACCTAAGCACACGGTCTGGACCTGGGGCTTGACGAACTGCATGGTGTCGTAGATCGCGGTCATTGCGGTGTAGGAGCCGCCCGGGGAGTTGATGTAAATCTGGATGTCGCGATCGGGGTCCATCGACTCCAGGGTCAGCAACTGCGCCATGACGTCATCGGCAGAAGCGTCGTCGATCTGCACGCCGAGGAAGATGATGCGCTCCTCGAACAACTTGGTGTACGGGTTGTGAACGCGCTCACCGTTGGCACTGCGCTCGCGGAACTCTGGAATGATGTAGCGGCTCGACGGAGCTTGCGGAAGGAACGGGACGTTGCTCACTTGGCACTTCCCTTCTTGCCCGGTGCGTCCGCATCCGTGCTGTAGACGAAGTCGATGAGGCCGTAGTCGCGAGCTTCCTCGGCGGTGAACCAGCGGTCTCGATCGGAGTCCTTCTCGATCTGCTCGATGGTCTGGCCGCTGTGCTCGGCAATCAGGCTGGCCATGCGCTTCTTAATGAACAGCATCTGCTCAGCCTGGATCTTGATGTCCGACGCCGTTCCGCCAATGCCACCGAGCGGCTGGTGCATCATGATCCGCGTGTTCGGGGTCGCGTAGCGCTTACCGGACGCACCCGCGCAAAGCAGGAACTGTCCCATCGACGCCGCGAGACCCATGGCAACTGTGGCAACATCGTTCGGGATCAACTGCATGGTGTCGTAAATGACCATGCCCGCGGTGATCGAACCGCCCGGGGAGTTGATGTAGACCGAGATATCGCGCTCGGGGTCCTCGGCAGCGAGGACCTGCAACTGCTTGGCGATGCGGTCAGAGTTCTCGTCGCGCACCTCGCCTTCGAGCCAGATGATGCGCTCGCGCAGCAACCGCTCGTCGAGCATGTCGCCAAAGCCACTCATCCCGCCTCCCGGCGAGCGGAAATCGGGTGAACGGAAATCGGGTGTGCTCACGCTGACCGAACCTCCTGTAGACGTTGTACGAAGACCCTAACGGCGATTTCCCGACAACACCCGTCAGCAGGCGCCTGGTTCGCCATCAGCCGAACTACTGACCGGATTCAGCCGCCGCCATTTGGGCTTGGAGCTGCGCCATCTGAGCGGCCTGCATGGCTGTGTTGAGTTCTTCTTCCAGCGCCTGGAGATCCACAGTTTCTCCGTTGCTGTCGGTGACAGTCGCGTTCTCGAGCACCAGGGCAAGCGCCTTGGATCGACGAATGTCGGACAGGGCCATCGACACCTGACCGGACTCCACCAGCGCCTGGGCTAGGGCGTCGGGAGCCATGCCGTAGCGCGGCGCCTGCTGCATCAGCCAGTTGGAGAGTTCGGACTCACCCACGGAGACTTCTTCGGTCTCAGCGATGCGGTCCAGGATGAACTGACTCTTCAGTGCCTCGCGGGTCTGCTGTTCAACTTCAGCGCGGTGCTCGTCGGTGGCCTCATGGCCGTCCTCGAAATGAGCCTCGATCTCGGCGGCGATGATTCCCTCCGGCAGGGGGAATTCGACAGAGCTCATTAGAGCTTCGTTGACCTTCTCGCGGGCCTGCTGACCTTGCTCCATCCGCTTGAGGCGCGACACACGCACCTTGGCATCCTCACGAAGCTCTTCGACGGTGTCGAACTCTGAGGCCATGGTCACGAACTCTTCGTCCAGCTCAGGCAGTTCGCGCTCACGAACGGCTGTGACCGTCGCAGTGACCGCTAGCGGCACACCGGCCCAATCGCCGTTGCTCGGGGTGAACTCGAACGTGCGAGTCTCGCCGGCCGAGGCACCACGAACCGCCTCATCGAAACCAGGGAGCATGCCGTCGGTGCCCATCTCGTAGGACAGCGCATTGCCCGAGAGGTCATCAACGGCATCGCCAGAGTCGGTGGCCCCGGAGATGTCGACCAGCAGGACATCGCCGTCTGCGCAGGCTCGGTCCACGTCCTTCAGCGACGCGAAGCGAGTGCGCAAGTTATCGATGTGCTCGTCGATATCGGCGTCGCTCGCCTCGGCAGCGTCTACCTCAACTGCAATTCCCTTGTAGTCCGGCAGATCGAACTCCGGGCGAATGTCCACCTCAGCAGTGAACGTGACCTTCTCGCCATCCTCAACCTCAGTCACATCCACTTCGGGTCGACCGACCGGGACGATCTCGTTTTCGCGAAGTGCCGTCTCGTAGGCCGTGGGGACTGCGTCGTTGATCGCCTCTTCGAGAACCGCACCGCGCCCGAAGCGCTGCTCGATAACCCGTGCGGGAACCTTGCCCTTGCGGAATCCAGGCACGTTCACCTGCTTGGCGATCGAGGCGTAGGCCTTGTCGAAACTCGGCTGCAGTTCCTCGAAAGGCAACTCGACTGTCAGTTTGACGCGGGTAGGGCTAAGTGACTCGACGTCGGTCTTCACGTACTACTCCAGTGTTGGTGATCACGGCGCCGGTCGGCGCTCATGGTCGGGGCGGGGAGACTCGAACTCCCGATCTCCTGCTCCCAAAGCAGGCGCGCTAGCCACTACGCTACGCCCCGCGTGGGCTCCGCGAGAGTCTAGAGGTCAGGGCCCATGAGTCGTAACGTGGCTCCATGCGCAGCGAGGCCGTAACCGTCTTCGACTACCTCTACGAGCTCCCCGACGCTCGTCGCGCGGCCCTGGAGTCTGTCCGGCAAGTGATCTTGGAGAACCTGCCCGATGGCGTGGTCGAGACCATGAACTGGGGAATGATCGCCTACGAGATTCCGCTGTCTCGCTACCCGGATACCTATAACGGCCAACCCCTGCTCTACGCGGCCCTGGCCTCACAGAAGAACCACATGGCCGTTTACCTGCACTCGATCTACGCCGATCCCGGGGCTCGGGAGACGTTCGAGGCGGCATACCGGGCCACCGGTAAGCGCATGAACATGGGAGCGTCCTGCGTTCGGTTCCGCTCGCTGGATGATCTCCCTCTAGCGGTCATCGGCGACGCCGTGGCGGCCGTTGATGTGGACGGCTACATCACCCGGTATGAGAAAGCCCGTTCGAAGGGCCGCTAACATAGGGGCGCTTCGCGCGGGTGTAGCTCAATGGTAGAGCCCCAGCCTTCCAAGCTGGTTGTGCGAGTTCGATTCTCGTCACCCGCTCCACTCCTGACTGAACGACGCCTCTTTGGCCGTACACCCCGCCGGTGATGACGTGCCGCAATCGGCATCCCGTGTTCTCATGTAGCCATGGAGGAGTCAACGGCGACGCAATCGACGACTCAGCCGACGACCAAACGCCGAGGTTCGCCCGTCGGCAGGAGAGTCGTCCTGGGCATGCTGGGCGTTGGCGCGGTGGGCGTCATCTTCGGCCGCCAGGCACAACAGGCGGTGACCAGCACTGTGGCCGCCACGGTTCCAGGTCTGGGAAGCGTGGTGCCCGCAGCAGGTGGTTTCCGCATTTACACAGTTACCGGCGGCTACCCCGAGATGGATCCGGCCGACTATCGGCTCGACGTAACAGGCAACGTCACCACTCCCCTGTCTTTGTCGATGCAGGATCTCGCTGATCTTCCGCAGACTCAGATGACCAAGGATTTCCAGTGCGTGACCGGGTGGCGGGTGGACGATGTCCCTTGGTCGGGCGTCCTGCTCAGTGACGTCCTGGCTGCCGCAGGCGCGACGCTGACCAGTTCGGCCTTGCGTTTCTTCTCCTTCGACGGCGAGTACACCGAATCGCTCACCATGGAGCAAGGTCTTCGAGACGACGTCCTCGTTGCGTCTTCGATGTACGGCAAGCCGATCACCCGCGAGCACGGAGGACCGGTGCGCCTGTACGTCGCGCCGATGTACGGCTATAAGTCACTGAAATGGATGTCTGGCATCGAGGTAGTCGACGAGGTCATTCCCGGCTACTGGGAAGTTCGCGGCTACGACATCGACGCCTGGGTGGGAGCGTCCAATGGACGCAACGACGAGCCCATCGCCTAGCGCTCGGCTCCTGCGCTTTTCCCGCGCAGAGCGCTGGGTGCACCGCAGCATCGCGGTCTTGATGGTCGCCCTCATCGCAACCGGTGCCGCGCTTTACTTTCCCGACATCAGCGTTCTGGTCGGCAACCGCCCACTGATCAGCGACATCCATTGGATCGCTGGTTTCGCCCTTCCTGTCCCGCTGATCCTCGCCCTGGCATCCAAGGCGTTTCGTAAGGATTCCGATGAGCTAAATCGCTTCACCTCGTCAGACTGGAAGTGGTTGAGATCGCCTGATCGACGATCCGGTCGAATACCTATTGGAAAGTTCAATGCCGGTCAAAAACTCAACGCGGCTTTCAGCCTCGGCTCCATCATCATTATGTTGGCGACCGGCTCGATCATGTTCTTCAGTTCGTTGTTTCCCGATGACATTCGCACGGGGGCCACATTCGTACACGATTGGTTGACGCTTCTCATTGTCGTCGTTGTTGCCGGTCACACATATATGGCAATGAAGGATTCCGAAGCTCGCGTAGGGATGCGAACCGGGTACGTCTCGCAACAGTGGGCCGCCCGAGAGCATGATCAATGGGCTAAGCAGGCGCACAACACCGATGTGTGAGAGCGAAGGATTGTCGGCGCGCTGGCCGTAAAGCGCTAGGCGGTTACGCGCCCAGCCAGAAGTCCATCCATCGAATAAAGATCAACGCCAGTACCACGAGATACGTCGCTCCAACCAGAATCCAGCGCAGTGAGGCGACCGTTTGGGCAACGGCACCAGGTCCCGCTCTTCCACTGAGGCGACCAGCCGCCGCGTTGTCCGCGGTGACGAGCCAGAAGATCGGAATGGTCGCGGCCCAGGCCACCATGCACCACGGACAAAGCGCGCCGATGACGTACAGGCTTTGGGTGATCAACCAGATGACGAAGCCAAATCCGAACAGGGCCCCGAGGTTGAGTCCGATCCACACCCAGCGCGGCAATTCCACCTTGGACGCAAGCAGGACACCCATGGAGATAACGACGCTGTACCCGATGAGACCCATGATGGGGTTGGGGAATCCGAAAGCCGACGCTTGGTCGGTGACGATAATCGATCCGCAGGACAAGACGGGGTTGATGTCGCATCCAGGGATGTAGTTCGGATCCGCGACTATCGCGAACTTCTCCAAGGTGAGTTCGAATGCGGCCAGCAGGCCGAAGAAGCCACCGAGGATCAAGATCCAGGGTGTGGTCCGGTACGCGCTCACGCGGTGACAATATCTCGCAATGCTGCGATCAGCCGATCGACGTCTTCGTCATTCGTATAGGGAGCAAGCCCAGCTCGAATGGCACCGGTAGCGCCAAGACCAAGTGAGCGGCACGGCTCGTATGCATAAAAGGAGCCGGCCGGTGCGTTGATGGACCGGCCGGCAAGAGCCTTGGCAACGTCGGCACTTGCGTAGCCCTCGAAGGCAAAGAACTCGGTCGGGGTCCGAGACGGCGCATTCCCAAAGATTGTGATCCCAGGCAGCGACTCGAGTCCGGATCGCAGGCGAGCGTGCAGCCGATCCTCATGGTCGGCAAGAGCGGTCAGCGAGCGTTCGAGCCGATCGCGTCGGCTCATCGATGCTTCGTTTCCGGGTATCAGATCCGCGAGAACATCGACGGCAGCAACGACGCCGGCGAGCAATTCGTAGGGCAGCGTCCCCAACTCGAACCTCTCGGGAACTTGCTCGGTACTCGGGGCGAGCTTGTCCGGATGCATCGATTCCCACAGGGCTGGCGACGCGGCGGCGATCCCCAGGTGCGGGCCGAGAAACTTGTAGGCCGAACATGCATAGAAGTCGGCACCGATCGCTTCGACGTCGATAGGCGTGTGTGCGGTCAGGTGCACACCATCGACGAAGAACAACGCATCAGCTGCGTGCGCGGCATCGGCGATGGCACGCAGATCGGGGCGCGTGCCAAGGACGTTCGACGCACCGGTAACAGCAACCAATCGGGTGTTATCCGTGATCGCATCGATGACCGTCGACGCGGGCAACTCACCGTTCGCGGGGTCAAATCGAGCCCAGGCCACCTCTGCACCAGCTCGTTCGGCATACGTAACCCACGGTCGGACATTCGCGTCGTGGTCGAGATCGGTGACCACGATTCGGTCATCTGGTCCCCAATCAAAGGCCAGCGTGCGCGCCACCATGAACGTCGCCTCGGTCATGCTCCGACCAAACACAACTCCGGACGGATCACAAGCCAGCAGATCAGCAACTGCCGCTCGCGAGGATTGAACGATCTCCTCGGCATTGCGCTCGGATTCGGTCAATGCTCCTCTGTTGGACAACGGTGCCGTCAATGCTGCCTGCATCGCATCTGCAACGAAGTCCGGCGTCTGCGTACCGCCCGGACCATCGAAGAAGGCGACACCGGAAGACAGCGCAGGCATCCGCGCTCTTAACCGCTCGACGTCGAAGGCGCTCACACGTCCCACCACAGGGTGCATACCTCACGGGGCTTGGCGTCCTGTTGCTCAATTAATGCCGCAGCAACCTCCGCGTCGCGATCCTCGTTTAGACACAGACGCATCCGCGCGAAGCGAATGCGTTCCTCGTCCGGCATATCTACGCGCCGGCCCCACGTCTCGTCGATCCATACGTCAAGATGCGCATCGAAACCCATCGCCTTCGCTATGTCAGCGAGTTGATAGCCGGTGGGCACCGTTGGTCGATCAAGATCCCAGAACTTCTTCCACAGCGGGTTCATATTGCTCATCGGGTGAGTCATCGGAAGCTCCAGAACCACCCGATGCGTCGCGTGATCGTTCAAGGCCTGCAGGAAGGGAACGATCGAACCAACGTTGAATGCAACGTGGTGGCAGACGACCACATCAGCGACAGGTACGTCGTTGGCCACGTCCGGCCACTGACCGAGGAATTCGCGATGGGCGACTCCGCGTTCCGACGCAGCTTGGGCATAAGCGTCCAACATGCCTTGCAGGTGGTCCACCGCGATCACTTCTCCGGCCGGAGGGGTGAGCGCGAAGGACGCTCGGCCACCGCCGGAACCGATATCCAACACTGTTCCGCCGTCGAGAAGGACCTCGCGGGCACGTTGATGCGAGAGAGACTCGGTAATTTCACCCTCGACGGTGAACATCGCGACTGGATGCACCCACGGTGCTTCGGAAGCCTGATCGAGAATGTGTTGCGGGATAGCCCACGACTCAAGATCGCGTTGCCATTGATCGGAAAGCGCCGTCAAATCCCGGGAATCGTCAGCCACGGGAAAGACGCTAGCCGAGCAGCGGCGTCGACGTAGCGTCGGCAAGGAAGTTTGGGACCCGCGACTATCGTGCGGGGGTGCCCATGACGTCCCCCGAGGATCGAGCCCCGCTAGCCACACTCATCGGTGGGCCACGAGGTGCGCTCGAGAGCATCCTCCCGCCGATCGTGTTCGTGGCGGTCTACGTCGGACTCTCCAACAGCAGTCCCGACGCCCTCACGTGGGCAATCGTTTCGTCCTTGGTCCTAGCAGTGATCTTCGGTATCTGGCGGTTGGCTGAGCGCAAGCGCCCGACCCGAGTAGTTGGAGCCGTTGTTGTCGTCGCACTTGGCGCCTACGTCGCAGCTCGCACGGGAAGCGCGGCTGCCTTCTTTTGGCCGCGGGTACTCCTGAACGTCTTATCGGCCCTCGCCTTTGTCATTGGAAACTTTGTTCGCTGGCCGCTACTCGGTGTAATCGTGGGGCCGATCGTCGGGACGGGCATGCGGTGGCGAAAGGATCCGGTCCTGGTTCGGGCTTACTCGCGCGGATCGTGGCTTTGGGTGCTCCTCAACCTCGTTCGCGCAGCAGTCCTGTTCCCCCTGATCGCTAGCGATGCGCTCTGGGGCCTGGCCGCATCCGGCGCCTTCTTCTACCTGCTCGTCATCGCGACGGTGCTGGGGTCATGGGTCATCGTCAAGCGCGCGATTCCCGCGGATCACCCGGGCATCCGCTCACCGCAGATCCCCGGTCAAGAACAGGTCGACGCAGCCCGGGACTAGGCGTACGTTGGCGACGTGGAGTTCGAAACATTCACGGTGGCCATACCCATCAGTTCGAGTTTCACACGACACGTCGAATTGAAAGCTCCAACTGAACAGGCGGCCTTACTCCTAGCTCGCGAACACGCTCTGGACACCGGGGTGCTGATGAGCGGGGAACCGTGGATCGTGAAGCGGCCCGATCACTCCGGCTGACAGCCGGGGCACCAATAGAGCTTGCGGGCCCCCATCTCAGCCATCTGAACTTCCGCCGCGCACAGGTGACACTCCTGACCAGCGCGGCGGTACACGTAAACCTCACCTCCGTGCCGATCCTCACGCGGACGACGTCCCATGATTTCGGGCAAGTGTTCTGGGCGAACCGTGTCGATCCGACCGCGCTTAGTGCCCTGCGCCATAAGCAGGACGAGGTCCTCCCAGATCGCGTCGAACTCATTGCGGCTCACCTGCTTACCGGGCCGGTACGGAGAGATGTTGTGTCGAAACAAAACCTCCGCTCGATAAATGTTCCCCACCCCTGCGAAAACCTTCTGATCCATTAACAAAGCGCCGATTGGGGCACTGCTGCGCTCGACTCGGTGCCACGCCGGAGTCGGATCCGACTTCTTGATCGGGTCCGGACCGATTCGCGAGACAGCAGCCTGCTTCGCGTCCTCGTCGAGGAGTTCGCAGACGGTTGGGCCGCGTAACTCTGCGTATCCATCGTCACTTTGGAGCCGGAGACGTATCTGTCCGCGCGGTTCGGGTGCCTGCCCTTTAGTGATGCGCCACTTGCCGAACAGGCCCAAATGGATGTGCACCCAGAGGTCTTCGAAGCGCAGAAACAAGTGCTTTCCGTGCGCCTCAACCTTGTCCAACACCCGACCGTCAATTCTCTTGGCGTCAGCCGCAAAGCGACCCTGGGGGCTGTCCACACGAATGACGCTCCCCCGAAAAAGGGAACGGAGCCGACGAGCCTGGTTATGTACGACGTTGCCTTCAGGCACCGGAGGAGATCTCCTCCCGCACCGCGGCCACAAAGTCGTCAACGTCGGTCTCGGTTGTGTCCCATGCGCACATCCAACGGACCTCGCCACTCACCTGATCCCAGGTGTAAAAGTGGAAGCGGTCCTGGAGCCTGGCGGTCACCTCAGCCGGAAGTACGACGAACACCGCATTGGCGTCCACCGATTGGGTGATGGTTACATTCGGGAGATCCGCGACACCGTCACGAAGCCGGGCCGCCATCGAATTTGCGTGCCGAGCGCTGCGCAACCACAGGTCATCTGTCAGCAGAGCAACGAACTGCGCACTCAAGAAACGCATCTTGCTAGCGAGCTGCATCGACGTCTTGCGAAGGAAGTCGACTCCTTGCACACGCTCAGGATTGAGCACGACCACCGACTCCGCCAGCATCGCACCATTCTTAGTCAGCCCGAAGGAGACGAGATCCACGCCGGCATCCGAAGTAAATGCTGAGACAGGGACTCCGAGCGACGCCGTCGCGTTCGAAAGGCGCGCTCCGTCCATGTGCAAGGCAAGCCCGTTCGCATGTGCCACCTTGGCTAGTGCAGCAACTTCGTCGGGCGAGTAGACCGTTCCCATCTCACTTGACTGAGTAATGCTCACCGCCCCTGGCTGCGCGCGATGAACGAAGTCCATGTCGAAGCATTGGCCCTGGACATCGTCAGGACGGAGCTTTCCGTCAGCGGTCGGCACCGTCCAAAGCTTGATGCCCGCGACGGATTCCGGTGCCCCACCTTCATCAGCATGGATGTGAGCGGTGCTCGAACAGACAACCGACTGCCAGCGCTGGATTGCCGATTGCAGGGCAACGACGTTGGCGCCCGTTCCGTTGAAGACCGGCAGGAACTCAGCCCCGCCACCGAAGTGCTCGCGGACGAGATCCCGAGCTAGCGAAGTGACCTCGTCATCGCCGTAGGCAGATTGATGGCCGACGTTGACCGCGGCCAACGCCTCGAGGACCTCAGTATGGACTCCCGCGTAGTTGTCACTGGCGAAACCGCGCCATGGCTGTTCGATGGCCTTGTCGATCATGTCGGGGAGTATTCCTTAGTCGAACTGCGGTTCGACATCCCTCGTCCGCTTGATCTCGTAGAAGCCCTGCGTCTGAACCATCGTCACGAACGCATCCCAAAGCCGCGCTGCGTCCTCTCCCAGCGGAGCGGGTGTCACGATCGGTCCGAATAGTCCCACCTCGCCACCTGTACGGTCCGGAATCGCAACGATCGGGGTGCCGACGTCAGAACCCACGAGGGCTAGACCCTCATCGTGACTGGCACGTAGAGCCTCGTCCAACCCGGAGTCCGATGCTGCCTCGGCTAGCGAAGACGGCAGTGCGCACTCCGCCACCGACTCCTCGATCACCGTGGCGTAGTCGGTCCGACTTTGCAGATGTAGACGGGTACCCAAAGCGGTGTAGAGATCCCCGACGATGGTCGGACGCTCAGATGAGAACTGTTGCTCAGCAGCGATACACACCCGAACCGGACCCCACGCTGCGGCCATTGCCTCTGCGTACTGCGGCGGGACCTCCTTGCCCTCGTTCAAGATCGCCAAGCTCATGACTTTCCAGGTGACCTGGACGTCGCGCAGACCTTCGACCTCGACCATCCAACGGGACGTGATCCAGGCCCACGGACACAGCGGATCGAACCAAAAACGTGCCTCCATGCGCGCCAACGTAGTGCACGCAAGGTCGGCCAAAAAGCGAGCAAGGAGCCGAGGTGACAGGATCGGATCATGACGTCCGCTGCTACGAACACCGCCAAGAACGAGAATATCGCCCGCGCCGAGGCTCAGACCCGAAGCCAGTCGATAACCGTTGACTCCTACGCAGTGGACTTGGATCTCACCGGAACCGGCCCGACCTTCCGGAGCACCACCACGTGCGTCTTCGAATGCAGCGATCCGGGTTCGTCGACCTGGATTGATCTGATCGCGACTTCGGTGGAGTCCGTCACACTCAACGGCGACGAACTTGATCCGGCCGAAGTCGTCCAAGGCGCACGAATCACCCTTCCGAACCTGGCACGAGACAACACCGTGACGGTCGTGGCCCAGTGCACGTACATGAACACCGGCGAAGGCCTGCACCGATTCGTCGATCCGGTGGATAACGAGACCTACCTCTACACCCAGTTCGAGTCGGCAGATGCACGTCGCATGTACGCCTGCTTCGAGCAGCCCGACCTCAAGGCCACCTTCCAACTCACCGTGACCGCACCCGATCACTGGCAAGTGATCAGCAACGCTCCAACACCTGAACCCGCAGCCGCGGGAACCAAAACGGCAACCTGGACTTTCGAGCCCGCACCACGGATGTCCACCTACATCACCGCTCTTGTTGCAGGCCCGTACCACGTAGTTCGTGACGAGTACGTTGGACCAAACGGCACGTATCCGCTCGGAATCTTCTGCCGCGCATCGCTCGCGCAATACCTAGACTCCGATGACATCTTCGAACTAACCAAGCAGGGTTTCGCCTTCTTCGAAGAGCAGTTTGGCGTTCCGTACGCCTTCACCAAGTACGACCAACTCTTCGTGCCTGAGTTCAATGCCGGCGCCATGGAAAACGCCGGTTGTGTGACCTTCCTCGAGGACTTTGTGTTCCGGTCTCGGGTGACTCAGGCCGCCTACGAACAACGGGCCAACACGATCTTGCACGAGATGGCACACATGTGGTTCGGCGATCTCGTCACGATGAAGTGGTGGGACGACCTGTGGCTAAACGAGTCTTTCGCCGAGTGGGCCTCGCACCACGCCAACGTGAACGCCACTCGTTTCCCCGAGGCGTGGACTACCTTCGCAAACCTCCGCAAGGCCTGGGCGTACCGGCAAGACCAGTTGCCGTCCACGCATCCGATTGCAGCGGACATGGTGGATCTAGATGCGGTACGAGTTAACTTCGACGGAATTACTTACGCCAAGGGTGCTTCGGCACTTCGGCAACTCGTGGCGTGGGTCGGCGAAGAAGAGTTCTTAGCTGGTTTGCACGAGTACTTCACCAAGCACGCCTGGGGAAACACCGAACTAAGCGACCTGTTGTCTGAACTTGAGGCGACCAGCGGTCGCGATCTATCCCAATGGACCCGCGAGTGGCTGCAGACCAGTGGAGTTAACCTGCTCCGCCCCCATGTGGAACTCGATGCTTCCGGCAATTACGCGTCCGTGCGCGTCGAGCAGGAGCCGCCGTCGGCTCCAGCCGGGATCGAACCGACCCTGCGCTCGCACAGGGTTGCGATCGGTCTCTACGACGTGGATGGCCATTCTCTGAATCTCCGGGACCGCATGGAGGTCGACGTCACAGGTGAGTTGACCGAGGTGCCCGCGCTGGTCGGCAAACCGCGGGCTGATCTGCTCCTACTCAACGATGGCGACCTCACCTTCGCGAAGGTGAGACTCGACGACGACTCTTGGGCCACTGCCACGTCGCACCTGGGCGGCGTGAGCGACTCTCTTGCACGCGCCGTCATTTGGGGTGCGGCCTGGGACATGACCCGCGATGCTGAAGTGGCTACCGGCGACTTCGTAGACCTAGTCCTCGCGGGCATCGAAGCCGAATCCGACATCGGCGTTGTCCAGGGAGTCCTGCGACAAGTCCGCATGGCCATCGATCAGTTCGCATCGGACTCCCACCGCACCGAGTACCTCATCCGCCTCGCAGACCGGACTTTGGAACTGGCCCAAGCCGCTGAAGCCGGAAGCGATCGACAACTCGCGTTCACGCGATCCTTCGCTGGTGCCGCCACGACAACGGAGCACCTCGCCGTAGTCGAGGGCCTCCTCGACGGTGTTATTGCCTGGGACGGCCTCACGGTCGACACCGATCTTCGCTGGTTCCTACTCATGCAGCTCGTCTCCGCTGGAACCCGTGGAGACGAGGCCATTGATGCGGAATTGGCCAACGACGACACCGCTACCGGACGTCGCCAAGCGGTGATGGCTCGAGCTTCGGTGCCGACAGAGCAGGCCAAACAGTGGGCGTGGCAGGAAATTTTCACCAACACCGAACTCCCGAACGCGATGCTCGAGGCGACGATCGCCGGCTTCTTGGACCGCGAGCACTGTGACCTCACCGATCCGTACATCGATCGCTATTTCGAAGTCTTGCCGGAGATCTGGGCCAACAGGACCATGGAGATTGCTTCGTCGATCACCATGGGGCTGTTCCCGATGTTCTCGGTAGACGACGCAACGGTGCAGCGTGCGGATTCATTCCTGGCAACCGGACCTAGTCCGGCTCTAGCGAGGCTTGTTTCCGAAGGCCGCGATGGCCTGCTGCGAGCACAGCGGGCCCGCAGCAGGGATAGTTAGCCGGAGGAGTTCTAGGCGGGTTCGTCGAGGTGCAGCGTCCGCGGAGCGCGGGCGTGTTCGGCGAGCATCATGATCGAGTCGCGGATTCCGGCGAGGAGTTGATCGGCCTGCAAACTGGTCCGCAGAGACAGCAGCGCGAACTCGCACGCACGATCATCGAGGGTCCGTCGGACGCGTGATCCGGTCACGATGTCCATCGAACGGCTGTCGGGATCAATAGCGAGCAGGACCGCTGCGTCCGGCTCGTGCAGACCACCGTGCATAGCGACCGCGGATTCACGTCCAGCCTCTAAGGATCCGACGTAGACGCCGAACTCATAGCCGCAAATGTCACCGGCGATCTGGACGATGCGTTCGACGTCGCCCCGCTCAGAAAGAGAAAATCTGAACTTCTCACCAATTTCCATGTGCACCTCCGGTGACGCCAGCGCCGGCTGTTTCACTCGTAGGAAGCGCGGCCGGGTTGGGAGTAGCCGGTGCACTTGTGATCAAGGCAGAACCGGGAGCCATTTCCTCTTCAGCGGACGATCCGTACTTGCCACGAGGAACCATGACGAAGATCGCGATGACAGCGGCAAGACCGACGGGGATTCCGACGAAGAGCCCAAGGGCGACGAGAGGATCCATACCTCAAGCCTATTGCCGCACAGTGTCCAAGATCTGATGGGCAAGCGACGGTGGGTGGGCAAGGAAGTCCTGGAGGTCCACCGGAACACCGTCGGGCCCGGCGATAGGCATGGACCAATTCGGGTATTCGCGATCGGTTCCCGGTTGATTCTGCGCTCGGAAGTCGCCCATGAGGTCGGGAGCGGCAACCCCCACCAACATGCACGGTGACGACGCAACGGCCGCGTGCATCGCGACGACCATGTCTGCGCGCCCCTGCTCTACATCGAGATTGGACTCGTGCGACAGCCATCCCCGGTCCCGCAGGATCTGTGCCCACTCGCCGCGCTCGGCAAGCGCAGCGGCGTACTCGTCCGCGGCGGAACCTTCCAGTAGGCCAAGTTCGTATCGAAGGCGCACATGCTCACCTGCGAGGTATCCGGCTGTGGGCGGCAGATCGTGCACGGTGACGCTCGCCAACGCTCGACGTCGCCACTTCTCCGGAGGCACCACTGCAGGGTCTCGCTCGAACCAAGAAATGACGGTTCCGAGGATCCCTCGACGCGCGAGTTCGTCTTGCACCCACGGCTCGACGGTGCCGAGGTCCTCTCCAATGACGACAGCGCCAGCCCGGTGCGCCTCCAGGCACGTGATGGCGAGCATTGCGTCGTGGTCGAAGCCGACGAACGTTCCCTGCGTTGCGGACATCCCTTGGGGAATCCACCACATGCGAAACAACCCGAGGATGTGATCCATTCTCAACCCTCCGGCACCTCGGAGGGCAGCTCGCAGGACATCACGGAAGGGCTCGAACCCCGCCTCGGCGAGTGCATCGGGGCGCCACGGTGGTTGATCCCAGTTTTGCCCCTGCTGGTTGTACATGTCTGGAGGTGCACCCACGCCGACTCCGCGCGCCATCACATCCGACAGTGCCCACGCGTCGGCACCGCCGGGGTGAACACCCACCGCCAGATCCGTGATCACCCCGATCGCCATACCCGCATCACGGCATGCCGCCTGAGCAGACTCGAGTTGCTCGGCGATGATCCACTGAAGCCACGCCTGGAAATCCACTTCGCGGTTATGCGATTGCAAATAGCGACGCACGGCGTCGTTATTGGACTCTCGAAATTCTTGAGGCCATTGGCGGTAGTCCGTGCCGAACTCCTCGGCGAGGACGCACCAGGTAGCGAAGGTGCGTACCGTCGGCTCCTTCGCGAATGTACGAAAAGACTGCTCCCTATCGACCTCGCGAGGGACTTCGAACACAAGTTCCAGGGCCGGTCTCATGTGCTGCCAAGCACCCTCTCGATCAATTCGAGAATCCGAATCAACGCCT
>JAURQC010000124.1 GCA_030836325.1 Candidatus Nanopelagicales bacterium
CGTACGGATAGGTCGCAAGAGACATGACCAGTGCCGCGGCCCACAGCCCCGACATACCGGGGAACTCGGCGATCCACGCATAGGCCATGACATAGGAAGGGACAGCGAGTGGCAGTGCCGCGGTTACCAGGAAGAAGGCGCGTCCGGGAATGTTCGTGCGTGCCAACAACCACGCCGACGGGACCGCGAGCACGAGGCAGCCAATGATGACCAGGGCAATGAGCGCGAGGCTGGTCACAGTGGTGTCCAGCGTCCGCTGCCGCCACAAGGATTCGATGATCGCGTCCCAACCGGCACCGGTCGTGCGCACCAGCAGATACAGAAGTGGGATGGCGGTCACAACGACGGCAACCGCCGCCGCTCCCACGAGGAGCGACGGCGGTCGCGTTGCGTGCGTTGTCCGCCGGTCCAGAGCCAACTCCCTACGTCAGCCCGACATCTTGCAGCATCTGAAGAGTCCCAGGCAGGTCTTCTAGTTCAGCCAGTGGAATATCAGGGCCTTGTACATCGGCGATCGCTGGTACGCCTTGGGGTCCGTCGACTCCCTCGATCAACGGGTACTCATAGGTCGTGTCAACGAACCACTGCTGAGCCGAATCCGACAGCATCCACGTCATTAACTCGTTAGCACCTTGGAGGTTGTTCGTTGATGCAATGACACAGGCACCGGAGACGTTTACCAGGGCTCCTGGATCGCCGGGCTCGGCGAAAGCGACCTGCACGTTCATCGCATCATCGCCAACCTCTGCAGCCTTCTCGTACCAGTAGTAGTGATTGATTAAGCCGAGTTGAACTTCACCTGCATCGACAGCGTCGCGAATCAACCCGTTCTTCTCATACAACTGAACGTCGTTATCAATGAGACCTTGGAGCCACTCACGCGTTGCATCATCACCGGCTGCCACCCGCATACCTGTCACGAACGCCTGGAAGGACCCGTTCGTCGGCGCGATGGCCACCTGACCACGCCACTGCGGATCGGTGAGATCGAAGACCGAGGTCGGGACTTGATCGGCAGTGAGTTGGCTTGAGTCGTAGGCAATTACTCGTGCGCGTCCCGTGACACCCGTCCACGTGCCATCGGCAGAGCGATACGTGGGAGCAACCGCGTCCGCGACAGCCTCGGGTAGCGGCCCGCACATCCCGGCTGCGTCAAGAGCCCCCAGCGCTCCCGCGTCCTGGCCGTAATAAACATCCGCAGGTGAGGCGCTGCCCTCCTCGATAATCTGAGCGGCCATTTCTGCGGTGTCTCCGTAGCGGACCTCCACAGGTATTCCGGTCTCTTCGGTGAACTGCTCGAACAGCGGCTCCACCAACTCCTCGCTTCGTCCGGAGTAGACGACAACGGGTTCGACTTGCTCGGATGCGCCGTCTTGCGCAGATCCTCCGGACTCTTCAGCGGACCCACCGCACGCACTAAGTAGTAGGGCGCCGACCGCGGTTGCGGCAACGACCAGGGGAAGGCGCCGACGACGACTGATCGAATGGACTGACATGTGTTCCTTCTCAAACGGAAGGCGCTTTCCCGGTGCGCCCTCAGGTAAGGCTCACCTTAGTTAGGCTTACCTAACTAGGTCAAATCGTGGATCGGAGTTCTCTCTCACACCCCGCTAAGCGGCAACAAGCCCGAAAGATCCGATCGGGCTCCACTGGCCCGCACCCGGCCTGTTCGGGTGGCTTCGGCCCACGTCAGTCTGCCCAGGGCCAAGGCCAGCCAGGTTGCGGTGTCCATCTCGACAACCGCCGGTGGGGTCCCGCGACGGTGGGTGGCGCCTTCGAGTACCTGCACGGCCGCAAAGGGTGGAACGCGTACCTCCACGCTGCGCCCGGGTGCCTTGGCTGCGAGGGCAGCAAGTGCGTCCTTCACCGCCGACCGTTGTTCGTCTTTGGGGACCGATTCCGCGGCATCCAGGGCATCGAGGATCCGGCTAGCTCGCTCTCTCCAGGAGAAATCCTCGCTCATCACACAGCGATCACTGGAAGAGCGAGGGAAGCGTCGCCTCGTGCACTTCCCGGAGTTGATCCAAGGTGACGGTGAAGTACTCGCCGAATTGCAGCACCTGGGTTCCCTTCGGGAATCCGGCATCGGGACCAAGACCTGAATCCACCACACCAACACGATGCGCAGGAACACCGCGCGCCGCACACATCTCGGTGAAACGCAATTCCTCGCTTCGCGGAAGAACGACGACGGCCCGGCCAGCAGACTCGGCGAATAGCTGGACGAATGGATCGATGCCGTCGGGCAACCACAACCGAGCACCAACACCGCTGCGCAGCGCCATCTCGACGACAGCTTGCGCGAAGCCGCCGTCAGAGATGTCGTGCGCCGCCGTGATCATTCCGTCGCGCGATCCGGCAACCAGAATCTCGCCCAGGATGCGCTCACGTTGCAGGTCAACTTTCGGCGGGAGACCACCGAGGTGTCCCTGCAGATACGCCCATTCACTGCCCGAGAACTCGTCGCGGGTATCACCGAGTAGATAAATGAGTTCACCGTCTGGGCCCCACGCCATCGGCGTGCGGCGTTCGACATCATCGATGACTCCCAGCACACCGACCACGGGTGTCGGAAGGATGGCCGTTTCACCCGTTTGGTTGTAAAAGGACACATTGCCGCCGGTTACGGGCGTTCCCAACTCCGCGCACGCGTCAGCCAGGCCCCGAACAGCCTCGGCGAACTGCCACATCACTTCTGGATCTTCGGGCGAGCCGAAGTTTAGGCAGTTTGTAACCGCCAGCGGTACCGCTCCGGATGCGCACACGTTGCGGTAAGACTCAGCGAGTGCCAACTGTGCACCGGTGTACGGATCAAGCTTGGCGAAGCGTCCGTTGCAGTCGGTGGCGATGGCCACTCCGCGTCCGGTCACCTCGTCGACGCGGATCATCCCTGAATCCTCGGGCTGTGCGAGCACCGTGTTGCCCAAGACGTACCGGTCGTATTGGTCGGTCACCCACGACTTACCCGCGAGGTTGGGTGAGGAAACGAGTTCCAGGAGTGTCTTCTCGAAATGCTCCGGACCAGGGCGTTGGAGTCGATCGGGAGAGTCGGCCTGCAGTGTGTCCTGCCACACCGGACGATGGAAGGGCCGCTCGTAGACCGGGCCCTCGTGAGCGACGGTTCGCGGAGGTGCATCAACGATTCGCTCACCGTGCCAGTCAATGGTGAGGCGACCGGAGTCATTAACCTCACCGATCACGACGGCCTCGATGTCCCACTTATGGCAGTAGGACATGAACTCGTCGATCTTCTCGGGCTTGACGATCGCGCACATGCGTTCCTGCGACTCACTCATCAAGATCTCTTCGGGA
>JAURQC010000125.1 GCA_030836325.1 Candidatus Nanopelagicales bacterium
GGGAAGATTCTCGGACAGTATGAAGCGCTGGCCGATCCGGGTCGACTCCTTCTCGTGGCGCCGTCGATCGTCGACATCGAGCGATCCCTGGAACTCGACAGTTCCGCCTTCCGCTTGTGGGTGTGCCTGCACGAGGAGACCCATCGTGTGCAATTCGGAGCGGTCCCGTGGCTCACTGAGCACTTCCGCGGATTGATCACGCGGACGTTGGACACTTTCGACGAGGCAACGCCGACCGATCGCCTGTCCGCTCTTCTGGCTGAGCTCATTTCGGCGATCGGTCAGCGACGAACGCCCGACCTCATGACCGCTCTCCAAACGCCCGAACAGCGAGCGATCGTCGACGAGATGACCGGCCTCATGTCGCTCCTCGAAGGGCACGCAGACGTGGTCATGGACGAAGCCGGTCCGGCTGTGGTCCCGTCCGTTGCCGCCATTCGCCGCCGCTTCGAAGGACGACGCTCATCGCAGTCCTCTGCCCGTGGCGCCGATGCGATCTGGCGCAAGGCGCTGAGGATGGATGCGAAGTTGCGTCAGTACCACGAGGGGGCGGTGTTCGTTCGCGCGCTGATGGACAACGGTGGGATGGTCTCGGTGAATCGAGTGTGGGACGCGCCGGAGAACCTTCCGAGTTTGGACGAGATCCGTCGACCCGATGCCTGGCTCGAACGAATGCGGGGCCTTGCGGCGTGACTGAGGTCAGCCCCCAGGCGCAACGACTGCGGCGAGCCGTTGTCGATTGCCTCACCCCCGCCCCTTCGATCGTCGCGTGTTCCGGCGGCCCGGACTCCCTGGCTCTCGTTGCCAGTGCGGCGTGGGCGCTACCGCACCTCGGGTATGAAGCTCACGTAGTCATCGTCGACCACGGGCTGCAGGACGGCTCGGATCGGGTTGCGCAGCAAGCCGCCGAGGCCGCTCGCGCGCTCGGCGTCGACGATGTATGCATCCAACGAGTACGGGTCGGCTCTAGCGGTGGCCCGGAAGCCGCCGCCCGTGATGCTCGGCGCGCTGCCCTTCGTGAGGTGGCCGGTCACCTGGGCATCGATCAGATCCTGCTAGGTCACACCCGTGATGATCAGGCGGAGACGGTCCTGATGCGTCTTGCGCGAGGGTCGGGCGCCCGATCCATGTCCTCGATGCGCGAGTGTGATCCGCCGTGGCACCGGCCTTTTTTGGATGTTCCGCGCGATGTTGTGCACGAGGTGGCTCGGGAATACCTCGACCCGCTCGGCTTGCAGGCCTGGGACGACCCGCACAATCACGATCCCGCGTTCACCCGCGTTCGGGTGCGAGATGCCCTGCGTTCGTTGCAATCATCACTCGGCCCGGGATTTGTCCCAGGTTTGACTCGATCTGCCCATCTTTTGGCCGACGATGCCGACGCATTGGACGCCTGGGTCGAGGGAGTCTTCGAGGCAGTAGTCGAGCGTTCGTCTGCCCGATGCGATGCGGCAGTTGACGCCCTGGCGGGCCAGCCTCGTGCGGTACGGACGAGGCTGATCCGCTTGATGCACGCTGCTGTCACGACGGGTGAGGATCACCTCGACTTCGATCACGTCCAGCACGTCGAGGCGATGGTCTCGGACTGGAAAGGTCAAGGACCGGCGAAGTTGCCGGGTGGGGTCACGGCGCGCGTGGAATATGGAAGGCTGCTCCTTGATCGCACATCCCCGGGAGACTCGAGTGCAACCTGATCACGTCCAAGCAGACCTCGCGCACGTCCTGCTGACCGAAGACCAGATCCACGATCGCATCGCGGAGGTCGCTTCTGAGCTCGATGAGGAGTACCGCGGACGAGATCTCCTGCTCGTCGGAGTTCTCAACGGCGCGGTCATGGTGATGGCTGATCTAGCGCGGGCTCTCAGCATTCACGCCGACATGGACTGGATGGCGGTCTCCTCCTATGGATCCGGAACTACCAGCAGTGGAGTGGTTCGTATTCTGAAGGATCTCGACGCAGATATCGAGGGCCGCGACGTCCTCATCGTCGAGGACATCCTCGACTCCGGACTCACCTTGTCCTGGCTGATGAAGAATTTGAGGTCACGCAGGCCCGCGTCGTTGGAAATCTTCACCTTGCTACGTAAGCCGGACGCCCTCAAGGTCAAGGTTGAGCCCAAGTTCATCGGCTTCGATATCCCGAACGAGTTCGTCGTTGGCTACGGTTTGGACTACGCCCAGCGGTACCGCAATCTTCGATGTGTGGGCACGTTGGCACCGCACGTCTACACGAGTTAGGCGTCAAATCAGCCTCGGATGGGTTCACGTTCGCGGTGGGCGTAGCAACCACGTGCCCCGACCGGAGTGCAGGGAAACCTGCGTCCGTTACCGTTGAGTGGTGGATCTGAAGCGAATACTGCGCGGCCCGATCTTCTGGATCGCTATGGCTGTGATTTTCGTCTTGGTCGGATCCAGCCTGATCTCTGGTATCGGGGCTCCCGAGGAAATCGATACCGGTGAGGCGATCTCGGACATCACCTCCGGCAATGTGGACACCGCAACTCTGATCGATCGCGACCAGGTACTAGAACTGACGCTGCGAAACGGTGACCAAGTCCGGTCGCACTACATCACCGGTCAGGGCGTGGAGTTGCAGAATCTTCTGCAAGAGCGGACCGATGCCGGTCAACTCCCGGGCGGCTATAACGTTGTGGTCCCGAGCGAGAACCTGCTGGTCACGCTATTCATCTCCTTACTTCCATTCGCTCTGCTCATCTTGCTGATGGTTTTCATCTTCAGTCAGATGCAAGGTGGTGGTGGCAGGCTCATGAATTTCGGCAAGTCCAAGGCCAAGGCCATCACCAAGGACATGCCCCAGACCACCTTCGATGACGTTGCGGGTGCAGACGAGGCCGTCGAGGAACTAGTCGAGATCAAGGACTTTCTCTCCGATTCCGAACGCTTCCAGAAGGTCGGAGCCAAGATTCCTAAGGGCGTCCTCCTCTACGGTCCGCCCGGAACCGGCAAGACTCTTCTTGCGCGTGCGGTTGCTGGCGAAGCAGGCGTGCCCTTCTACTCGATTTCAGGATCGGACTTCGTCGAGATGTTCGTCGGCGTGGGTGCGAGCCGGGTGCGCGATCTGTTCGAGCAAGCCAAGGCGAATGCTCCTGCAATCATCTTCATCGACGAAATCGACGCTGTGGGACGACATCGCGGCGCCGGTCTTGGTGGAGGTCACGACGAGCGCGAGCAGACGCTCAACCAGATGCTCGTGGAGATGGATGGGTTCGATGTGACCGGCGGGGTCATCCTCATCGCGGCTACCAACCGACCCGACATCCTCGATCCTGCACTGCTGCGTCCCGGTCGGTTCGATCGACAAATTGCCGTGGAGCGTCCCGACCTAAATGGTCGCTACGAGATATTGAAGGTGCATGCCAAGGGTAAGCCGATCACCGAGGGCATTGATCTCATGGCTGTTGCTCGTCGCACACCCGGATTTACCGGAGCTGACCTCGCGAATGTGCTGAACGAGGCTGCTTTGCTTACTGCGCGGTCAGACAAGACCTTTCTCGACGACGAGGCTCTAGACGAGGCCATCGACCGGGTGATTGCTGGTCCGCAAAAGCGCACGCGCGTGATGGACGATCACGAGAAAACGATCACCGCGTATCACGAGGCCGGCCACGCACTGGTCGCGGCAGCCTTACCGGGCAACGATCCCGTGCACAAGATCACGATCATGCCGCGTGGACGGGCCCTGGGTTACACGATGGTGCTTCCTGATCAGGACAAGTACTCGACCACACGAAGTGAGATGTTGAATCAGCTCGCCTACATGCTCGGTGGCCGTGCAGCGGAGGAACTGATTTTCCACGATCCGACTACCGGTGCGGCGAACGACATCGAGAAGGCGACATCGGTTGCCCGGGCGATGGTCACTCAGTTCGGTATGACTGAGCGGCTTGGCGCCATCAAGTATGGGCAGGAGCAAAGCGAGGTATTCCTCGGTCGCGATATGGGTCACATGCGCGACTACTCCGAGGAAGTCGCAGCGGCTATCGACGAAGAAGTCCGTGGGTTCATCGAGGCTGCGCACCAGGAGGCATACGACGTCCTGGTCAACAACCGTGAGGTCCTCGATGCGCTCGTGCTGGCGCTTCTCGAGCGCGAGACCCTCGACAAGGCCGAGATCGAGGAGATCTTCACGGAATTGAAACTGCAGTCACCTCGACCGGCCTGGACAGGTTCAGCCCGACGAGCGCCGGACACTCGCGGTCCGATTCCTTTCCCGGTGGCATCGTCAGAAGCCTCAACGAATGGCCATGGGTCGAACGGACACATGTCACCGAAGGGAATCGAAACTGCGATGAACGAGTCTCGGGATTCCGACTCTCAGTAGGCTGACGTATGTCCATCAACCCGGTTCACGCTGGTTCTGACGCACCCGTTGGCGAATACAACGCTGAGGCGGTCGCGACGGCTATCCGAGACCTTTTGATCGCAATTGGCGAGGATCCGGACCGCGAGGGTCTTAGAGATACGCCCGATCGAGTGGCTCGCAGCTATGCCGAGATCTTCGGAGGGCTAGGACGAACCGCAGATGACGTTCTCACGACCACGTTCGACATCGGGCACGGCGAGCTTGTGATGGTCAAGGACATCGAGGTCTACAGCACTTGCGAACACCACCTATTGCCGTTCTACGGCGTAGCCCACGTCGGATACATCCCCAGTCCATCGGGGCAAATCACTGGCCTTTCCAAACTTGCACGCTTGGTGGACGTGTTCGCTCGCCGTCCGCAGGTGCAAGAGCGGCTGACCACACAGGTAGCCGAATCGCTCATGCGCATCTTGGAGCCGCAAGGCGCAATCGTGGTCATCGAAGCCGAACACATGTGTATGTCGGTTCGCGGTGTGCGCAAGCCCGGTTCGAAGACCGTGACCAGTGCTGTCCGTGGTTCGCTCTTGAACGCAGCGACGCGAGCTGAAGCCATGGCCTTGATCCTGGATCGCTAACGGTGGCGGGTCTGCCGGTTTCGAGGATCGACCCACGGCTGCCCGTGGTCTGGGGAGTCTTGAACGTAACGCCAGACTCCTTCTCCGACGGTGGGCGCTTCGCGGCTACCGACACCGCTCTCGAACAAGGGGTGCTTCTTGTCGAGTATGGAGCTGATGTCGTGGATGTCGGTGGGGAGTCGACCCGCCCAGGCGCCGAGCGCGTGTCCATCGAGACTGAGCTGGAGCGGGTGCTTCCTGTCGTCTCGGGGTTAGTCGATCAGGGAGTGACCGTCAGCATCGACACCATGCGCGCGGATGTTGCGCGCGAGGCCGTTCGCTGCGGAGCGAGCATCGTCAACGATGTCAGTGGCGGTCGGGCCGATGCTGAGATGCACTCGACCGTGGCCGAGCTCGATGTTCCATATGTCCTGATGCACTGGCGCGCTCATTCCTCCTCGATGCAAGAACGCGCCGTATACGACGATCCCGTGGCCGAGGTTTGTAGGGAAATCGAAAAACAAGTTTCTGCCGCGCTCGCCTCGGGTGTCGACCGCGAGCGCATCATCGTGGATCCGGGAATCGGGTTCGCGAAGGAAGCCGACCACAACTGGCATTTGCTTCGTTCTATGGAGGCCCTTGCCACCATGGGATTCCCAATCCTGGTGGGCGCTTCACGCAAGCGCTTTCTTGGAGCTCTCCTTGCCGACACCGACGGCGTACCCCGCGATGCCGATGGCCGTGATGTGGCGACCGCGGTGCTCAGTGCGCAACTCGCGAACGCCGGTGCATGGGGGCTTCGTGTGCACGACGTCCTCTCGACGGTCGATGCACTGAAGGTTCTGAAAGCTATGACATTTACAGACTCGCAGCCCGAGGAGACGTCATGACCGATCGCATCGAGATTTACGGAATCTCAGGCTGGGGCCATCACGGGGTCCTGGACTCCGAGCGTGAGTCTGGTCAAGAGTTCAGCGTCGATATCGTCATTGGATTGCAGTTGACGGGGCTCGGCGACGATCTCGCGCATACCGTCGACTATTCGGTTGTTGCGGAGCGTGCTCACACGATCCTCGTAGGAGAGCCGGTAGATCTCATCGAGACCGTGGCCGAACGCATCATTGACTCGTGTCGGGATTTCTCAGGCATTTCTTATGTGGAAGTCGCCGTCCACAAGCCGTCCGCGCCGATCACGGTGCCCTTCCGGGACGTTGTCGTTCGAATCCGCAGAGAGTTCACCTGAGTTCGATGCGGTACGTGATCGGAGTCGGGTCCAACCTTGGAGATCCTGAATCAATCGTGGTGCAGGCGATAGACGATGTCGCGTCAGCTCTCGAGGCATCCAGTGAGCAGCGCTCGTCGCTCTATCGAACCGCACCCGTTGGAGGCCCGGAGCAACCGGACTACGTCAATGCCGTCTTGATTGTCGACAGTTCCCTCGAGCCGATGGAGGTTCTTGCTCGACTCCAGGGCATCGAACAGCAGGCCGGACGTGTACGAGATGTTCGATGGGGGCCGCGAACCTTGGATCTCGACATTGTCCTGGCTGATTTCCTCGAGTCTGATGACCCGACACTGACCCTCCCGCACCCGCGAGCCCACGAACGCGCCTTTGTGCTCGTGCCGTGGTGTGAGATCGATCCGCAGGCGATGCTGCCCGTCCACGGATCCATCGCGGAGATCATCGAACGTGGCTTGGTCGATCAGGAGATCGAAATGCTTGCAGGTCCCCAGCCGAAGGACCGGTCGTGAAACCCACAAGCACCCGACTCCTGGTGATCCTTGCGATTCTCGGAGCAGCTGGTGGCTGGGCACTCGTGGTGATCATCCAGGGGTGGAGCGGTCGAGCGCTTCCGGTTCCCGTCCTTGCAGGATCGGCTCTCTGGCTTCTGGGAATCGCCTTCATTATCTGGGGAAGCGTTGTGGGCCCTCGGCTACGGGCCCGCATCGATCCGATGGTGCACCCGGGTGTTGAACCATTGCCCGGTTTAGTTGCTGCTCGAGTCGCAGCCATAGCTATGGCAGCTAGCAGGGTCGGCGCGTTCGTTTGTGGAATCTACGCTGGGCTGGCGCTCGCGACGGTCGCCGGAGGGCTATCCACGCCTGCGTCTGCCCAGGCCTTTTGGGCGTCGCTGTTGGCCGCGAGCGGTTCGGCGCTGACATGCGTGGCGGCGATTCGACTGGAAAGGTCCTGTTTGCTGCCGTCGAATGTCCAAAATGAAGATGAGTGACCTAGGGTCGTGCCCATGAGCGAGTCCTCGCAGACCCCGTTAGAAGATCTGCCCTTCGACGAACTCCGCCACCGGGCGTTCCATGTCGCCGAACACCGGGTGGATATCGGATTCTTCACCGAACTCTTCGGTCACATGCCCGGAATGGTCGCGATCGAGGGCGAGCAGGGAGACCTCGGCGCGATCGGTGGCACCTTCATCGAAACTGTTCGCGCGGTCAAAGAGATGTTCGGCGCAGGGGATCTCGATCCAAGCACCGAGGCTTTGTTGCGCGCCCGCTTTGCGACGTACATCCGCGAACACGAGGGATAGTCGGAGTATTGACCTACCGGTCTGCGTCTCCGGTCACGAAGAAGAACGACGCCACTGCGCTCGACAGTGACTCCATCGGTGTTCCAACAAGCGCGTACTGCATTGCCTGCAAGTGAGCGAAACTCGGTGTTCTTGCCTTGAGGCGCACTGGGAGTGCGTCTCCGTCGCTGACCAATAGCCAACCGGCAACCCCTAGCGGATTTTGGGTCCACACATGCACGGTGCCCTCCGGCGCTCGCAATGTCTTGGGCAGTGGTACCGAGAAGGGTGCGTCCGTGAGGTCACGTAGACGCTCGACGCAGGCTGCGATGATGTCGGCGCTGATCAGCATTGAGTCGATCAGCGACAGGTAGCGCGCACGCGCATCTCCTTCGCTACGTACGGGTGCACTCCAGTCGACATTGACCTCTGCGTAGGCGAGGTAGGGATCATCTCTGCGTAAATCCCAATCGACGCCACTGGCCTGGCCAACTGCCCCTGAGCAGGCGTAGGTCCGTGCCGTGTGGTGATCCAGAACCGCGCAACCGAGCAGGTGAGGTAGCGCATCGATGCTTTCCCGCCACGATGCCACGCGACTCGTGACAGTGGTTGTCCATTCGCTGATATCGGTGAGGGTTGTGTCAGGAAGCGCGTGCTCGAGACCACCGATTCGGTTGATCATGGGATGTACGCGTCCGCCGGTGGCGCCCTCTTGCCAATCGGTCCACGCTTCGCGGAGACTCAACGCCTCGTCCATGCCCAGGGCACCGAGGAGCAGTGCGCTCGCACCCATGCGGCCGGCCTCTGCGAGAAGCATCCGTGACCACGTTGCTCGCTCGGGCGGCGTTATGCCGGTTGCTGCTTCGACTGCGAGCGCTACGCCTAGTTCGGATGAGACCGCAGAGAGCCAGTCATGGCGGTTTGCCAGCATCATGATCTGTCGGTAGTCGCGTGCCTCGAAGAGTTTCTCGGCGCTGCGGTGCATAAGGCCAGGTCGGACCTGCGAATGCGTGATGATGCCAGCGCTGTCCTTCTCTACTTCGATTTCAAGACCGCCGTGGTTGCCGGGGTGGTAGTCCCCGAGGTCCAACGAGATGCGGGCGTCGTCGTCGGCTCCGAGATAGCGGGCCATACCAATAGCCGCGATGACACGCGTGGGAGAGGCGGGGGTCACGGTGTCATCGTTCCAGGAGTTGAGCGCCAAGACTCGTTGCCCGCTTCGATAAGCCAGTCAAAGGATCCCAAGCCGGCGGGCCAGGAGTCCAAGGACTTAGTGGCGAACACCTCGGATTGGGGGAGCAGTTGTGCTCGCGGTCCCGCGCATGAGTCCAATGCCACGTGCGCAGTGATGTTGACAGTGCCATCAGGCCGCGCACTCTGTGGGGATCCAGCGAAGAATCCTTTAACGGTCCCGCTGTCCCATATTCCAGCGCGTCGATCATCGAGGCGGTGCGCGTAGTCGACTCCTACGGTGAAGCCTTCACGAAGGATGCGGGTCAGTCGACGCCACACTCGATCGCGCGTAAGGCCGATCTCGCGTCGAGCCATTGGTCGGGTGGGTGGCCACCAGCGCTGCAACCACGCGAATGCGTCTTCGCGGGTCATATCCCCAAGATGGGCTCGTGCGGCGACATCGTGGAGCGTTGGGCCAACCTCCTCCGAGCCGGTGGTTGGGTCAATCAGCATGACGTGCGCCTCGAGGTGGTCGTCGAGTTCGACCACAGGGCAGGGAATGTCATCTAGGAACTCGTGAGCGATCACGACACCCGTGAGGTCGCCGTCTGTTCCCGTGATGTCTTCTACCGTCGCATCGACGTGGATCTGCCGCCATTGGATAGCTGGGGCGAGGTCATCTGGTCGAGGCCGCGTATCGACTCCGATCAACTGGACATCGGTGTCCAGCATTGATGTGAGTTGGCGGAGCAAAGTGCCAGACCCGCTACCGATGTCCACGACGGCCAAAGGTGAAACACCGGCATGCGTGTTTCGTGCGCCCTCTCGTACGTCCTTCAACAACTGCAGCACTTTCCTAGCGGTATGTGAGCTAACGCTTACGGGTGTCGCGAAGTGATCCTCGGCTGCGTAACGGCTGTAGAACGCCTCATTGGCCTGTTTCCAGGAGTCGACCCACGGCATGAACGCCCGTGCACCGGTCCGATGTGACATGCCGGCACGGTAGTGCCACCCCTAGGCTTGAGTGTTGTGAGCGACGCAGGGCCGTCTCGATTGCGGATCGCCATCGTGGGCTGCGGCCGCGTGGGCTCGGTTCTGGGTGCCGCGTGGCACCGCGCCGGTCACCGGATCGTGGGTGTGTCGGCACGTTCGGACACATCCCGACTTCGGGCGGATGCGCTGCTGCCGGGTGTGCCAGTGGGTGATCCACAACAGATCACCGTGGATGCGGATCTTGTTTTTGTGGCCGTTCCCGATCAAGACTTGCATCACATCGTCGATGCACTTGTTCTTGCCGGCGCTATCCGCGCCGGGCAGTTCGTGGTTCATCCCGCGGGTCGTTATGGCCTGGATGTTTTGGAAGGTGCTGCCCGAGTAGGGGCGATCCCCTTAGCGATTCATCCTGCGTTGCCGCTGACGGGAACGAGCATGGATCTCGATCGACTCACCGGATCAGCGTTCGGAGTCACGGCTCCAGACGGCATGCGTACGGTGGCTGAAGCACTCGTGGTGGAACTCGGTGCGGAGCCGGTCTGGGTGCCGGAGGCGGCCCGGGGTAGCTACCACGCCGCCTTGGCCTTTGCGGCCAACTACTCGATGACCTTGGTGAACACGTCGGTGGGATTACTGCGCGATACCGGAGCGGAATCGCCCGAGAGAATTCTCGGCCCGTTAGTGCGGGCGAGTGTGGAGACTGCGCTTGAGCGGGGTGATCGCGCGCAGACCGGACCAATCTCGCGAGCCGATGCCGAAACCGTCAGCGAACATCTACACCTGCTCGAGGATCAGGCACCACTTGTCGCACAGTCCTATCGTGCGCTGGGCAAGTTGACGGTCGATCGGCTGCTGGATGCCGGTGTCCTTGACGGCGAGCAGGCATCGCGCGTACTGCGGGCCCTGGAAGAATCGTCGGACCGATCATGAACATCACCCGCAACCTCCCCCCCGCAGATCCATCGATGCGTCGAGCTTTCGTTCCGACGATGGGTGCGCTACACGACGGTCACCGAGAACTCATGCGAGCCGCTCGTGACCAGGTTGGTGATAACGGCGAAGTCGTCGTCAGTGTCTTCGTCAATCCGACGCAGTTCGCGGCGGGTGAGGATTTTGATGCCTATCCCCGGACGATGGATGCCGATGAAGCCGTATGCCGCCGCGAAGGAGTCGACCTTCTGTACGTGCCGACCGTTGAGGATGTGTATGGAACCGGTGAGATGGATGCGCGGGTCAGCGTGGATCCTGGACCGCTCGGGCATGAGCTGGAGGGAGCATCCCGACCCGACCATTTCCGTGGAGTGTTGAGCGTTGTCGCCCTGCTGTTCAACAAGGTGCAGCCTGCGGTGGCGATCTTTGGAGAGAAGGATTATCAGCAGTTGGAGCTGATTCGGCGGATGAACGATGATCTCGGTTTCGGGATCGACATCGTCGGTGTGGACACCGTTCGTGATGGCGATGGTCTCGCCCTTAGTTCGCGCAATACGTATCTGTCACAGGCTGAACGCAGTCAGGCAACGGCGATTCCCCGTGCTCTGTCTGCCGTCCAAGAGTCAGCGCATCTTGGAGTCGAGTCCGCTCGTGAGGCAGCACTAGTGGTCCTCAACGACGCGGGGGTGACCATCGATTACCTCGAGGTCCGATCGCCCGATTTTGGAACGCCGCCGAGTTTTGGTGAGGCTCGACTGTTGATTGCGTGTGTGGTGGGAACCACTCGGCTCATCGACAACTGTGCCCTCGAGTTGGGGAAACGCTGATGGAGGTGTCCACACGCATGCCTGGTCGGCTGGCGGCTCCTGCGCCGGGGTGGACGGCCCACGCTGATGTAGTGGTTGTGGGTTCAGGGGTAGCGGGGCTCACAACGGCGCTTCGAGTTCGCGCGTTCGGATTCAGTGTGCTGCTCGTGACGAAAGCAACGGTCGACGAAGGCTCGACTCGCTGGGCGCAGGGAGGAATCGCCGCGGCGCTAGCCGACGACGATTCGCCCGCTGAGCACATGCAAGACACCCTCGAGGCAGGTGTGGGACTGTGCAACGAGCGGGCGGTCGAGATTCTCGTCAGTGAAGGTCCTGACGCCGTTCGGGAATTGATTTCTTGGGGAGCTCGCTTCGACACTGATCCGACAGGCTCCATTGCGTTGACACGTGAAGGTGGCCACCATCGCAACCGCATCGCGCACGCTGGAGGAGACGCGACGGGAGCTGAAGTCTCCAGGGCCCTAGTCGCTGCCGTGAGCGCCGATCCCGGTATCGAGGTTGTTGAGAACGCACTCGTGCTCGATCTGATCACCGGTGAAGATGGTCGAACCGCAGGTGTCACCCTGCACGTGATCGGACCGGGTCAGCGGGATGGAGTCGGTGCCGCCCTAGCGCCCTCGGTGGTCTTGGCCACAGGTGGGTTTGGTCAGGTCTTCGGTCAGACGACCAATCCCTACGTGGCCACCGGTGATGGCGTCGCCCTGGCCCTGCGTGCCGGTGCTGCAGTCGCCGATCTGGAGTTTGTGCAGTTCCATCCGACAGTCCTGTGGCTCGGGCCCCTCGCGCAGGGCCAGCAGCCTCTGGTCTCGGAGGCGGTGCGCGGTGAGGGCGCTGTGCTTCTCGACGACGATGGGCAGCGGTTCATGGTCGGGGAGCATCCGATGTCCGATCTTGCTCCCAGGGACGTCGTCGCCAAGGCCATCATGCGTCGCATGCGTGACAGCGGAGCGGCTCATGTCTGGCTTGATGGTCGCGGCCTCGGTGCCGACACGTGGGTTCAGCGATTCCCCACCATCTTGCAATCATGTCGTCTGCGGGGCATTGATCCGGTCAGCGATCTCATTCCCGTTTCACCGGCCCAGCACTACGCATCCGGTGGAGTCCTGACGGATCTCGATGGTCGTTCGACAATTCCTGGTCTTTACGCTTGCGGAGAAGTGGCGTGCTCGGGTGTCCATGGTGCGAATCGCCTGGCGTCTAACTCACTTCTTGAGGGCCTTGTGTTCGCGCGGCGAATAGCCGAAGCCATCAAAGATGATCGCGAGGGCCGCGCTGCTCCTGAATTGAGTGAAAAGCCAGCAACGAGCGGCGTGATCGCAAACGGGGAGCGTCGTTCCTTGCAGCAGGCCATGGATCTGCATGCTGGTGTTCTGCGCAGTTCCGACTCACTAGACCGCGCCGCAGTTTCGCTTGACGCCAGTTTCGAGCATTCCGAGGGCACTCCTTGCACCGAGGACTGGGAGGCAACCAACCTGGCTACGGTCGCACGGGTGCTTGTGGAGCACGCCCGTCGTCGCGAAGAGACCCGCGGCTCGCACTGGCGTGAGGACTTTTCGGATGCACGTGATCGCTGGAGAGTTCGTTTGGTGACGACAATGGGTCCGAGCGGAGAACTCCACACGATCGAGCGGCCCCCGGAGTGGGTTCCTGGGAAGAAGGAGGACTAGTTGCAGTACGCCACGTATCGACTTTCACCACAGACTGCAACGCTGCTCGCCGATGCCGGCCTGCGTCCGCTTGATATCGAGTCGTTGGCCTTTCGCGTCTTGGAAGAGGACATCGATGAGGGTGTGGATGTCACCACGGTGGCCACTGTTCCCGTTGAGCAGCGTGGACGCTTGGCCTTTGTCGCGCGTGCCGGCGGCGTGATCGCTGGTCAGGTCGTCGCGGCCGCCGTGGTCGACGTCGTGTGCGGGGACGATCAAGAGATCGAGTTCCTGGTTGAGGAAGGTGCTCGAGTCGAACCCGGGACTGAAGTCATGGCCATCAGGTCCACCACCCACAACCTTTTGCGTGCCGAGCGGCCGGCCTTGAATCTGCTTGGTCACCTAAGTGGCATCGCAACCGCGACGGATCAATGGGTGCGAGCGATTGCGGGCACCAGTGCTCGGATACGCGATACCCGCAAGACGAGTCCAGGACTACGCGCGGTGGAGAAGTACGCGGTGCGAACTGGAGGTGGCGTCAACCATCGAATGAGTCTTGCTGATGCAGCTCTGGTCAAGGACAACCATGTCGAGGCCGCCGGGGGTGTCGAAGCGGCCTTCCGCGCTGTACGGGAAGCCTTTCCTGATGTCCCGGTCGAGGTTGAAGTCGACACCCTCGAGCAACTTGACGACGTTCTCGCCGCTGGAGCAGATCTCGTTCTCCTAGACAACTTCACGTTGGCTCAGATGTCCGAGGCTGTGCGCCGCACAGCCGGGCGCGCACGGCTAGAAGCTTCCGGTGGTTTGACACTTGACCAGGCGCCCGCCGTTGCGGCAACGGGGGTCGACTACCTTGCGGTTGGTGCGCTGACGCACTCGGCGCCCGTCCTCGATATCGGTGCGGACCTCGCGGTCCTCGACTAGGAGTTTCCATGCTGTTAGCCATCGACGTCGGTAACACCAACACAGTCCTAGGCCTATTCGACGGCGAAAATCTCGTGAATTCCTGGCGGATCACCACGCATGCGAGGGCGACCGGTGACGAGATGGCGCTCACCTACCGTGGGCTACTCGAGTCGCAGCCGGAAGTGACGGGCCTGGCTTTATGCAGCACTGTGCCGAGCATCTTGCACGAATTGCGCCCGATGCTCTCTACTTTTTTTCGTGACATCCCGGTTGTGATCGTCGAGCCGGGAACCAAAACCGGTGTTCCCATTCTCACGGACAATCCGAAGGAGGTTGGGGCGGATCGCATCGTCAATACCCTCGCCGCGCATCAACAATTCGGTGGCCCGTGCATCGTCGTGGATTTCGGCACCTCGACGAACCTAGACGTCGTCTCGGCCCACGGTGAGTTCCTCGGTGGGGCGCTCGCGCCGGGAATCGATATCTCCCTGGAAGCGCTGTCCAATCGTGCGGCTCAACTACGTAAGGTCGAAGTGGTCCGACCCCGATCACCCATAGGTAAGAACACTGTTGAGGCACTTCAGTCCGGGGCCGTCTTCGGCTTCGCTGGGCAGGTGGATGGCCTAGTGGATCGGATAATCGAGGAGACGGGGCCGGTCACGGCAGTCGTGGCTACAGGTGGTCTGGCTTCAGTAGTGATCGGTGAATCCGAGACGATCACCCATCACGATCCGAATCTCACGCTCACTGGTCTCCGGTTGGTTTTTGAGCGCAACACGAACTAGCAGCGACGCCCGGGCCAAGCGACATCCAGAGACGGTGACGCCGGGCCGAAAGTTCTACGCGGGGGATCCAATAGCCTTGCCCACCGTGGAGAGCACCGAGATCGAGGACGACCTTCCGGAGCAAATGCGGATTCGTCGCGCCAAACGTGAGGAACTCCAGCGGCGCGGTATGGACCCGTACCCGGTGCAGCTGCCCATCACCCACGACATCGCCGAGGTTCGAGACGCGCACGGAGATCTGGAGACGGACACCTCCTCAGGAGAGTTCGTTGGGATTGTCGGGCGGGTCATCTTTTCCCGTAATACGGGCAAGTTGTGCTTCGCGACACTTCGAGCCGGTGACGGCATTGAGATTCAGGCAATGTTGTCCCTAGACAAGGTGGGTCAAGAAGCACTAGACGCGTGGAAGGAACTTGTCGACCTCGGTGATCAGGTGTTCGTCCACGGTGAGGTGATCACCTCGAGGAGAGGTGAACTCTCGGTGCTCGCCGACGCATGGCGGATGGCGTCGAAATCTCTGCGACCGCTACCTGTGGCACATAAGCCGCTTAGCGAGGAAGCGCGGGTGCGTCAGCGTTACGTCGACCTCATCGTTCGGCCGGAGGCAGCCCGTATCGCCCGTTTGCGTGTAGACGCGGTCGCAGCGCTCCGACGTGATCTCACCGATCGAGGGTTCCTTGAGATCGAGACTCCGATGCTGCAGACCCAGCACGGTGGCGCTGCTGCTCGTCCGTTCACTACGCACTCGAATGCACTGGATGTGGATTTGTTCCTGCGGATCGCCCCCGAACTGTTCTTGAAGCGGGCGGTAGTGGGTGGCTTGGAGCAGGTGTTCGAGATCAATCGTAACTTCCGCAACGAGGGCGTGGACTCTAGCCACTCACCGGAGTTCGCGATGCTCGAGTTCTACCAGGCGTACGCGGATTACCAGACCATGGCGACGATCACACGCGAACTCATCCAGGGCGTGGCTCGTCACGTCAGTGGAAGCGAGCGCGTCACCCGTGTCGACGGCTCGGAGATCGATCTGTCGGGGGAGTGGTCCAGCATCGATCTCTACGACAGCATCTCGGCTGCCGTGGGAGTGGACATCTCCCCACAGACCCCAAAACATGATTTGGAAAAACTTTGCGACGACGCGGGCATCTCCGTGGCACCCACCTGGCTTGCAGGCAAGCTCGTCGAGGAATTGTTTGAGCACCATGTTCTGCCTTCACTAGAGCTACCCACGTTCGTCATGGACTATCCGCTTGACACCTCACCGTTGGTCCGGGCCCATCGAGACAAGTCCGGTGTAGTCGAGAAATGGGATCTCTATGTCGGAGGTGTTGAACAAGCAACCGGCTACTCCGAACTCGTCGATCCAGTGGTCCAACGCGAACGGCTCACCGAACAGGCAGCGCTCGCGGCCAAGGGCGATGACGAGGCTATGCGAATCGACGAGGATTTCCTGCGAGCCCTCGAGCACGGCATGCCACCGTGCGGCGGTGTCGGCATGGGCATCGACCGTCTCCTGATGAACCTCACCGGCTACGGCATCCGCGAAACCATCCTCTTCCCGCTGGTAAAGCCGGAGCGCTAAGTGAACTCGCCCGTTGTTCGCTCAGCCCGCACGCAAGACGTTCGTGCCATCCGGACGTTGATCGACGAATATTCCGGCGACGGACACCTGCTGGCTAAGGCGGCCGTCACGCTGTTTGAGGACATCCAGGAGTTCGTCGTCGTTGAGGTCGATGGCAGTGTTGTGGGTTGCGGTGCGCTGCACGTTATGTGGGAGGACCTTGCTGAGGTCCGCACGCTCGCGGTAGCGGGGACCCACCTGCGGCACGGCATCGGCTCGATGATCGTGACCGAGCTCGTCGCGCGAGCGCGTGGTGTTGGTGTTCGACGCCTGTTCTGCCTGACCTTCATGGTCGGATTCTTCGCTGAGCACGGCTTCCGTGAGATCGACGAGGCACCTGTCGACCACGACGTCTACGAACAGCTGTTGCAGTCGTACGACGAAGGCGTTGCTGAATTCCTCGGACTCGAGCGGGTCAAGCCCAACACATTGGGTAACCACCGCATGCTTCTGGAGCTGCAGTAATCAACCGGTGTTACGAAGTCCCGTCGCGATACCGTTGATGGTCACCGACAGGGCGCGGCGAAGCTCGTTGTCAGGGTCGGTGGAGCGCCGGCTTCTCTCAAGAAGTGAAATCTGAAGTGAGTGAAGAGGCAGCAGATAGGTATCTCGAGTAGCGAGTGTTCGGCGCAGGGTCGGGTTATCGGCTAGCAACTCGCTTTGCCCGGTGACCATCAGAACCTGCTCCACTGTCCTGTCGTGCTCAGCAACGATGACGTCGAAGATCCGATGCAAATCAGTAGGCACCAGGCGCTCTACATACTGACGGGCAACGTCAAGGTCAGTCTTCATCAAAGTCATGGCAACGTTGGAGATGAAGTTCGCGAAGAAGTGCCAGTGCTCGTACATTTCGTGTAGCTCGGCTTCGAAGCCAGCTGCACGTACGGCCTCGAGGCCCGAGCCGACCCCGAACCACCCAGGAACGATCTGTCGGGACTGCGTCCAGCCGAAGACCCACGGGATGGCGCGTAGATCCTCGATCCCCATCGCGCCGTCGGGTCGTCTGGCAGGACGTGAACCCAAGTGCATCGCACCGAATTCCTCGACAGGTGTCGACAGCGAGAAATAACGGGGCAGATCGGGATCCTCGACAAGTGAGCGATAGCGAACTTGGGCACGGGTGGACATGGTGTTCATCACCTCGTCCCAACGGGCGAGTTGCTTCTCGGACTGACGTGACTGGCGGTGCAACAACGAGGCATCGAGGACTGCAGCGACCATCTGCTCGAGGTTGTCTCGTGCGAGTGCCGGTAGCAGGTACTTGTCACTGATGACTTCCCCCTGCTCGGTGACCTTGATCTGGCCGTCGAGCACGCCCCACGGCTGAGCAAGGATGGCTTCATAGGTGGGACCGCCGCCTCGACCGACTGTTCCACCCCGACCGTGGAACAGGCGGAGACGAACACCGTGCTTCATGGTGATGTCGCGTAGTCGACGTTGGGCAAGGTGGATTTCCCACTGTGACGATGTGATGCCGGCATCTTTGTTGGAGTCGGAGTAGCCGAGCATGACCTCCTGGACATCACCGCGAGATGCCACGATCGCTCGGTAAACCGGATGCTGCAAGAGCCGGTCAATGATGGTGTCAGCGTTGCGAAGTTCTTCGGCAGTCTCTAATAGCGGAACAAAGCCGACTCGAGATGTCCCGGCGGATGTGTCCACCAGTCCCGTCTCTCGCGCCAGAATCACCGCGGCCAGGATGTCGTCCGGTCCTCGGGTCATCGAAACGATCACCGACTCGATCGGCCGAGTTCCGTAGGTGTCCAGGAGTTCGCGAACGGTGTCCATCGTCCGGTAGGTGACCATCGCGGATTCGTCTAGTGGCGGGGGCTGGGGTGAAAGCGGACGCAGCGCACTGAGTTCGTCCGCCAACAGCGCCGTTCGATCCTCACGGTCGAGATCGTCGTACCCGAAGCCCAGTCGCACGAAGAGTTGGCTGAGAGCTTCGTGGAACTTTCGTGCGTGCTCGCGGATATCGAGCGTTGCCAGCGGCAAGCCGATGGACGCGACGACTCGGATCGCCTGGTCGAGGACACCATGGGCAGCGAGTTCGCCTTGATGTTCGAGTAGGTCGCGTCGGATCAGCAGTAGATCATCAAGAAGTTCGCGGGTGCTGTCGTAGTCGCGTCCCGTCCGGTGAGGTGCCCGGTCGTGGAGTCGTTCGCGTGTCAGCCTCAGGCGCATCCGGATGATCGTCAACTTCAGGCGAATGGGTTCTTCGGCGTTGATCCGAAGGAAGCGAGGATCCAGGTCGGGGAGGTATCGAAGGTCGGCGTCGACCGAATCGCGCAGAGCCTCGCTTGACCCGGCGATGCGTTCGGACACCGAAAGGTCCTCTAGCAGGCGATCAATGTGGGGGAGTAAATCCAGAACCGCGTGATCACGCTGGAAGCGCACGACATCGGATGTCACTTCGGGTGTCACGAATGGGTTGCCGTCTCGATCGCCACCGATCCAGGAACCGAAGCTCACTGGCCGAGCATCTGGTGGCAGTTCCACGCCTAGGTCGGCGAAGGCTTCAGCAAGGTCCTCGAGCACCTGGGCGAGCGGCCCGCGGGTGAGGTCGTCTAGGTAGTAGAGCGCGTTACGAGCCTCGTCAAGAACCTGGGGACGCTCGAGGCGGAGTTCGTCGGTCTGCCAGAGCAGGTCGATGACTTCAGCTAGCCGACGGGAGCGTTCGTTGTCGGATAGTCCCTCGTCTAGAAGGACATCGGCGATTCGTCGTAACTTGACGAGGACCGATCGTCGCGCTGCCTCGGTCGGGTGAGCCGTAAAGACGGGGCGAACCGACATTACTGAGGCGACCTGCTCCACGAGAGCTAGATCTATGTTCGCAGCGCGGGCGTCGTCCACCACACGATGGAGAGGTCCTGAGCGCAATCGGCGATCCGCGCGAGCGTCGTGGGCACGTTCGACCTGTTCAGCCACGTTGGCGAGGTCGAAATAAATCGAAAAGGAGCGAGCCAGTTTGGTCGCCGTCTCGAGATCGGCGGCGTCCAGGACGGCTGCGGCCGAGGCTGGATCGGTACGAACCGCCAACCGAACCGACTCCACCTGGTCCAAGAGCAATCCACCCTCCTGGCGAACCAGGGTCTGACCGAGGAGATCGCCCAGCAGGCGAATGTGAGCCCGTAGGCGAAAATCGTCAGCGGCTGTCTCCACGAGTGAGGATTGTTCCGTATTGCGGATCACCAGGGGGTTTCGCGGTGGGCGTACGCCCTAGGGGGCGGCCGTGGTCGCGTCATCGCCCGTCATGCAGGAGAATAGAAAAACCGGGAATACCCGGGAAGAAGTCGCCTGACCGATGGGGTGTTGCCGGATGTTCGAGAGGTTTACCGACCGAGCCCGCCGAGTGGTGGTTCTCGCGCAGGAAGAAGCGCGGATGCTCAACCACAACTACATCGGGACCGAGCACATCCTGCTCGGCCTGATCCACGAGGGCGAGGGTGTCGCCGCCAAGGCTCTGGAGTCCCTCGGCATCTCGCTTGAGGCGGTGCGTCAGCAGGTTGAGGAGATCATTGGCCAGGGCCAACAGGCGCCCAGTGGCCACATCCCCTTCACGCCGCGCGCGAAGAAGGTCCTTGAGCTCTCGCTTCGCGAGGCTCTCCAGCTCGGCCACAACTACATCGGGACCGAGCACATCCTGCTCGGCCTGATCCGCGAGGGCGAGGGTGTCGCCGCGCAGGTCCTGGTCAAGTTGGGCGCCGATCTGAACCGGGTGCGCCAGCAGGTCATCCAGTTGCTCTCCGGCTACCAGGGCAAGGAGCCCGCGACCGCTGGGGGCCCGCAGGAGGGTACGCCGTCTTCATCGCTAGTACTAGACCAGTTCGGCCGTAACCTCACTGCCGCTGCTCGCGAAGGCCAACTAGATCCGGTGATCGGACGCGCCAAGGAGATCGAGCGCGTGATGCAGGTGTTGTCTCGCCGCACCAAGAACAACCCGGTGCTCGTGGGCGAGCCCGGTGTCGGCAAGACCGCAATCGTCGAAGGACTTGCCCAGGACATCGTCCGCGGTGAGGTTCCCGAGACCCTAAAGGACAAGCAGCTCTACACGCTCGACCTTGGTGCGCTCGTCGCCGGCAGCCGCTATCGAGGCGACTTCGAAGAGCGCTTGAAGAAGGTCCTCAAGGAGATCAAGACCCGCGGCGACATCGTGCTGTTCATCGATGAGATGCACACTTTGGTCGGCGCTGGTGCGGCTGAGGGCGCTATCGACGCAGCGAGCATCCTCAAGCCAATGCTTGCTCGCGGTGAACTCCAGACCATCGGTGCAACCACTCTCGATGAGTACCGCAAGCACATCGAGAAGGACGCTGCTTTGGAGCGTCGATTCGCTCCAGTGCAGGTCGATGCTCCGGACGTCGAGCACACCGTCGAGATCCTGAAGGGTCTTCGCGATCGCTACGAGTCACATCACCGCGTTTCCATCACCGATGGTGCACTGGAGTCGGCCGCGCGTCTGTCCGACCGCTACATCTCCGACCGGCAACTGCCGGACAAGGCGATCGACCTCATTGATGAGGCCGGATCGCGCCTACGTATCCGACGGATGACTGCTCCGCCGGATCTTCGCGAGTTCGACGATCGCATTGCCGATGTCCGTAAGGAGAAGGAATCGGCCATCGATGCCCAGGACTTCGAGAAGGCCGCATCTTTGCGCGATGTTGAGAAGAACCTGCTCGCAGAGAAGGCTGAGAGGGAGCGTGAGTGGAAGGCCGGCGACCTCGATGTCGTTGCCGAAGTCGACGAGAAGTTGATCGGCGAGGTCCTTGCCCTCATGACCGGTATCCCGGTGTCCGACCTCACGGAGGACGACATCGAGAGACTGCGTCGGATGGAAGAGGAGCTTCACCGTCGGGTAATCGGTCAAGAGGACGCGATCACAGCACTGTCGCAGTCGATCCGCCGTACTCGCGCTGGCCTGAAGGACCCCCGTCGCCCGGCAGGCTCGTTCATCTTCGCTGGTCCCTCCGGTGTCGGTAAGACCGAACTGAGCAAGACGCTCGCGGAGTTCTTGTTCGGCGACGAAGATGCTCTGATCGCCCTCGACATGAGTGAGTTCTCCGAGCGTCACACCGCGTCACGACTGTTCGGTTCGCCTCCCGGCTACGTCGGTTACGAAGAGGGCGGACAGCTCACCGAGAAGGTTCGCCGCAAGCCGTTCAGTGTGGTGCTGTTCGACGAGGTCGAAAAGGCCCACCCGGACATCTTCAACTCACTGCTCCAGGTCCTTGAGGAAGGCCGGCTAACCGATGCACAGGGTCGAGTGGTCGACTTCAAGAACACGGTCATCATCATGACGACCAACCTTGGTAGCCGTGACGTGTCCAAGGGTCTAATGCTCGGCTTTGCTCCGGATGGCAACGAGGGCAACGCTTACGAGCAGATGAAGTCCAAGGTGCAGCAAGAGCTCAAGCAGCATTTCCGCCCCGAGTTCTTGAACCGCATCGACGACGTCATCGTCTTCCACCAGCTCACTGAGTCCGAGATCATCGAGATCGTCGACCTGATGGTCGCGAGTCTGGAAAAGCGTCTGCAGGACAAGGACATGGCGATCGAGCTCACGCCGGCTGCCAAGTCACTCTTGGCCGAGCGTGGATATGACCCGACTCTCGGTGCGCGCCCACTACGCCGAACGATTCAACGCGAGATCGAGGACCCGATGAGTGAGAGGATGCTCTTCGGGGACTTAAAGCCAGGTTCGATTGTCGTTGTGGACGTCGAAGGAGAGGGCGATGAGCGAACCTTCACCTTTACCCCGACTCCCAAGGCCGAACTTCCCGATGCGCCACCTATTGAGGCCGCTGAGCAGGAGTAACCAGGAAGGGGATGAGTTGTGACATCCGGTCCGCTCATCCCTGGAATGAACGAGTTCGACGGCCCTCGTCGTCGTGTTCCTCGCGTCGTGTGGTGGGTCGTTGTAGCCATTGCGGTAGTCGCCGCGCTGGTCGTAGGAGCAGGACTCATGGGCGGAGTGGGTCCCTTGCGCTCACTGGGTTTGGTTACCGAGGACCTGCAGCCGGTCGCGTATCGTCCCACCGTCGATGAACGGCAGATTCAGATCGCTGTGGCGCTTCCGCCTCGAGGCCTATGTCCGGACGAGGAAGTCCAGGTAATGGCATTCGAGCGCGGTCCACGGGTTGAAGTCGAAGCCCAGGTACAGCGTTCGCGCACATCGGACTGTCCTGTGACGGGCATCGTCGGTGATCGTTTGTGGGCCGATGTCGCCTTGAAAGCCCCGCTTGGTGATCGGCAGGTCATTCGGGTGGCAGATCGGCAACCATTGCCGCGCGAATCTGCCTAGTCCGGTAGAGCGAAATTCCGTCCGACCCGAACCACTAGCCCATCTGCTTCGAGCGACGCGAGGGCCCGTTCGCCCTGCTTGCCGTCTACTAAGTCGGAAATAAGTCGACTACGACTCACCGGCTTATCGGCCTCGCGCAGCGCGCGCATAATCCGGCCACGAGCCTGCCGATCACTTCCCTCGAAGCGCGGCTGTCGTCTTGGCTTGGCTTCAAGAGGTGGGAAACCGGCCTTGCGCCATACGCACGATCGTTGAAGTGGACACGACCCACAGTCTGGGCTCACCTTCGTGCAGACCAGCGCCCCGAGTTCCATGCTTGCTGCAGCCCATGCAGGGGTATCCGAAGCAGCGGATGCCAAGCCCTCGGCCAGGGCCCGTTCCATTGCCGTCATGTGTGATGGGGGTTCATCGATACCGCTCCAGGCTCGGGAGATGACCCGCCGCACGTTCACGTCAAGGACCACGCTGGATTCACCGAACGCGAAGGCCCGGATCGCAGCCGCGGTGTACTCGCCCACCCCCGGAAGGGCGCGAAGCTCCGCTTCGGACGATGGAACCGATCCGCCATGCTCCGCGGTGAGCTCGATGGCCGTGGCGTGCAGGCGAAGCGCCCGCCTCGGGTAGCCCAGACGCCCCCAGGCTCTTACGGCCTCACCGGCAGGTTCGGCAGCAAGCGCTGCTGGTTCGGGCCATCTCTCCATCCAGACCCGCCACACTGGTTCGACCCGCTTGACGGGCGTCTGCTGAAGCATGAACTCTGAGACGAGAACGCCCCACGGGCTGGTATCGCGCCACGGTAGCGGCCGGGCGCTGCGTTCGAACCACGCGCAAACCCGATCCACACGATTTGTGTCCTTCGCCACGGCCCGGATCGTTTCATGGCTAGCCGTGCGTCGCAGTAACGTGGACAACATGGCCGGCCTCATGCAACCCGTGGGACCCGAGCCCTCCGTCGTCTACTGGGTCCGCCGCGGCACCATCGTGCTGGTTCTGCTGACTTTGATTCTTGGCGCGTGGTGGCTGCTCGGTGCCCGCAGTTCGGCCACCCCGGGTTCCGCAGCGGACACCACAGCAGGGACCGATGAGGAAGTTGCCACCGATGGAGTTGATCCGAACGCTCCTATTGACGAGGCAGTAGCCACCCCCGCCGAGCCCACCGAGTGCGCCGACTCGGCGATCGAGGTCGGTGCCACCACTGACTCCTCGACATACCGCGTGGGCCAACAGGACCCAGTACTCACCCTCACCATCACCAACGTGGGAGAGGTTGCCTGCTACCGGGACATCGGACCGAAGGCCAATGAACTCGAAATCACCTCGGGCGGCTACCACGTCTGGTCCAGTGACGACTGTGCCACGAGCGATGAGTCGAATGTGACTCTCATGGCCCCCGGCCAGCAGGCCGTCTCGAGCCTGACGTGGAACAGCCGACTGAGCCAAAAGGGCTGCCCCGACGAAGGCAAGGGCCGCAAGGCGAAGGCGGGTCGGTACGAGGTGGTCGGCCGGAACCTGAGTGTTTCTAGCGAGGGTGTCCCCTTCGCTTTGAGCAACAAGAAGAACTGACGGGCAGAGAGAACGTGCTCAGAATGGGCGTGTAGCTGCCGTTAGAAGTCGGGTTTTGCGGATGAGATGCTGCGGAATTCACGAAGCGCCTCGCCGAGATTCGACACTTCGATGATCTGCGATCCGGCCGCGCGCTTGTCCAGCGCTGCCTTGGTGCCTGTCGGTGCGAGGATTCGGGTGTAGCCCAGCCGAGTGGCTTCTGCGACGCGCTGGGTGATCATTGGTACGCGGCGGACATCACCGGAGAGCGTTACCTCGCCTATTGCAGCGACGTTCAGTGGGATGGGGGTGTCCTTGCCGGCGGATCCGATAGCCAGGCAGGTGGCTAGATCGGTACTGGGGTCAGAGAGCTTGATGCCGCCGACTGTTGCGACGAACACGTCTTTGTCCACGAGTTTGAGTCCGGCCACGCGTTCGGTGATCGCGACCAGCATCGCCACTCGTGATGAGTCGAGGCCAGAGACTCCCCGACGCGGATTCGGGTTGGTGGTAGGGGCAACGAGAGCTTGCACTTCGGCGAGCATTGCACGGCGGCCTTCGATGGTGACGGTTACGCAAGTGCCGGGGACCGGAGCTTGACGTTCCTCGCGGAACAGCATGCTCGGATCGACGACCTCCTGCATTCCCTTGTCGGTCTGCTCGAAGCAGGCGACTTCATCGGCCGGGCCGTATCGGTTCTTGACCGCGCGAAGGAGACGCAGCGAAGTTTGACGATCACCGTCAAGAGACAGCGTGGCGTCGCAGATGTGCTCGAGCGCGCGTGGCCCGGCCACGGTGGATTCCTTGGTGACCTGGCCTACCAGGCACACCGGAATGCCGCGCTCCTTGGCGACACGGGTGAGCGCCTGGGCCACCTCCATCACCTGGGCAACGCCACCGGCGCGGCCATCGACGTCGGCCGAGGCGATGGTCTGTACCGAATCGACGATGACCAGCGAGACGTCCTTGCCGAGTTCGTCGATATGACCGATGACGTTTGCGAGGTCGGTTTCATCGGCGATGAAGAGTTGCTCGCTGTCCACTCCGATGCGTGATGCGCGTACGGCGATTTGATCGACGCTCTCCTCACCTGAGACGTAGAGCGCGGGTTTGCCGGTTTTCTCGGCGATGGCGTTGGCGACGTTCAGCAGCAAGGTGCTTTTCCCGGCGCCTGGTTCGCCGCTGACGAGCAACACCTGTCCCGCGACGAGTCCACCACCGAGTACGCGGTCGAACTCACCGATGCCCGTTGTGATGCGCGGGATGGGGCCTTGCGCTGTGACGGTGGACACTGGCTTGGCCGGGGTGGCGGGTGCGCTGCCTTGAGTCGATGCGCGCCGTCCAGGAGCCGGGGTGGTGGGCACTACCTCCGAGACGGTTCCGAATTCCCCGCACTTTACGCATTTACCGGTCCAGCGCAGCGAACTCGCCCCGCACGCGGAGCATGCGAATGATGGCTTGGACTTGGCCACGACAGTTGCCGGTTACGGGACTGGATCAGCGGGATGCGGGGCAAGCGCCGGGTCGGTCGGATTGCCTTTGAGCAGTGCTTGGCGTTTGGCGCACATCTCGGCTAGGACGTCGTAGGCCGCCTGACCGATCAACGCGACGATCTCGTCCTTGGAACCGACGTAAACGGGGTCGATGGCGATGTGGGCGTCGGTGTTGCCGGTGCAGTACCACTGGAAGTCGTGGCCACCTTCTCCCCAACCACGGCGGTCGTACTCACCGAGAACGACAACCAGGCGTTCCTTGCCGTCCTCGTATTCACGATCCTCGTAGGTCCTGCGCAAGGGGAGTTGCCAACACACCTCAGGCTTGGTTTCGATGAACGAAACGCCCTCTTTGGCGGCAAGGTGGTGCAGCGCGCAGCCGTAGCCGCCCTCGAAGCCTTCTGAGTTATGGAAAATGCACGCGTTGTCGATTACTCGGGTCTTGCTTGCGCCGTCTTCCTTTTCGGTCCAGCCACCCTTGTGGCCGGCCGGGTAGTTCTCCCACATTTCAGGAGTGAGCTTCTCGACCCACTTCTCCACTCGCTTCTTGTCCCTCTTTTCAGAGAAGTGGGCGCCGTGCACGCAGCAGCCCGCATCGGGCCGGTCTGCGTCGATACCCAAGCAGCCTCGACCGAAGATGCACGTCCATTTGGACGTGAGCCAGGTGAGATCCGCGCGGATGAGTTGGTGGTCGTCGGCAGGATCAACGAACTCGACCCATTGCCGTGGAAAGTCCAGGGGTACTTCGGGCACCTCGAAAGCCTAGGCGAGCCGGGTGACGTTGGCCAAGGCGCGGGGGTCTGACCTGGACATAGAGTGGGGCGGTGCGCATGGGTGTCCTAGACGTGGGCAGTAATACCGTCCACCTGCTGCTGGTGGACGCGCACTACGGCGCTGCGCCGATTCCGGCTTCCAAGCACAAGAAGCAGATGCGTCTGTCGGAACATATCGATGCTGACGGCAACATCAATCGTTCCCTGATCGAGTCACTTGTCACCTTTATCGAGGAAGGTCAAGAACTCGCGGAGGAGCAGGGCGCAACAGAGATCATCGCGTTCGCGACCTCGGCAATCCGGGGTGCGGGCAACGGCGATGCCGTAATCGATGAGATCAATGAGCGAACAGGGATCTCGATCGACGTGCTGTCCGGAGATGACGAGGCGCGCCTGACATTCCTCGCTGTCCGACGCTGGTTCGGCTGGTCCTCGGGACGACTTTTACTCATGGATATCGGTGGTGGCTCGCTGGAGTTGGCGATTGGAGCCGATGAGGAACCGGAAGTGGCGATTTCACTACCGCTAGGCGCGGGCCGGTTGACCCGGGACTTCATCACCACCGATCCACCATCGGTGCCCGAGGTCAAGGAGCTGCGCAAGCACGCGCGTGCGGTGATTGCGGACTCCATCGGTCCGATACGCCGCGCAGCCGATCCGATGCTGTCGGTGGCCACGAGCAAGACGTTCAAGCAGTTGGCTCGCATCGCAGGAGCGCCGGCATCGTCAGAAGGCCCTTACGCGCGTCGGCGGTTGAAGCTGTCGGATGTTCGTCAACTGGTCACGCTGCTCTCGGGTCTTTCCGTCGCCGAGCGCGCAAAGTTGCCGGGTGTTTCCGCCGGGCGAGCCGGTCAACTTCTGGCGGGTGCGATCGTTGCTGAAGCTTCCATGGATCTGCTGAGTGTCGAAGAATTGGACGTGTGTCCATGGGCGCTTCGGGAGGGAGTCATACTTCGTCGTATGGACGGCCTGACGCGATGAGTACGGCGCCCGAGGCGGCGGGTGTCCCGGTTTCCATCGAACGAGGCCTGAGCGACGAGGACGTCCGTCAACGGATCGAACGCGGGGAAGCAAACGAGGCTCCCACCGCAAACGCGCGTTCCCTGGCCGACATCGTCCGAAAGAACACCTTTACCTGGTTCAACGGTCTGATCGGATCGCTGTGGGTGGTCATGCTGATCGTGGCCCCGATCCAAGATTCGCTCTTCGGCTTCGTGATCGTTGCAAACACCTTGATCGGTATCGTCCAGGAGTATCGAGCGGCGCGAACGCTGGAGAAGTTGGCGGTCATTGGCGAAGCGAAGCCGATCGTGCGCAGGAACGGGCAGGACGTTGAAGTGCGACCGTCGGAGGTTGTGCTCGACGACATAATCGTCGTGAAAACCGGGGATCAACTCGTCGTCGACGGCGTGGTTCAGCAGGCGAGCGGCCTGCAGATTGACGAGAGCCTGCTCACCGGCGAAGCCGATCCCGTCGACAAACATCCCGGTGAAGCGGCGATGTCCGGTTCCTTCGTCGTAGCGGGATCGGGCATCTACCAGGCCACTCGCGTAGGCCGAGAGTCCTTCGCCGCAGGCTTAACCGAGCAGGCGAAGCAGTTCGAACTCACTAACTCCGAACTTCGCGATGCGATCAACAAGTTCATCCGCATCGTCAGTTACTTCCTCGTGCCGGTGGGCGTCTTGCTGCTGACCTCGCAGTTGATTCGAGCCGAACTCCCGATCAATGAGGCGATTCGCGGGACCATCGCCGGTGTCGTGACGATGGTTCCCGAGGGCCTGGTTCTGCTGACGAGCATTGCGATGGCGGTGTCGGTGATCCGCCTCGCGCAAAAGCGTGTGCTCGTTCAGGACCTACCGGCAGTAGAGGTCCTGGCGCGCGTGGACACCGTCTGCGCGGACAAGACTGGAACCCTCACCGAGCCGGGCATGCACGTTGGTGACGTTGTAAGCGTCGGCGATCGTTCTGAGGGTGAACTGCGTGAGGTGCTCGGAGCGTTGGCTGCAGCAGAGACCTCACCCAACCCGACGATTCTGGCCATAGCGCAGTCGTGCCCAGACCCGGGATGGACGGTTTCATCGACTGTGCCCTTCTCAAGCGCGCGCAAGTGGGCTTCGGCCGCCTTTGCCGGTCACGAGGCCTGGGTAATAGGAGCACCGGAGATGGTGGTGCCTGACGATGCTCGGGTCCGCGAGATCGCCGCTCCGTATGCGAATCAGGGAGCGCGGGTGCTCGTGGTCGCCTCGGCGCGGGACCAGGCCCGTGCGGTCGATGCTGAGAACGGACCTGGGCCTGTAACACCCGAGGCACTGGTCATCATCGATCAGCGACTGCGTGACGACGCCCGAGGAACCGTCGAGTACTTCCTGGATCAAGGTGTTCGGGTCAAGGTGATCTCGGGTGACAACGCCGAAACTGTTGGCGCCATCGCTCAGCAGGCGGGTGTTCCTGGCGCCGAGGATCCGGTGGACGCCCGTCATGCGCCTACCGACACTGACGATCTCGCGCGCACTATGTCTGATCACTCGGTCTTCGCGCGGGTGGCGCCGGCGCAGAAGCAACAGATGGTCGACGCTCTGCATCTGGGCGGCTCCACGGTGGCGATGACCGGTGACGGTGTCAACGACGTCCTCGCGCTGAAGAACGCGGACCTGGGTATCGCGATGGGTAGTGGTTCGGGAGCAACCCGGGCGGTTGCCCAACTGGTTCTGCTGGACAGCAAATGGTCGGTGCTCCCGAGCGTCGTCGCCGAAGGCCGCCGTGTGCTGGGCAACATCGAACGTGTTTCCGATGTCTTCTTGACGAAGAGCGTTTACTCGACGGTTCTCTCGGTGATGACGGGGGTCTTCGCCGTAGCCTTCCCCTTCCTGCCACGCCACTTGTCCCTGGTCAGCGCTCTGACGATCGGCATTCCTGGTTTCTTCCTGGCGCTGATGCCTAACAAGGAGCGCTTCCGTCCGGGCTTCTTCAAGCGGGTGCTCGTCTTCGCGATCCCGGCCGGCATCATCGCCGCGGCATCGGCATGGACGAGCTACGCGATTGCTTTGTGGGTATCCGAACCTGTACTGAACGCACAACAGGCGGCGACGGTCACACTGTTCATCGTCGCGACCGGAGTGCTCGCGATTTCGGCTCGACCACTGAACGTGGTGCGTTGGGGGATCATCGCGGGAATGGTCGGGGCTTTTGCTGCCGTCCTGTACGTCCCACCGCTTTCGAAGTTCTTCGCGTTGAGCCTCAGCCCGGAGCGCTACAGCATCGTTGCGATCGTCGTGGGAATTGCCGGAGCGATCGCAGTGTGGATAGCCGGCATCATCGCCGACCGTTGGCGACGGGCGAAGGACTAATCGTGGCCAAGCAATGGAAGGTCGGGTTGTCGTCGTCGTCGGTCTATCCAGAATCGACAGCGGTTGCCTTCGAACTCGCTGCCGATCTCGGGTACGACGGCATTGAAGTGATGGTCGGTACCGACGCGATGAGTCAGGACCTTGCGACTTTGCAGGCGCTCACGGATCACTACCAAGTCCCGATCCTGTCGATCCACGCCCCGTGCTTGCTGATCACTCAAAGGGTCTGGGGGATCGATCCGTGGGGCAAGCTCGAGCGTGCCCGCGAGGTAGCCGAAAGCCTCGGTGCTTCCACAGTTGTCGTGCATCCACCATTTCGCTGGCAGCGGGAGTATTCGAAGTCCTTCGAGGACGGGATCGCTCGAATGGAAGAGGTGACCGACGTTCGATTCGCTGTGGAGAACATGTACCCGTGGCGTGCGGGGCCGTCATCACTTGGTGCATACGCCCCGGACTGGGACATCCGGAATCAGGATTACCGCCACGCCACGGTGGATTTGTCCCACACCGCGGTTTCTCGCACCGACCCTCGCGAAATGGTCGCCGACCTAGCCGATCGGGTCGCACACGTGCACCTCGCAGACGGTACTGACTCCGCCCGCGACGAGCACTTGATTCCTGGCCGGGGGGACCAGCCGGTGGCCGAAGTCCTCCAGGCTCTGGCGCGTTCGGGGTTGCGCGGTTCGGTCATTGCCGAGGTGTCCACGCGCAGTGCTGGCAACCGCGAGGAACGCGTCGCAGATTTGCGCGAGACTAGGGACTTCGCTCTAAAGCACCTAGGGGGTAGTTCGTGACCGCGGACAAGGACTCCCGGCAGGCATCGATCGAGCGCGCGGCCCGTGCGGTGTTCGAGCGGCGCGGGTACGCATCGGCCACGGTGAAGTCTATCGCTGCCGCAGCGGGCGTGGGCCCGTCGGTGCTGTCGTCGTATTACCGCAACAAGGCCGAATTGTTCGCCGCAGTCATGGACCTGCCATTCGATCCAGCATCAGCTATTCCCAGACTAGTTGCGCCCGGCTTGGATGGCATGGGTGAACGGCTCGTGCGGATGGCGCTCCATGCTGCCGAGAACGAACAGTTGCGTGATGACGTCGGTTCGCTTGCACCGTCGATTCCGAATGCGGTGTCGAGCACTCCCGGCGGGATTCGAGCCATCTGGGAGTTCGCTACCGGTGAGGTCGTCGACCAAGTGCTGATCCGAGCGGGCATTCCCGACGCCCGCATGCGCGGTGCGTTGATCACTTCTTACCTGGGCGGGATTGTGATGGCCCGGTACGGGCTTGCAGTAGAACCGCTGGCATCGGCGTCGGAAGATCAAGTCGTTGGTCTCGTGGCCCCGACTATCCAGGCACTTTTGGATCCGACCAAGCCACTGCCGGGGGCTGTGGCACAGTAACCCGCCATGAAGCGAGTAGCCATGATCGGCGGTGGTGCTATGGGCGGCGCGATCGTCGAAGGCATTGTGAGCGGCGTTTCCGGTGTGGACGTCGTCGTTGTCGAAGCCAACAAGGAACTTGCAGATCGTTGGCGAAGCAGAGGCGACGTCGAGGTTGCACCTCTCGCTGACGCTGTTCGCGCCGCAGACGTCGTTTTCCTCGCGGTCAAGCCCCATCAGATCACCGATGTCCTCCGCGAGGCTGGTGGCTCGTTGAAGCCGAATTGCACAGTCGTGTCGATCGCCGCTGGTGTGTCATTGGAACTTCTTGAATCCGTCGCACCATCTGGCACGTCAGTCATAAGGGCAATGCCCAATACGCCGGTGCGCATCGGACGAGGAGTTGTCGGTCTGTCAGCAGGAGCGGGATGTTCACCGGAACAGCTCGAGCAGGTCTCGGCTTTGCTGGAGCCGGTGTCCACAGTCGTCACGATTCCGGAGTCGCTTATCGATGCGCTCACCGCAACGTCGGGAAGTGGACCCGCGTACGTTTTCTACCTCGCTGAGTCAATGACTAGAGCTGCCGTCAAGCTCGGCCTGGACCACGAGACAGCCAGCACTTTGGTTTCACAGACACTGCTTGGGGCGGCCGAACTTCTGGCCCAATCTCCCGGTGACCCCGCAGGGTTCCGGGCGGCTGTCACGTCGAAAGGTGGGACAACAGCGGCCGCGACCGCTGTGTTCGACGAACGAGATCTGCCGTCGATCGTAGAAGCCGCGATGCGTGCGGCGAGCGATCGCGCCGAGGAGATGGCACGCGAGCAGGCGGATGCCGCACACTAATTGCCCTACCACCGTGGTGTGGGACGAGGATCTCGCGGAGTATGACTTCGGTGCAGGCCACCCACTGGCGCCGATTCGCGTTCAACTCGCCATGCGTCTGATTCGCGACTTTGACTTGGACGATGGTCCAGGCGTGCAGGTCATTGGTGCGATTGAGCCGGTCGACGATGCGCTCTTGGAGCGAGTTCACGAGCCTGACTACGTTCAAGCCGTTCGCGCAGCCAGTACCGAACCACCCGTCGTGGACCTTGCCCGAGGGTTGGGGACCAGCGACGACCCCGTTTTTGCACATATGCACCGGGCATCGGCTCGGGTCTGCGGCGCGACACTCTCGGCAGCGCAGTCGGTTTGGAACGGCTCGACCACGCATGCGGTGAACCTTGCCGGTGGCCTGCACCATGCGATGCCGGATCGAGCCGCTGGCTTTTGTATCTACAACGACATCGCTGTAGCGATCCAGTGGATGTTGGACAACGGTGCTGAGCGCATTGCCTACATAGATCTCGATGTTCACCACGGCGACGGCGTCCAGGCGGCTTTCTGGGACGACCCCCGCGTTCTGACGATCTCGATTCATGAAAGCCCGAGGTCGTTGTTCCCTGGAACAGGGGATCCGCGTGAGATCGGCGGTCCGAACGCACCTGGCAGTGCGGTGAACATTGCAGTGCCCGCTGGAACCGACGATCAAGGATGGCTCCGGGCTCTCTATGGAGTGGTGCCAGAGCTGCTGGAAGCATTCGCCCCGGAGTTCATCGTCTCCCAAAATGGTGTGGACTCCCACGCCGAGGATCCGCTGGCGCACCTTGCGTTGACCATTGACGGCCAGCGCTTCGGCTTCGATTCGGTGCACCGGTGGGCGCACCGCTATGCCGGTGGTCGTCTCATCGCTGTAGGTGGGGGTGGCTACGAATGGGTAGACGTGGTGCCACGCGCTTGGACGCACCTCGTGGCCGAGACATCCGGTCAACCGTTGGACCCAACGACGAACGTTCCTGAAGGCTTTCTCGAATACGTTCGGCAGGCTCTCGGCCACTCCGCCCCTGGTCGGATGACCGACGGCGCCGATCCATGGCCACGACCCATTGCACAGGGCTGGAACCCGAGCGATCCAATCGACGCGGCAGTTGCCGCCACGAGGTCGGCCGTATTCGGCTACCACGGTCTTGATCCCGATCCGGAGAGATGAACCGGGTATTTTCAGAATTCAACTTTCCCTCCCGACCCATCCGGCACTAGTGTAAGTATCTAGGAGTACGAGGAGCCGGTACCAAACTCCGGCGAGAGTAGGAATGGAAACGCCGATGCCCAACACCACGGAAAACCCTCTCGGTGACGTGAAATTCTTGACGGTCGCCGAGGTCGCGGCGGTGATGCGGGTGTCGAAGATGACGGTGTACCGGTTGGTGCACAACGGTGACCTCCCGGCGGTTCGTGTTGGTCGCTCGTTCCGGGTTCCGGAACAGGCAGTTCACGACTACTTGCGTGATTCGTTCATCGAAACCGCTTAGTTCCCAGGGCGAATTTCGATCGCCGGAACGGGTGCGGGTAGGCTTCCCGCCTGATCGCTTCGATGGTCGAGGTGTGTGGATTCCGGCGCAGCCGGTCGATGAGGGAGTAGAGGCAGTTCATGGGCTCTGTGGTCAAGAAGCGCCGTAAGCGGATGGCCAAGAAGAAGCACCGCAAACTGCTCCGTCGTACGCGGGTTCAGCGCCGCAACAAGAAGTAGGTAGAGGGCCCCACCGTGGGCGTTGTCGCCATCGTCACCGGGGTTTCTCGGTACCTCGGCGGCAAGATGGCCGATCGCCTCGTCGATCAGCCCGGCATCGATCGAGTCATCGGGGTGGACGTTGTTCCCCCACCGCGTCCTTTGGCAGCCGAATTTGTTCGCGCCGACATCCGAAACCCGGCTATCACCAAGCTGCTAGACGAGGCGGGTGTCGACACCGTCGTTCACATGGGTGTCATCGCCACTCCGCGCCAGGCCGGTGGTCGTTCGTTGATGAAAGACATCAACGTTATCGGGACTATGCAGTTGCTCGGCGCTTGTCAGCGGGCCGAGAGCGTCCGGCGCTTGGTGGTGAAGTCCACGGCAGCTGTCTACGGCAGTGGCCCCAAGGACCCGGCGATGATTTCCGAAGGCTCCTCCCCGCGGCACCCACCGACATCGGGATGGGCAAAGGATTCGCTGGAAGTCGAGGAATACGTCCGGGGTTTCGCGCGTCGTCGCCCGGATGTTGGGGTCTCGACCCTGCGTTTTGCGAATATCGTCGGTCCTGGAATGCGGACCGGAATGACGTCCTACTTGACGATGCCGGTTGTCCCCACGGTTCTTGGCTTCGACCCCCGGCTGCAGTTCGTGCACGAGGATGATGCCATTGAGGTGACTCGACGGGTGGTCCTGCAACGAACGTCTGGGACCTACAACGTCGCCGGGGACGGCGTTGTGCTGTTGTCGCAGGCGTTGAATCGACTCGGCAAGCCGTCGATGCCGCTGCCTGCCGCTGTAGTTCCCTCGGTCGGCAAGGCATTGGCTCGAGGTGCGTGGGCTGACTTCTCTCGCGACCAGGTGAGATACCTGACGTACGGTCGTGTCCTAGACACGTCGTTGGTGCAGTCCGAGGTCGGATTCGTCCCGGAGTACACGAGCGAAGAAGCCTTCGGGGCGCTAGTGCGCGGAATTCGCAAGGAGGTGAGCCGACATGGATGATTCGCCAAGTGCGGCGCCTTTGCGTCCTTCTAGGGCAGCCCGCGAGGTTGGTGCGACCGGTCCGACTCCGCCATCGAAGTCCCGGGCGCCTATCCGGTTGACCGACGATGACCAGCACAACTTGATCGATTCATTCCCGATGTGGGAGGTGCTGCGCGAGCGGCTTGCGGGTGACTACGCCGTCGATGATTTCGGGTTCGATCCGGAGTTCACCGACAAGATCTTGATGCAGCTCGTTCGACCTCTGTATCGAAAGTGGTTCCGGGTCCAGGTGTCGGGAATTGACACGATTCCGGCTGAGGGTGGGGCACTCGTCGTCGCCAATCACTCAGGGACGATTGCGGTTGACTCGGTCATGACGCAGGTGGCGATCCACGATGAGCATCCGGCGCACCGCAACCTGCGGATGCTGGGTGCTGACTTGGTCTTCCAGACGCCGTTCATCGGCGATCTTGCGCGGCGGGCTGGTCACACCCTGGCATGTCATGAGGATGCTGAACGTCTGCTGGAATCCGGTGAAGTCGTCGGCGTGTGGCCTGAGGGCTTCAAGGGCATCGGAAAGCCTTTCGCCGAGCGGTACCGGCTCCAACGATTCGGCCGAGGTGGATTTGTATCCGCTGCGGTTCGTACGGGGACCCCGATCATCCCGACTGCGATCGTCGGCGCCGAGGAGATCTATCCGATGATCGGCAACGCGTCGCTTCTCGCACGCTTCTTGGGGTTGCCCTATTTCCCGATCACTCCCACCTTTCCTGCCTTAGGGCCGCTGGGCTTGGTGCCTCTTCCCAGCAAGTGGCTCATCCATTTCGACGACCCCATTCCTACCGATCACCTACCGCCGGGATCGGCGGAAGATCCGGCGGTTTTGTTCGAGATCACCGATCAAGTGCGCGAGCGGATTCAGCGACGCTTGTATGACTTGCTGGCGCAGCGTGGCGGCGCCTTCGGCTGACTAAGTCCCGGATGCCCGCGCGGAGAGTGCCTGCTTTCGGCTAGCGCCTTCCGCGAACCTGGCCCAACACGTAACCGGACGCCACTCCGACAGCGATGCCCGCAGCTCCGGTGGCAACTGGTGCGATGTACGGCTTGATGCGGGCGCGGCGCCGGAAGTCTCGGATCTTCCAGTCGTTGGCAAGAGCATGGGCACGCAATTCGGGGTCGGGATTGACCGCAGTCGGGTGGCCGACGATGGACAGCATGGGTACGTCATTGACAGAGTCGGAGTAGGCGCTGCACTCGGCCAAATCCAGGCCCTCGGTAACCGCAAGGGCACGTACGGCTTCGGCCTTGGCGAGTCCATGCAGCGGTGGTCCGTTGAGTTTGCCGGTGTAGACCCCACCTCGACTCTCAGAGATCGTTCCCAGTGCGCCTGTAAGTCCGAGGCGCTTGGCGATGACCCGTGCCAGTTCCTGCGGAGTGGCGGTCACCAGCCACACCTGCTGTCCGGCATCGAGATGTTCCTGGGCGAGAGCCAAGGTCCCCGGGATCAACTTGTCGACCATCTCGGAATCGAAGAGCTGCTCGGCTAGATCTTGGAGTTCGTTGACGGAGCGGTTCTCGACAAAGGACAGCGCAGCCTCAGTGGCCGATGCCATGTCCTCAAGGTCCTCGGATCCGCTCAGTACGAACTTCAACTGTTTACGTGCGAATCCGCTGATCTCGCTTGCGTTGAAGTACTTGCGCTTGGCTAGACCCACCGCAAGGTGGAACAGGCTCGAGCCGCGCATGATGGTGTTGTCCACGTCGAAAAAAGCCGCGGCGTTCGAACCCTCGTGCTCGATGTCTGACGCCGCTGAGGCTGAGGCCTGTCCAGCGCGACGGTAGGAGGTGAGCAGATCCGGTGATGACACAGAGGCAGGATAGGAGACATGACGACCAGCGACGACACCTTTAGCGGCTCCGTCGCACCTCGGGTTCAGATCATCGGTCGGCGGGGCTGCCATCTGTGTGAGGCCGCTGAGGAAATCGTCGCCGCCGTATGCGCCGAGCGGGGAGTGGCCCATGAGGTCCTATCTATCGATGATGATCCCAGGCTTGCCGACGAGTACGCCGAGTACATCCCGGTGATCCTTGTGGACGGAGCCCGGCATGATTTCTATCGCGTCGATCCCTTGAGGCTGGCCGCAGCGCTTGACCGATAAACGGACGGATGTGTCCGGCAAACTTTGTGCATTCGTGCACGAGGCTCTACTGTGGCGCAGCCCGGCTCGGTGCCGGCCTGAAAACAGCCCAAAGTTCCAACGATTTAGGTGACGCACGTGCCACTTCCCACGCCACGCTCCGCGGCAGCGGTAACCCCCGACTCTGGGGATTTGAGTATGCAGTTGCCTACGACCGGCCGGCCGATTCCCGAAGCGACCGTCGCGCGGCTTCCGGTGTATCACCGCGTTCTGGTCTCTCTTTCCGAGCGTGGAGTTTTGACGGTCTCGAGTGAGGAGTTGGCCTCCGCCTGCGGCGTCACGAGCGCCAAACTTCGCAAAGATTTGTCTTACCTCGGTTCCTACGGCACCCGCGGAGTCGGCTACGACGTTGAATTCTTGTCGTACCAGATCGCCCGTGAACTCGGTCTCACAAATCCCTGGGGCGTGCTCGTCGTAGGCGTCGGCAATCTGGGCAGGGCGTTGGTGTCCTACCGAGGATTCGCAAGCCGCGGCTTTGAGATCGTTGGACTCATCGATTCGCATCCCGATGTGGTGGGCACCACTGTGGCCGTGGTCGATCAAAACATCGTCGTTGATCCGCTGGATCGCCTGGACGCTGTGGTTGCCGAGCGTGATGCTCGTATCGGAGTGATCACCACGCCGGCTGATGTCGCCCAAGACATCGCGGATCGGATGGTGCGTGCCGGGCTCCGCAGCATCGTCAACTTCGCTCCGCTAGTACTGAATGTTCCCGAGGGCGTCGAAGTCCGCAAGGTTGACTTAGCGGTTGAACTCCAGGTTTTGGCCTTTCATGAGCAGCGCCGGCGAAACCCGGCGAACGGCGTGGTGACGGACCTCGAGTCACAAAAGTCGCAAACCCACAAGCCCCGAGCCAAGAGCGCGTCCCGGAACGACGCCGGTGACCAACAAACATCGAAAGCGATGAACGCATGAGTCCGACCAGCAGCGAGAAAGCATCAGGTAAGCCCGTGAAGAAGGCACCCGCGAAGAAGACGCCGGCCAAAAAGGCGCCGGCCAAGAAGGCGCCGGCCAAGAAAGCGAGTACGCCCAAGTCGACTGCAGGCAAGTCGACTGCAGGCAAGTCGACTGCAGGCAAGTCGACTCCCAAGAAGGACGCCAAGCCCGCTGCTCAGAGCGTCGATGACGTTCAGGAATCGCCGGTGGCCAAGAAGCAGACCGCCCAACCGGTTCAGCAGACCCCTTGTGTCGCATTCGTTGCGGCTGGACCGGGCGAGCCCGATCTGATCGCGCACCGCGGGGCGCGGATGCTCGCTGAGGCGACATATGTTCTTGCCGATAAGGACGCTGTTGCAGTCGCCGAGGCGTTCGTGGATCCGGAGATCATCGAGGTAACGGACCCGGAGAATGTCGGCGCGGCTGCTGAACGCATCAAGCCGGCAATCGATGCAACGAAATCCGGCAAGACCGCCGTTCGGTTGATGGCGGGCGATCCGATTATGGGCTCTTCGCTGCTTAGCGAGGTTGGTGCGGTGCGTCGGGCCAAGATGGACGTTGAAATCGTTCCGGCCGTCAGCGGAGTTACGGGGGTGCCGGCATACGCCGGATACGGCTTAACCGGTGGCAAGGCCCGCGAAGTGCGCGTCCTTGACGCCGAGGATTCGGGCGTGCGCTGGGAAGAGCTCGTGGCACCTCGAGTGACCGCCGTATTCCCCGAGGGCGCCAACCACCTCGTGCACATTGCTCGGGCTCTCCTTGATGCTGGCAAACCCGAGGGCACACCCGTAGCGATAACGCGCGATGGAACAACCGTCGATCAACACACCACGGTGACGACCCTCGTCGAGGCGGCTGAGTCCTCCACCACGCGCCGCGGCGGGTTCGTTGTCGTTGGCGAGGTTGTTGAGCAGCGGGAGCGGCTTGATTGGTTCGAGCGCAAGGCTCTGGTGGGCTGGCGAGTGCTCATTCCGCGGACCCAGGACAACACCGCCGGCCTCGTGGCACGACTGCGTCGACACGGTGCCGTTCCCAGCGAGGTTCCGACCATTTCTGTGGAACCGCCTCGCACACCCCAGCAGGTGGAGCGCGCAGTGCACGGGCTGGTGTCCGGACGCTACGAGTGGGTCGGATTCACTTCCGCCAACGCGGTTCGCGCCGTTCGCGAGAAGTTGCAGGAGTACGGCTTGGATGCCCGTTCATTCGCCGGGCTGAAGGTGGCCGCATGTGGCGCCGGGACCGCGGAGTCTTTAATCGAGTTCGGCGTCCGACCGGATTTGGTCCCCGGCGAGGATCTGAGCACGAGTGGCCTACTCGACGTCTGGCCTCCCTACGACTCGCTCCTTGATCCCATCAACAAGGTGTTCTTGCCGCGGGCGGATATAGCAACTGACACGCTGGTTGCCGGATTGACCGAGCTTGGCTGGGAGGTCGAGGACATCACCGCATTTCGCACCGTTCGTGCAGCCCCGCCGCCGGCCCCGGTGCGTGAGGCCATCAAGACCGGTGGCTTCGACGCTGTCATGTTCACCTCGAGCAGCACTGTCCGCAACCTCGTAGGCATTGCGGGCAAGCCGCATCAGTCGACGGTCGTTGCCTGCATCGGTCCCAACACGGCCAAGACGGCCGAGGAGCACGGGCTGCGTGTGGATGTCCTCGCGGAAGACAGCACGCCGGAGGGTCTGGCTGCGGCATTGGCCGAGCATGGAATTTTCATGCGCGAGCAGGCCGAAGCGGCGGGCGAGGAAGAGTGGCGTCCGAGCAAGAAGAAGGCCGCGGGTCGGCGCAAGTCCTGACCCCGAGACGCCGCTGGAGAGTCGTTGCTTAGGCTCGACTCGTGAGTGATCAACGCAGCGTCGTCCACCTTCTTCGGCACGGGGAAGTCCACAACCCCGAGGGCGTTCTCTACGGCCGCTTGCCCGGCTATCGGTTGTCCGAGCGTGGTGAGCAAATGGCCGAGATGGCCGCACAGGCACTGGCCGGCCACGACATCGCCGCCGTCATCGCCTCCCCGATGGAGCGCGCCCAGCAGACAGCGGACCCCATTGCTCGGGTGCACAACCTGGAGGTTCTTACAGAGCCGTTGGCTATCGAGGCGGACAACGTCTTTGAGGGTCAGCGGGTAAGCGTGGGTGACGGCGTTCTGAAACAGCCTCGAACGTGGCGTCATCTGTGGAACCCCTTCCGACCGAGTTGGGGCGAGCCGTACGACGTCGTAGCCGAACGCATGGGGCAGGCGATCCACAACGCCCGCGAGAGCGCCGATGGCCGAGAAGCGGTACTCGTGAGTCACCAACTACCTATTTGGATCGCGCGCCTGGACGCAGAAGGTCGTCGTCTGTGGCACGACCCCCGGTCACGCCAGTGCACTTTGGCCTCGCTCACATCACTGACCTTCGATGGGGATCGCTTGATGTCGATCTCCTACACCGAACCGGCTCGGGAATTGCTGCCCGGTGCCAGCAAGATCGCCGGCGCATGACGCATGAAAAGACTCCTTCCCCTCGCCCTTTCCGCCGCCGCCAGTCTCGTGTTGAGCGCATGTGGAAGCGCTGGGGGCGCTAGTTCGGTCGGAACAGATTCTGGTTTCGTCGGTGGTGACGGTTCAATCGTCGTCGTAGACCCAGCACAGCGTGTTGTGGCGCCGGATGTCAGTGGCCCGACGCTGGACGGTGGAACCTTCGACCTTGCTGATCACCGCGGGGAGACCGTGGTGCTGAATGTGTGGGCGTCGTGGTGCGCACCGTGTCGGGCGGAAGCGCCGGAACTAGAAGAGGTCTGGCAGGCCAAGAAAGAAGAGCAGGTGCAGTTCGTCGGACTCAACACGCGAGATTCGACCATCGCCGCGCAGCGCTTCGTGGAAACCATGGGCCTGACGTTTCCGAGCATCGAGGATTCCGATGGCCGAGTCCAACTGCTGTTTTCCGATTCCCTGCCGCCGCAAGCAATTCCGTCCACCGTGGTCATCGACGGTGACGGGCGGGTAGCCGCGCGAATCTTGGGCAAGGCCAGTGCCGCGACACTGCGTGGGGTTATCGACGAGGTAGCCGGAAGTGGGTGACATCGGGACACTCGTCACAAGTGGATCGATGCTCATCGCGATCCCGATCGCCCTGATGGCTGGTCTCGTGGCGTTCGTGAGTCCGTGCGTGCTGCCTTTGGCGCCTGGATACGTCTCGTACGTCACGGGTCTGACGGGTGCCGAACTCGCTACAGGTAACCGCAGGTCGCGAGTGCTGCTCGGCAGCGTGCTCTTCGTCCTGGGTTTCAGCGTGGTCTTCGTCTCCTACGGAGCACTGTTCGGTGGCCTTGGATCGGTGTTGTTGCGATACGAGGGCATCATCACCCGGGTCATGGGTGTTCTCGTGATCGCGATGGGCCTGGCGTTCATGGGGATTGTTCCGTGGTTCCAGCGCGAGTACCGAATGCTGCGTGCACCAACATGGGGGCTCGCAGGTGCCCCGCTGCTGGGAGTGCTGTTCGGATTGGGATGGACGCCGTGCATCGGCCCGACTCTCACGGCCGTGCAGTCCCTTGCTCTCGCCGAGGCGAGCGCTGGCCGCGGAGCCATCTTGTCTTTCGCCTACTGCATCGGCCTGGGTCTTCCATTTATCGTCTTCGGCCTGCTGATCGACCGAACCGCGCGTGCGACCGCCTTCATCCGCAGGCACTATGTATGGATCATGCGAATCGGTGGCGGAATGCTCGTGCTCGTTGGCCTGTTGCTCGTTAGTGGGCTGTGGCTCGACTTCACGATTTGGCTGCGGGTCACCATCCCCGGATTTGAGACAGCGCTATGAGCACCGTTAGGACACAGAATGCAGAGCCGGTCGAGTCGGGTGCTCCCGCCGCTCCGCCGCTGGACTCACGCGGATTCGCACGCTGGGCTTGGCGGCAACTCACCAGCATGCGAGTGGCGCTCATCTTGCTGTTCGCGCTCGCTGTTGCCAGCGTGCCGGGTTCGATCCTTCCGCAGCGGGGCAACAACCCCCTCCTTGTCGACGAATGGATAGCCGACAGCCCCACTCTCGGGCCGATCCTGGACTCACTCGGGTTCTTCGACGTTTACGGCGCACCCTGGTTCGCAGCCGTGTACCTGTTGCTCTTCATTTCCTTGATCGGGTGCGTCCTTCCGCGCGTCGGGCATCACTGGCATGCCATGCGCAGTCAGCCCCCGGCAGCGCCTCGCAACCTCCAGCGGATGCAGGCCTTCACATCAGAATCGGTTTCCGATACGCCTGACGACGTCGTGGCTCGAGTCGCCGAGGAATTGCGTCGGCGTCGCTGGCGCGTGTGCACGGGATCGGACGCTTCAGTAACCCGCGATGCACCTGATGGCGCAGCTCCGGAAGTGTGGGTGTCTGCTGAAAAGGGCTATCTGCGCGAGACAGGCAACCTGTTTTTTCACCTTTCGCTGGTGTTGATCTTGATCGCGGTAGCTGTCGGTGGTCTCTTCGGCTGGCGGGGCAACGTCATCATCAAGGAAGGCGGTGGCTTCTCAAACAC
>JAURQC010000010.1 GCA_030836325.1 Candidatus Nanopelagicales bacterium
CGACTGGCACCGCGAATACAACCAGGTGAGACGGCACTCCAGCCTGGGCTACAAGACCCCCACCGAATACGCTGAACACTGCACCTGCACGAAACCCGACTGACTCCCAATCAGGCCGGACCGAAAACAGGGGGCAGGCCACAAGAACTACCCAACGGACCCGCAGACATGGAGATAGACGCCATGGACCCCTTTGGACCCATGGTTTTGCTATGTGCTCCATGTGCTTTGGAGATCAATCCGAATGCGGAATTGCTCCTGTAGCGTCCAACGCCCCCACAAGACCCGTGGTTGATCCCCGTATGCGGGATTTTCATGTCACAAGTGTCGTTGTCATCAGATGCACAAACAAATGACATACTGGGCATACCAAAAAGCAATGGGAAATCGCTTCACACGCGAGAGGTCACTGGTTCGAACCCAGTATCGCCCACCGGTAAGTCAATTCCCGACCTAAATCTGCCTGTTGCGAACAACCGATGATCACGCGCCGCTAGGACGTACTCTGAGATGCTTCCTAGCGGTTACGAATTCGCAGTGACCCAGGCGCGGGGAGGAATCATGCGAAAGATCTCAAGTGTGCTCGCAGGCGCGGCAATCGTGGCGGGAACCCTTAGCTTGTCCGCCGGTGCTGTAGGAGCCAGCGAAGATTACGACTTCGCCAAGCAGCGGGATTTCTGGAAGGCAGCCGCGCAGGCAGCGGACATCACGGTGTACGCGCCATCGCGAAAAGATGTGGAGCGAGTTGGGTTGGAAGTGAGTGAACCTCCGACCATGAGTTCGCTGGAGATGCTGTGCGTCGGTCAATGGAACGTGATCGTCAACTTCGACGGCAACATCAGGAATAACTCAGACGCCTCGGTGACTTTGACTCAAGCTGCCAGTTCGGAGTGCATGGATGACGTGGGTGCGAGTGGCGCTCCTCCGTCGCCGTGGTCCTTCAAGGCTTTCGGCAAGAAGTTCACGGGGTACTACGAAGGCTGTCGCGGCACCGGAGAAGGCGAGTCCGACCCCGGGGTCGCACAGTGTCCAACTCTGGATCGGGTCTACATCATCGTGGGTGAACTGCCGGCGGCCAGCGGGTTCAAGAAGACCGCCGTGCGGCTAGAGACGGTAGGGATGACCCGAGCGCAGATACGGACCTTCATCCGATCGATGGATCCCGTTGCCTGAATCTAGATTTCGCGAGGTCGTGAGCCTGTGCGCCCTACGATCAAGCAGTGAGCGCTAAGACCCGTCTCGTTGGGGTCATCGCCCTCGCACTCGCTGCTCTAATCGCCCCCAACCTGATCTGGCCTGCGGCCCCAGCTGCGGCCGGTTTGATTGGTCTCGGTGGACTCGGCGTTGTACTGGGCACGCTTGTTGCTGGCGTCCGGGTTGGTGTGCTGTCGGCTCTTGCCACAGGTGTGGCAGGTGGCGTTGCAGTACTTGGTGACGGTCGCCTGCTGGTTGGGATCGCCGTCATGGTCGCCGCGGCAATCGGGCTAGGAGTCACCGCTCGATGGCAGTGGAGTCACGGGTTGATCGTCCTACCCATCACTTTGGCGTTCGTGGCAGCCGAGAGCCCATCCCAGGAGCCGCTTGCCTCGGGTGTGGCATTCGGTAGCGCCATGGCCGGATACGGAGTTGTCACGGCTCTGGCTGCTTCGATCCTGCGTCCACACGCCGGTGAGGCGGCCTCGACACATGTGACGTCGTGGTCTCGGACCTGGGGCTACGCAGGGACGCTTGCCGTGACAGCGATAGCGACGACGGTCATCTCTTTGTCCGTCGACTGGGGTCATGCCGGTGGCTGGTTGATGATGACGCCGTTCATCGTGATCCAGCCCTACATTCACGACGGGCTTCGCAAGGCCGTGAACCGGGCCGCTGGCACGTTGGGGGGATTCCTTGTGGCTTCCCTGCTCGACCAGGTATTCGGGCCAGGAGCGATCCTCACCGCCGCCGGATTGGTGCTCGCGGTCCTCGCTGCCGTCGCGATGATCGAGAAATGGTCCTACGCGCTGTACGCGTTGTTCTTGACCCCCGCGATTGTCATCTTGGAGAGCGTCGGCAGACCGCTTCAACAGACCGACGACAACCGGCTGCTGGCCACGATGATCGGAGTCGGCCTGTCCCTCGTGGCCATGGCGGTGGCCGTCCCGATGTATCGCAGGGGAGCATCGCAGGCCGGTGGATAACATGGCGCATCGTTCGGCCGACCCCCGAGCAACCGATTATGCGCAACGAAGGAGGCCGCGGTGCCCCAGACCGCCCTCGACGTCCTCGGCTCCGATCGTTCGGTGGTGGCGGCTCGCATCAACGGGGAAGTCCGGGACCTAGCCACAGAGATCTCCGATAGCGACGATCTTCAGCCGATTACGGTGGATAGCGAAGAAGGATTGGCCATCTTGCGGCACTCCAGCGCCCACGTAGCCGCCCAGGCAGTCCAAAAGCTCTTCCCCGAGGCCAAGCTCGGAATAGGCCCTCCCATTAAGGACGGCTTCTACTACGAGTTCGACGTTGCCGATCCCTTCACGCCAGAGGACCTAAAGGCCATCGAGAAGGAAATGATCTCGATCCTGAAATCCGGTCAGGAATTCCGCCGTCGTGTGGTTTCGGAGTCCGACGCCGTCACCGAATTGGCCAGCGAGCCGTTCAAACTCCGGCTCATCGGTAGCGAGGGTGGGGCCGACGTCATGGAGGTCGGTGGCGCGGAACTGACCATTTACGACAACGTTGATCCCAAGTCGGGCGAGACCTGCTGGAGCGACCTTTGTCGCGGTCCGCACGTTCCCAATACCCGATACATCCCGCCGAACGCCGTCAAGGTGATGCGGTCGTCGGCGTCGTATTGGCTTGGAGATCAAGCCAATGAATCACTCCAGCGCCTGTACGGCACCGCATGGCCGTCCAAAGACGACCTCAAGGCCTACCTGACCTTTCTCGAAGAAGCCGAAAAGCGTGACCACCGGCGGCTGGGTTCGGAACTGGATTTGTTCTCCTTTCCCGAAGAGATCGGATCGGGGCTTGCCGTCTTCCATCCAAAGGGCGGTGTTGTACGCCGAGTGATGGAGGACTACTCGCGCAAGCGCCATGAAGAAGGTGGCTACGAGTTCGTCAACTCACCGCACATCACCAAAGGGCAGCTGTTCGAGAAATCCGGCCACCTTGATTGGTACGCCGAGGGCATGTATCCGCCGATGCATCTCGATGCGGATATCGATGCTGAGGGCAATGTCCGTCGGCAAGGGACTGACTACTACCTCAAGCCGATGAACTGCCCGATGCACAACTTGATCTTCAGTGCGCGTGGACGTTCATACCGTGAGTTGCCGTTGCGGCTCTTCGAATTCGGCACGGTGTATCGCTACGAGAAGTCCGGAGTTGTGCAGGGCCTCACGCGCGCCCGAGGGTTCACCCAGGACGATGCCCACATCTATTGCACCAAGGAACAGATGCCGGGCGAACTTGACCGTTTGCTGACGTTCGTACTCGACCTGCTGCGCGATTACGGCCTGGAGAACTTCTACCTCGAGTTGTCCACGCGCGACCCGAACAAGTCCGTTGGCACCGAGGAGGAGTGGGCGGAAGCAACGCAGGCGCTGCGGGAAGCGGCGGAGAAGCAGAACCTCGAACTTGTGCTCGACGAGGGCGGTGCTGCGTTCTATGGACCGAAGATCTCGGTACAGGCTAAGGACGCCATCGGTCGCACCTGGCAGATGAGCACCATCCAGGTTGACTTCCAGTTACCGCAGCGATTTGACCTGGAATATCAAGGCTCGGATGGAAACAAGCAACGGCCCATCATGATCCACCGGGCGCTCTTCGGATCCATTGAACGGTTCTTCGCGGTGCTGCTGGAGCACTATGCCGGAGCGTTCCCTCCCTGGCTCGCACCGGTGCAGGTGGTGGGGATCCCCATCACCGACGAGCACATTGGCTACTTGAACGATGTCGCCGGTCGTCTTCGACAGCACGGAGTTCGAGTCGAGGTCGATACCTCTGACGATCGCATGCAAAAGAAGATCCGAAACGCTCAGCGTGCGAAGGTTCCGTACATGCTGATCGCCGGCGATGACGACGTCGCTGCCAACGCGGTGTCCTTCCGCTACCGGGACGGTACCCAGAAGAATGGCGTGGTGATCGACGATGCGGTCGCAGAGATCGTCTCCACTATCGAGCAAAGAGCGCAGGTCTGACATGTCTGACGAATGGGAGCGCATCTACACGCCGCATCGGATGGTGTATCTGCGCGGAGGCAAGAAGCCGAGGAGTACCGATGCCGGTGCCGATTGCCCGTTCTGCGTAGCCCCTGACCTCCCCGAGGAAGAAGGTCTCGTCTTCGCGCGGGGTGAGAAAGTCTTCGGGGTCTTGAACCTTTACCCGTACAACTCCGGGCACGTGATGATCTGTCCGTACCGCCACGTTGCTGACTATCCGGACCTGTCCGCTTCGGAAGTGGCTGAGCTTGGGGCCTTTACTCAACGCTCGATGCGGATCCTGCGAGAAGTCGCGACTGCACAGGGTTTCAATCTAGGAATGAACCAGGGTGCACTGTCTGGAGCTGGAATCGCCGGTCACCTGCACCAGCACGTCGTTCCGAGATGGGGCGGGGACACCAATTTCATGCCGATCATCGGTCAGACCAAGGTCATCCCGCAGGTTTTGGAGGACACGCGCAAACTGCTTGCACAGGCATGGGATGAAGGCGTCGGACTCGTTCCCGACGTGGATAGCGTCTAGTCGTGCTCAATAATCCGGCCGCGCGCAAGGTCGCCGCTGTGGTCATTGATCCGCCCGCAAAGTTGCTGGTGCGGATGAAGGTCAGCCCCGATGCCGTGACGATGACCGGAACGATCGGTGGCTCGCTGAGCATGCTCATCTTGATCCCGCAGGGTGAGTTTATCTGGGCGTTCGTTCTGGGAGCCTTCTTCGGGATGAGCGATCTTCTGGATGGGACGATGGCTCGGATGACCGGAAAGAGCGGTCCGTGGGGCAACTTCTTGGACGCGACGCTCGATCGAATCACTGATGGAGCGGTCTTCGGGGCACTTGTCTTGTGGGGCATGAGCCAGGAGAACTATTGGATCGTTGGGGGAGCCTTACTTGCCCTTGTTTCAGGTCAGGTCGTCTCGTACTCGAAAGCGCGTGCCGAGGCAGTTGGTGCAACGGCCAATGTCGGTATCGCCGAACGCGCGGAGCGCTTGCTGCTGGCTGGTTTCGCGATCCTGCTCACCGGATTCGGTGTTCCCTACATCCTTTCCATTGTCTTGTGGCTCATCGGGATTGCCGGTGTCATCACGGTGATCCAGCGGATGGTTGTTGTGCGCCGACAACTTCACCCAACCAAGTAGTTCCATGGCCCTGATTCCCAGCGGCACGACCGACACGCTCACCGCGTGGCTGTACGACGTCGGCTGGAAGGTGACCCGAACGCTCCCTGAGCCCGCCGCGAACGCGGTCTTTCGGCAGATGGCCGACGCACTGTGGCGGCGTCGAGCCGGGGGAGTGGACCAACTCGAAGCGAACCTGCGCCGCGTCCACCCCGAAGCCGGACCGGAAGAAATCCGAGAGTTAAGCCGTGCGGGCATGCGCAGCTACATGCGCTACTGGTGTGAGGCGTTTCGATTGCCCACCTGGTCGTCGGAGCGGATCACCGAAACCTTCGTACTTGATCGCCGGGAAATTTTGGACTCGGCCTTGGAGCAAGGTGGAGCCTTGATGATCCCAGGACATATGGCCAACTGGGATCATGCGGGAGCGTGGGCAGCGGCCACGTACGGATCGGTCACCTCAGTCGCCGAGCGCCTGAAGCCGGAGAAACTATTCGAGGCGTTTTTGGACTACCGACGCAAGCTGGGCATGGACATCCTCGGAACGGGGCGAGCTGACGTCCTTCGCGAGCTCACCCGCAAGTTGCGCGATGGCAAGCTCGTGGCCCTCCTTGGTGATCGTGATATCGGCCGCACCGGTGTGCATGTTGACTTTTTCGGTGAGCCAGCCTCCTTCCCCGCGGGGCCAGCGCTGTTGGCTCTCATGACCGATGTGCCGATGCACCCGGTCACGATGTGGTTCGACGGTGACATCTGTCGCGGGTACGTCCACGATCGAGTCGAGATCCCGATGGTTGGTGAACGCGAGGACCAAATCCGAGCCATCACCCAGCAACTAGCTCACGGCTGGGAATCTGGCCTTCGCGAGCACAGCGTCGATTGGCACATGCTGCAAAAGGTGTGGGTGTCTGATCTCTCGCCGAGGATGGTCGCTTCATGAGCCTTCGAGTCGGCTTGGTATGTCCGTATGCCTGGGATGTCCCCGGTGGCGTGAAGTCCCACGTGGCGGACCTCGCGGTGACGCTGCGCGAGCACGGGCATGACGTGAACGTTCTCGCTCCGGTCGAAGAAGACGCATCCTTGCCCGAATGGGTCACCGACGGAGGTCGGCCGGTTGCCGTTCCCTACAACGGTTCGGTGGCGCGCCTGAGCTTCGGAGTGAAGGCCACGCGTCGAGTGCGTGCCTGGATCCGCGACGGCGATTTCGACATCGTGCACATCCACGAGCCACTAGCACCGAGTTTGTCGGTGTTGACGTGTTGGGCTGCCCGCGGACCTCTCGTTGCCACCTGGCACTCATCCCAGGATCGATCCCGGGTACTGACCGCGGGCTACTACGTCGCGCAGACCGCGATGGAGAAATTGCGGGGCAGCATTGCCGTCAGCGCGGAGGCGCGGCGCACACTCGTCGGTCACGTGGGTGGCGATGCGGTCTTGATACCCAATGGAGTCAGAGTTCAAGACTTCGCCCCGGAGTCCCATGATCGTGAGCGTCGCCGTGAGGTGCTGTTCCTCGGTCGGATCGAGGAGCCGCGCAAAGGGCTATCGGTGCTGGTCGAGGCGATGCCCGCCATCTTGGATCAGGTTCCCGACCTAACCGTGATCGTGGCCGGCCCGGGGGATATCGAAGATGTTCGCAAGGACATCCCCGATCGGGTCGCCAAGGCGCTTCGGTTCGTCGGTGCGGTCACTGACGAGCGTAAGCAAGAACTCCTTCGTGAAGTGCAGGTTTACGTCGCCCCGCACACCGGTGGGGAATCGTTCGGCATCGTGCTCGTCGAAGCCATGGCAGCAGGCTCGTGCGTCGTGGCCTCAGACATCCCGGCCTTCCGTCACGTGTTGGAAGACGGCAAATCCGGGCGACTGTTCACGGCGAAGGATCCAACATCGCTGGCCGATGCAGTCCTGTCAGTGCTCGCCGACGACGCATCGCGGCGTGCCCTGGTGGCCCGCGGACACATCCGCGCGAATCATTACGACTGGGACACAGTGGTGGACGACGTCTTGGCCGTCTACGAGAGTGTGCGAGTCGAGGGTGAGAAGGTCACCGAAGACCTTCGTGGTCAAGCGCTCGGCCGATTTGCTGCACGCACGAACTTCATCCGTGGGCGCAGGGGAGGCGAAGAGTCGTGAGTTGGTGGTGGCTGATCCTCGTTGTCGTTGTACTCGTTCTCTTCGGTCTCTACCTCTCCATGACGGCCGGTCGCTTGGACGCCTTACACAAACGCATTGACACATCGGAACTCTCCTTAGACGCCCAGCTGTTGAGACGTTCCTCGATCGCGCTCGAACTCGCCACTAGCGGGTTGTTGGATCCGGCTGGTGCCATGGTGCTGGCAGAAGCGGCGCATGCTGCACGAACCGCGGCAGACGGCGACGCATCTGCTGACGATCGATCGGAAGCCGAATCGGCGCTCACCCAGGCTCTGGACGCCACTTTGGATGAGGAAGAACTGGCCGAGGTCTTAGCGGCCCCCGGCGGCGCGGACCTGATCGAGGAACTCGCAGCGTCAGCCCGCCGCGTGCAACTGTCTCGTCGGTTCTTGAATGACGCCGTGCGCGCCTGTTCGCAATTGCGTCGCCAGCGGATGGTGCGTACTTTCCGGCTTGCCGGTCACACCCCCTGGCCCCAAGCGGTCGACCTCGACGACTCCGTCCCCAGTTCGTTGTCTCTCGCATAGGACGTACGTCTCGTCCGAACCACCGAGGACCCTGCCCGCAGCCACCGGATGCGCGCGGGCCTGGCCGCCCTACGATGGGGTTCCCATCCGCTGATTAGTGAGGTCTAGGTGAACGAGCAGGTTGGTACCGACCGCGTCAAGCGGGGTATGGCAGAGATGCTCAAGGGCGGCGTGATCATGGACGTCGTCGATGCCGAGCAGGCGAAGATCGCCGAGGACGCCGGCGCAGTGGCCGTCATGGCCCTCGAGCGAGTCCCGGCCGATATCCGCGCTCAAGGTGGCGTGGCTCGAATGTCCGACCCCGAGATGATCGCCGGCATCATGGAGGCCGTCTCCATTCCGGTTATGGCCAAGGCACGCATCGGCCACTTCGGCGAGGCCCAGGTCTTGCAGTCGATCGGCGTGGATTACATCGACGAATCCGAAGTCCTTACCCCTGCGGACTACGCCAACCACATCGACAAGTCTGGCTTCACTATCCCGTTCGTATGCGGGGCAACCAACCTCGGTGAGGCACTGCGACGCATCACCGAAGGTGCGGCGATGATCCGCTCCAAGGGTGAGGCTGGTACCGGCGATGTTTCCAACGCCGTGACCCACATGCGCAAGATTCTCGGCGAGATCCGTGCACTGCGTTCGATGGCCGAGGACGAGCTCTTTGTAGCCGCGAAGGAACTTCAGGCGCCGTACGACCTTGTGGTCGAGGTGGCTCGTGAGGGCAAGTTGCCGGTTGTTCTGTTCACCGCCGGCGGCATCGCAACTCCTGCCGATGCGGCGATGATGATGCAACTTGGCGCAGACGGAGTGTTCGTCGGATCCGGCATCTTCAAGAGCGGCGACCCCAAAGCCCGCGCAGAGGCGATCGTTTCCGCAACCCGCCACTTCGATAAGCCAGAGATGGTGGCCGAGGCATCTCGCGGGCTCGGTGAAGCCATGGTCGGCATCAACGTCGCAGACATCCCCGTCCATCACCGCTTGGAAGATCGCGGTTGGTGAACGGCGCCCCGTTCGTCGGGGTGCTCGCGCTGCAAGGTGACGTGCGTGAGCACGTCCAGGCTTTACATGCGGTTGGTGCTCGATCCGGAGCGATTCGCACGTTCGAGGACCTCGAGTCGTGCGATGCCCTGGTTATTCCGGGTGGGGAATCGACCACCATGTCCCGCCTGGCGCTAATCGACGGCTGGTTCGAGCCACTGCGATCACATCGAGCTGCGGGAATGCCCATGTTTGGCACCTGCGCGGGCATGATCATGCTTGCTGATCAGGTGCTCGATGCGCGTCCGGATCAGGAGACCATCGGCGGGTTAGGCGTCGTCGTTCGTCGCAATGCTTTCGGTCGGCAAGTCGATTCCTTCGAGACCGACGTCGCGGTTCCTGTCCTCGGCGACGAGGACTTCCATGCGGTGTTCATTCGCGCGCCGTGGGTGGAGAGCGTTGGTTCGGATGTGGAAGTCCTCGCTGAGATCACCCATAGTGAGCGCGCGGGTACCATCGTGGCCGTTCGACAGGGCGGACTGCTGGCCACCAGCTTCCACCCGGAATTGGCGCCGGATACCCGATTCCACCGCTTGTTCGTGGACATAGTCCGCGCGGCGGCGTGAATCGGGCGATGCGGTCAAAGTAGATAGGTAGAGAGGTTTCGCATGAGCGGGCATTCCAAATGGGCTACCACCAAGCACAAGAAGGCGGTCATCGACGCCAAGCGGGGCAAGCTCTTCGCGAAGTTGATCAAGAACATCGAGGTCGCAGCCCGGCAAGGTGGGGGCGACCCGGCCGGTAACCCGACCCTCTACGACGCGATCCAAAAGGCGCGTAAGTCATCTGTTCCTCTGGACAACATCGAACGCGCGGTCAAGCGTGGGTCGGGCGCCGAAGGTGGGGGAGCCGACTGGCAAACGATCATGTACGAGGGTTACGGGCCCAATGGAGTTGCCGTGCTCGTGGAGTGTCTGACGGACAACCGCAACCGCGCTGCCGGTGAGGTGCGTGTTGCTATGACGCGTAACGGTGGATCGATGGCCGACCCCGGATCGGTCGCCTACATGTTCAACCGCAAGGGCGTCATCATCGTTCCGAAGGTCGACGGTCTTACTGAGGACGATCTGTTGTTGGCTGTTTTGGAAGCCGGAGCCGAAGAGGTCAACGATCTCGGAGAGGCATTCGAAATCGTTAGTGAGGCGACCGACGTCGTGGCAGTGCGTACCGCACTGCAAGAAGCCGAGATCGACTACGACTCCGCGGAAGCGACCTTCCTTCCCTCGGTGACCGTCCCGCTCGATGAGGATGGCGCGACCAAGGTGTTCCGGTTGATCGAGGCACTCGAGGACAGCGATGACGTTCAAAACGTGTACGCGAATTTCGACGTCAGTGACGACGTCATGGAGAAGGTGGGTTAGTCCGTGCCCGCTGACTCCTCGGGCAAGGTTGGTTCCCAACTCAGCGGTTGGGACGCGGCAACTTTTCGCACTGCTTCGGGTGATCCTCGGATGCGCAGCACCGTGGTCGCGTTGGCGGTGCTGGAAAAGGCACCGGAATGGGACCGGCTGCGAACCCGTTTGGAGCGCCTGACGCACTTTGTTCCCACATTGCGAATGCGCCCCCTGTACGGCGTGTTTGGCCTGTCCGCGCCGCGGCTTGCTCTTGATCCGGATTTCGATATCGACGTCCACGTGCATCGCTACTCGCTGCCCGACGGCAGTGGATGGAACGAAGTGCTCGGTGATGTTCGGCGGATGTCGCTCACGGACTTTGATCGCAATCGCCCATTGTGGGAGGCGGTGCTTGTCGAAGGGCTGCCCAATGGTGAGGCAGCCTTTGCGTTGAAGCTTCATCACTCGATCGCCGATGGTCAGGCAACGGTGATGATGGCGCTGTCCTTGTTCGAGTTGAGCGCTGATCCGAACCCCGACGACCCGCCCACACCGGAGGTTCCGCGCGGGGAGGATGTCAGCCTGCTGGAGATCGCGCGGGCAAACGTCGAGGACAACCTTCAGCGTTTCCGGGACAGCGCCGAGGGGCTCCTGCGAGCCGGGGGGCAGGTCGCGCTGCAGGCGTTGGGCGATCCAGGTGGCGCACTCGATGTTGTCCGCACCACGGTCGGCTCGTTAACGCAGGCCGTGTCGGTTCCCGATGCTCCCTTGAGTCCAATCTGGGTCGAGCGCGGGACCACCTACCGTTTTGGTGCGTTCCAGTTCCCGTTCGAGGGCCTCAAGCAAGCTGCCAAGTCGCGCGGTTTTAGCGTGAACGACGCATTCATGGCTGCGGTTGCAAGCGGAGTCGATCGTAACCACGAACGGCACGGATACGAGGTCGCCGAATTGCGGGTGAACGTTCCCATCAGTTTGCGGGGGGACGCGGGTGACAGAAGCGCCCAGGCGTCGAACGCGGTGGCTATTGCCCGCTTCGAGATTCCCGTCGGTGGGCTCGACATCGACGAGCAAATGGCCGCCGCGCATGAGTTGGTGGACGCCTGGCGTGGTGCACCGGCAATGCGCATGGCCGATCCGCTGGCGGATGTGAGTTGGTTCGTTCCCGTTCCAGTTCTCGCTCACGCCGCTAAAGCTTCGGACATCACCACCAGCAACGTGCCCGGGCCTCCGATACCTATGTATCTGGCGGGCGCCCGAATGCTGGCTGCCTTCCCACTAGTAGCAACGATCGGCGCAGCGGTAAACGTAACCATGGTCACGTACGACGGTTCCGCGTGTATCGGTGTCTCGACGGACGATCGCTCGGTGCTCGACCATGAGCAGTTGATCGAGGATCTACGTTGGGGCTTTGAACTGGTGACAGGGGACGTCGTGGGGCCCGCGGACCGCTATGCGGCGAGTCACGGCGGCGGTGGCACACCCGCCGACTAGCGTGGCAGGAACGATTCGAGGAGGGTTCCTGTGGTGCAGGTGACGCGCGTCCTGGGTGTGGACCCAGGTCTCACCCGGTGTGGTGTAGCAGTCATCGAGGGCGCTCCAGGTCAGAAGGTGTCGTTGCTTCACATCGGAGTTTTTCGCACTGACGCCGATGACTCGATCGATCAACGGTTGGTGTTACTGGAAAGTGCGATGGAGGAGCTTGTCGCGGAATTCCAGCCAGCGGTCGTGGCCATCGAGCGGGTGTTCAGTCAACACAACGTGCGCACTGCGATGGCGACCGCTCAAGCCGCGGCCGTTGCGATGCTGGTTGCTGCCCGTCGAGGCATTCCTGTCGCTATGCACACTCCAACTGAGGTCAAGGCAGCCGTGACGGGTAATGGTCGAGCAGACAAGGCCCAGGTCACGGCCATGGTGACCCGCGTCCTGGCGCTGCAGACCGCACCCAAGCCCGCGGATGCCGCAGATGCTGCCGCCATAGCGATTTGTCAGGCATGGCGAGGAGTCGCGTCGAATCGGCTCGAAGAAGCACGGCGCAAGCACGCCGCAAGCACGACGGCGGTCACCCGATGATCGATCGTGTCCGAGGCGATGTGTTGTCTCTTGGTACCGACTATGTCAGCGTCGATCTCGGTGTCGTGGCATTGCGCGTCACGGTTCCGCCGCAAGCTGCTGCGGAAATGCGGATCGGAAGCGACGTCGATCTCCATACCGCCCTTGTTGTTCGTGAAGATGGGTGGACACTGTTTGGGTTCGCCGATGCTGAGCAGTGTCAGATGTTCGAGCAGGTACAGACAGTTAGTGGCATTGGACCGCGCATCGCGCTGGGTTTGGTGAGTGTGTTGGGGCCGGAGGAGTTGCGTCGCGCGATCGATGCCGAGGACCTAGCAGCACTGACTCAGGTGCCGGGAATCGGCAAGAAAGGCGCGCAGCGCATCGTGCTCGAGTTAAAGGACAAGATTGCGCCACCGAGCGTTTCTCGACCTAGCGCTGCCCGAGATCAAGGATGGAGGATTGCCGTGTCCGCCGGCCTAACATCGTTGGGCTGGAATGCCAAGGAGGCCGACGCTGCAGTCGATGCGCTGGCTGGACGACTCAGCGACATCACCGACGACAATGATCCCGATGTGGGAGTGCTACTGAAAGAGGCTTTGCGCAGTCTGGATCGCACATGACCGTGCTGGACCCCGGAGCTGACGACGACGATTCGATCGTCGAAGGTGCGCTACGACCGACATCACTATCGGAGTTCGTCGGTCAAGATCGCGTTAAGAACCAACTGGGCCTGGTCCTGGAGGCTGCGCGTCGCCGTGGAGGAGTTTCCGACCATGTGCTTTTGAGCGGTCCACCAGGCTTGGGTAAGACCACGCTTGCAGCCATTATTGCTAGTGAGCTCGAAGCACCTATCCGGATGACCTCGGGTCCTGCGCTACAGCATGCAGGCGACGTTGCCGCCGTGCTGTCGAGTCTCCAACCCGGTGAGGTCCTTTTCATCGATGAGGTCCACCGAACGGCGCGTGCTGCACAGGAGATGCTCTACGTGGCGATGGAGGACTTCCGGGTGGACGTCGTCGTCGGCAAGGGACCCGGAGCCACGGCCATTCCATTGGACATTGCACCCTTCACGTTGGTCGGGGCAACCACTCGGGCAGGCCTGCTGCCCGGACCGCTGCGTGACCGGTTCGGATTCACCGCTCATTTGGATTTCTACGAAGTAGCGGACCTTGAGCGGATCGTTCGGCGGAGTGCGAGCCTGCTCGAGGTCGATGTGTCGGACGAGGGGAGTGCGGAGATCGCGGGACGATGTCGTGGCACGCCCCGAATCGCCAATCGGCTCTTGCGTCGGGTGCGTGACTGGGCGCAAGTGCACGGCACCGGAGTCGTCGATATTGATGCCGCGGGCGCGGCCCTGGAGTTGTACGAGGTTGACGTCATCGGTCTTGATCGAATTGATCGCGCAGTCCTGGAGGCCATCGTGGATCGGTTCGGTGGTGGACCGGTTGGCCTGAGCACTCTTGCCGTGGCCGTCGGCGAGGAGCCGGAGACCATCGAGACCGTGGCCGAACCGTTCCTGGTCCGACTGGGCCTGTTGATGCGGACTCCACGCGGTCGCGTGGCCACAGCGGCTGGTTGGCAGCACATTGGGCGTACTGCCCCTAAGGATGCGCCCGGTTCCGGACAAGAGGTTCTGCCCTGGAGCGTGGAGGACGACGACGCTCCGTAGGGCGTTGGCACCTCGGCGTAACCTTCTAGGTACCCTCGTCCCCGCTGGAGATTCCGGCCGTCTGCCTTTGCAGATCGCACAACAGGAGCGCCCCGTGGACATCGTTGCCCTAGCGCCGATCGCCCTGCTCGTCGTGGCCTTTTACTTCTTGCTGATCCGTCCACAAAAGCAACGCCAACGTCAGCAGGCGGAAATGGTCTCGGCGCTCGGACCAGGGGCTCAGATCATGACCACCGCCGGAATGATGGGGACGGTCGCCGCCGTTGCGGACGATGAGATCAGTCTCGAGATTTCCCCAGGAGTGTTTGTGCGAATGGTTCCGGCCGCAGTGGCCAAGGTGATCGAACCCGCCCCAAGCCTGGATGCGGCACCGGAATCCGACGAGACTCCGTAGCAGATTAGAAATCACCAGCCCACCCAATCGCTAGAAGCCCACGGGCCGTGAGCCCGTCCGCAACCGAGGAGACCTGTGGCACCACCTGCTACTTCCAAGCCGGGGCGATCCCTGATCGCCCTCATCGTCTTGCTCGTCGGTGGCATCGTCTGGGCGTTCTGGCCCGGAACTGACTCGTCGGTTCGCCTCGGACTCGACCTTCAGGGTGGAACCCAAGTGATCTTGGTGCCGCAACCGGTCGTCGAGGGAACCGAGATCACCGAAGAGCAGCTAGCTCAGACCGTGGAGATCATTCGTGCTCGAGTCGACGGCCTCGGCGTCGCGGAGGCCGAGGTCACCACCCAGGGCTCGGGGAATTCCGCCGCAATCGTCGTAGCGGTTCCCGGCGTTGGCCAAGATCGCGTCGTTGAACTCGTACAGCGAACAGCACTGCTCAACTTCCGCCCGGTGTGGAACGTTCTCAGTCCGCTGCCGGTTGAACCTGTTGCAGAGGAAGCCACGGGCGAGGAAGCTGCCGAGGACGGAAGTACGGACGAGGCAACAGCAGACGGCGCTACGACCGAAGATGACGGCACCGTCTCAGACGAGTCGTCTGCCGACCAAGGCGGCGTCCGCAGCGCGGAGATCGTCCAGGCGGCGGAATACACCCCGGAGTTCCAGTCAGAGGTCGACGCTCTGAACTGTGTCGACCCAGTCAACCTCGCTGGTGGCACACCTGATAACCCGCTCGAGTGGCTCGGCGCCTGCGATCAAACGGGCGTCCAGAAGTACGTCATGGAGCCAGCGTTCATCGAAGGTGTCAACGTCACCGACGCGAACGCCCAATTGACGCAGCAGGGCATTGGTTGGGTCGTCACTTTGGAGTTCGACTCCGAAGGCGCCGGTGCGCTTGCTGACGCATCGACCGAGCTGAGTGCCCTTCCCGAGTGCGGAACCGGAGCCACACCCTGTAACGCCTTTGCCATCGTGCTCGACGGAGTCGTGGTGTCCGCGCCTCGCTTCAATGAGCCGATCCTCGGTGGTCAGGCTCAGATTGAGGGTGACTTCAACGCGCAAGAAGCCCGCGACCTTGCGAACGTCTTGAAGTACGGAGCGCTTCCCGTGACGCTCGAGGTTGTGGACATCACTTCGGTGTCCGCAACGGTCGGTGGAGACCAGCTACGGGCCGGCATCATTGCTGGTCTGATCGGCCTCGCGCTGGTGAGTGTGTACCTACTTTTGTACTACCGAGTCCTCGGCCTGGTGGCAGTGATGTCACTCGCGGTAGCGGCTGCACTGCTGTACTTGTTCGTCGTCATCTTCTCCAAGACGATCGGGTTGACGCTGACACTTGCTGGCGTTGCTGGTGCGATCGTGGCTGTCGGCATCACTGCGGATTCATTCATCGTCTACTTCGAACGTATGCGTGATGAATTGCGCGATGGTCGCTCGCTGCGGCAGGCATGCGACAGTGGTTGGGTACGCGCGCGGCGGACCTTGCTGGCGGCCGATTTCGTCACGCTGCTCGCGGCAGTTGTGCTCTACTTCTTGTCGATTGGCAGTGTCCGTGGATTTGCCTTCATCCTTGGCTTGACGACGGTCATCGACCTCATCATCGCCTTCTGGTTCACCCATCCCGTTGTCGTTCTCTTGGGACGGCGGAAGTTCATGCAGGGTGGTTCCAAGTGGACCGGGCTCGATCCAGAGCGACTCGGTGGCCACAGTGCTGCCGACACCCTCGCGGGCCGTTCTCGCCGAAAGCGGCGAGACGACTACCGCGATAGTCAACGAGACGCGGAAGAACCCGCTGATCAGGATTTGGAAGAGTCGACGGAGGTCCGATCATGAGCGGAATCACGGGCATTGGTCGCCGGCTTTATCGCGGTGAGGTCTCCTATGACTTCGTTGGGCGATGGAAGCGGTGGTACGTCCTGTCGGCGATCATCTTGCTCGTAGCGCTGGGTTCGCTCGCATTTCGTGGTCTGAACCTCGGAATCGAATTCCGCGGCGGCGCAGACTTCGCAATCCCGAGCGCAACTTGCTCGGTGGCTGAGGCCCGTGATGTCGCGGAGACCGAGACTGGTGGCCAGACGATCGTGACGGTCGCAACCTCGGGGACCATGCGGGGTCAGACGATTCCTTTGACGAGCGCGGAGTCTGTGGCTTTGGCCGACTCGCTCGGTGAGGTATGCGGTGTCCCTGGCTCTGAGATCACGGTCCAAGTGGTTGGGCCCACCTGGGGAGCGGAAATCTCCTCCAAGGCGCTCCAGGGTCTAGCGATCTTCTTGGTCCTAGTAACGATCTTCTTGTCGATCTACTTCGAATGGCGAATGGCCGTCGGAGCTCTGGTTGCGCTGGTGCACGACCTTGTGATCACGATAGGCATCTACGCTCTATTCGGACTTGAGGTCACTCCCGCCACAGCAATCGGTGTCTTGACCATTTTGGCGTATTCCCTTTACGACACAGTGGTCGTTTACGACAAGGTCAAGGAAAATACGCGTGGAATCGCCGGTCAGTCGGTGATGACCTACGACGAGGCCGCAAACCTAGCGGTAAATCAGACGGTCGTGCGTTCGATCAACACCTCGCTCACCTCGCTGCTGCCGGTGCTGGCGATCATCATCGTCGGTGCGGGGCTACTCGGGGCTGGGACCTTGCTCGATCTCGCTGTCGCCCTGGCCGTGGGTATGGCCGCGGGAACCTACTCGTCGATCTTTATCGCTACACCCGTTCTTGCACAGCTCAAGCGCCAGCAGCCGGAGATGAAGGCCCTCGCCGCGCGAGTCCAGGCACGTCGCAAACAGGCAGCCAAGGCGGCATCCACGTCTGTCGGAGAATCGGATGCTGACTCGAATACAGGATTCGATGCGGGACCAGCAAAGGATCCCGGCAGTGCGACGGCTTCCCCTGAGCAGTTGCGTGAATTCGCACGATTGCAGACTGGTGATCGCCAGCAGCCCAAACGCCAGAGCCGACGCAAGCGCCGCTAGGGCCCTCGCCCGTACACTGGGTGTTCTGCGTCAAGGAGGTGGGCAGTGGCGAAGAACGTACCGGTAACCACCGAGCCTGACTCCGCGCGTCCTACAACCTCCAGCGACTCCGGTGGGTTTCGCGGTCGCTTTGCGCGGCTCGCGGGTCCTCGCTATGCCCATCCGGAACTCGAGCCCGTTGTGCGCACGCTGCGTCGGTATCACCCCAAAGGTGACGCACGAGTCGTTGAACGTGCGTATGAGATGGCCGAGTATCTGCACCGCGATCAGCAGCGCCGTTCAGGTGAGCCGTACATCACCCATCCGCTAGCGGTGACTGCGATCCTGGCCGAGCTGGGCATGCCGGCACCCACGCTCGCAGCGGCTCTGTTGCACGACACCGTCGAAGATTGCGGATATTCCCTCGATGCCCTTCGCGAAGACTTCGGGGACGAAATTGCCCTGTTGGTCGACGGCGTTACCAAACTCGACAAGGTCACCTACGGCGAGGCCTCCGCGGCGGAAACCGTCCGGAAAATGGTCGTGGCCATGGCACGCGATATCCGCGTGCTGGTGATCAAACTGGCTGACCGTCTGCACAACATGCGCACCCTTCGATGGTTGCCCGAGGAGAAGCAGCAGAAGAAGGCAAAGGAGACCCTAGAGATCTACGCGCCTTTGGCTCACCGTCTTGGCATGAACGCAATCAAGTGGGAACTTGAGGATCTGTCCTTCGCCACGATGTATCCAAAAATGTACGAGGAGATAGTCCGACTCGTGGGAGAGCGTGCGCCTTCTCGGGACAAGTACCTCGCTCAGGTCATCGGTGATATCGAGGGTCAACTCAAGGAAAGCCGGATCAAGGCCACCGTCACTGGACGCCCCAAGCACTATTACTCCGTCTACCAAAAGATGATCGTCCGTGGCCGCGACTTCAACGATATCTACGACCTCGTGGGTGTGCGGATACTCGTGGATAGCGTCCGCGAGTGCTACGCGGTGCTCGGCACCATCCACGCGCAGTGGAGTCCGGTGCCGGGACGGTTCAAAGACTTCATTGCAATGCCGAAGTTCAATATGTACCAATCGCTGCACACCACCGTTATCGGGCCGGACGGCAAAGTTGTCGAGGTGCAGATTCGATCACATGAGATGCATCAGTCCGCTGAGCTAGGTGTTGCTGCCCACTGGAAATACAAGCAATCCGACTCGGGGAAGGCTGGGCCCGACGATTTCGCGTGGCTTCGGCAGTTGCTCGACTGGCAGCGCGAAACCGCCGATCCGGGCGAATTCCTGGATTCTCTGCGCTACGACCTCGGCTCATCGGAGGTCTATGTCTTCACTCCCAAGGGCGATGTCATGGCACTGCCGTCTGGTGCTACGCCGGTGGACTTTGCATACTCGGTGCATACCGAAGTGGGGCACCGGTGCGTCGGTGCTCGGGTCAACGGCAAGCTTGTGCCGTTGGAGTCCGAGCTGAACAGCGGTGATGTGATCGAGATCTTCACATCGAAGGCCGAGGGTGCGGGCCCGAGTCGGGATTGGTTGGCTTTCGTCGCCTCAGCTCGTGCCAAGACCAAGATCAAGGCCTGGTTCTCCAAAGAGCGCCGTGAGGAAGCAATTGAGAACGGTAAGGACCAGATCGCACGCGCGATGCGCAAGAAGGGTCTGCCGCTGCAGCGGTTGATGACCAACCAGGCGTTGGCCACGATCGCCGTGGATCTCAACCAGGCCGATGTCTCAGCGCTCTATGCATCCGTCGGTGAGGGGCGTATCTCCGCTGCAACTATCGTGCAACGGCTCGTCGATGCGGCCGGGGGAGTCGACGGAGCCGACGACGACGCCGCTGAGGCGGTCACGCCGTCGTCGGGACGTCGCGACAGCGGCGCCCGTGATGTGGGTGTGATCGTTAAGGGCGCCGACGATCTTTGGGTGAAACTCGCCCGATGTTGCACCCCGGTTCCGGGTGATCCGATTATGGGCTTCGTCACGCGCGGTTCAGGAGTCTCGGTCCACCGCGAGGATTGCGTAAACGTGCCGAACCTTCGCGAGAGTCCCGAACGCGAGGTGGCTGTCGAGTGGGCACCCACACCGTCGAGCGTGTTCCTGGTCAATATCCAGGTCGAGGCTCTGGACCGCTCTCGGCTCCTGGCGGACGTCACGCGTGCGCTCTCGGACACTCACGTCGACATCTTGAGTGCATCGGTGACAACGACTCGCGATCGAATCGCGACATCTCGGTTCACTTTCGAGATGGCCGATCCGAAGCATCTGGGTTCGGTTTTAAAGGCGGTTCGCACAGTTGAAGGTGTCTACGACGCCTACCGTGTCTGACAGTGAATTTTTTATCAGAGATTGAAGGCCGACTATTGCGCGATTCGTTGAGCGGCCTCGAGTAGCGCACGGGTGCTTTCGATGGACTGCTCGAGTTTGCGAACACCCCGATCATCGCCTTTAGCGCGGGCTTGTTCGAGTTCGGCTTCCTGTTTGGTCAACGCATCGGTGAAGGCGTTGGCGGTCGATTCTGCGCGGGCGCGCTTCTCCGGGTCATCGAGATCCCACGCCTTGGATTCGGCCTTGCGGAGAGCGTCCTCAACCTTGCGCAGCCGGCCTTCTAGTCGGCTGCGCTCATTGCGGGGTAAATCGCCGGCCTTGTCCCATTGGTCTTGAATGGAGCGCAGTGACCGCTTGACTGCAGGTAGGTCGCTGGACCCACCAATCGGCAACAGGGCCTCGGCTTTGACGACAAGAGCTTCTTTGAGCTCAACGTTGGGCAGGAGTTCGGCATCCTTGGCAGCGTCGGCCTCCTTCATGGCTGTATAGAACGAATCTTGAGCAGCCTTGAAACGCTTCCAGAGTTTGTCCTCATCTGATCGAGACCCGCGAGGAGCCCGCTTCCAGTCCTCCATGAGTTTCTTAAGGGCTCGCGTAGTGGGACCCCAGTCGGTGGAGGTGGCGAGCGATTGAGCCTTCTCGATGATTTCGCGCTTGACGGCCATGGCCTCCTTGCGCTGAGAGTCGAGCTCGGCGAAGTGCGCACGTCGACGCTTGTCAAAGGCCGCGCGAGCAGAACTCAGGCGCTTCCACAGTGCTTGCTCCACAGTGCGATCGGAGCGGGGAAGGGCCTTCCACTCCTCAACAATCGCCGCGTACCGCTCCGAGGTTGCCTTCCAGGAGGTGGAGTCCGACAGCGATTCGGCCTCGGTGACAAGGGCCTCGCGCGCCGCCTTGGTCTGGGCACGCATGCGGTCTCGGTGTTCGGTCTGGCGGACGGTGGCTGCCTGGAGTTCGGATTGCGCGGCCTCGACCTTGGCGGACAGTGCTTCCACATCTCCCACGAAAGAGCGCTCGGCCAGTCCTTGCTTGACCCGGGCGATGACCGTGCCGGCCTGGTCAGGCTTGGCTCGGCCGTCGGCAAGGCGCGCGGTGACTAGATCGATCTCCACCACGAGGTCGTCGTACTTGCGTGCGAAGAAGGCAAGTCCTTCCTCGGGACTGCCGGCCGCGTACTGACCGACCTTGACCTCGCCGTCGGGAGCCTTCAAGTACACGGTGCCGTCGGCTTCCACGCGACCAAATTGCATACTCGGGCTGGGTGCCTCGGGCTGCGAGACGGCAGGAGCGCTGGGTGGGGGCGGCCCTGATGGACGCCGCAGGGCAGCGGGAGTCGGTACGGGAGGGCCGGACGGTGCGTTCTCGCCCGTCATACCTTCACCTCCTGCAGTGTCCGGCTGCGGGACAGGACAGCCCCGTCGCGCCTGTTCATCGAGACACAGTCTGTCATCGTTGGGTCACCGCGCTACTACGCCGCCCCAACTGTTGCCGATTCGATAACTATTGGTTGAGCAGGAAGACCGTCACCGCCACCATCGGCTACTCCAGCCTCAGCGACCGCCTGAACGATCTCCAAACCTTCGGTGATCTGTCCCCAGATCGTGTACCCCGACGGAAGAGTTGTGTCCTCGTACACCAGGAAAAATTGTGAACCACCGGTGCCCGGGCCGGCGTTCGCCATCGCCACCGTGCCAGCCGGGTAATTCGCCTCACCCTCGGCGGGGAGGTTCTCATCCGGAATTTGGTAACCCGGGCCACCGGTTCCGTTGCCCGCGGGATCCCCACATTGCAGGACGAAGATCCCCGCAGTGGTCAAGCGGTGACAGGCTGTTGCATCGAAGAAGCCTTCAGAGGCAAGGAAGTCAATGGAGGCCACGGTTGCGGGGGCGTCATCGGCCAACAGATCGATTACGATGTCGCCACAGTTGGTGGTCAAAGTGAGCGCCCCGGCTTGCGCGGCTCCCGGATCCGGAGCGGCGTCGTAGGCCAAGTCGTCGGCTCGAGTAGCCACTGGCTCACCGCAGATGTCGATGAGGGCGTCGCCGGCCTGGATCTCATCAATAATTTCCTCAGCCGCTTGATCAAGGTCCGCAGCTGCCGTGTTGTCCGGTTCGTTTCCGCGGTCTGCCAGGGTGAAGACGGCCCAGCCACCGCCCGCGATCACGAGGGCTCCGATGACTGCGATGGCGACCACTCGTTGGCGCGCCTTGGCCTTTTGCTCACGTTCGGCACGGCGGTTTTGCTGGCGTTCGAACTTCGCGCGCGCGATTTCGCGTTCACGGCGGTTGGAGGAGGTCATATCCGTCCCGGGGTTGCTCGTTTTGGGCGATCACTATCCGGCGCCTGAGTGTAGAGGTGAGGGTGCTGCTTGCAGCGCGGCTAGGCTGTGCTGACTGCGTTTCCAACGAACGCAGGTCCGCACATCGTTCGCAGGAGGAGCCATGTTCATCACTGGCTTCCCTGCAGGATCCTGGAGCACGAACTGCTATGTCGTAGCGACAGCGCCTGGTGAGCCATGCGTGATCGTTGATCCAGGGCAGGACTCCATAGATCGTGTCCACGAGATCATCGATGAGAACCACTTGGTCCCCGCGGCCGTTGTGCTGACGCACGGCCACATGGACCATGTGTGGAGCGTGGCGCCGCTGTCACGGGAGTTCGAGATCCCGGCCCTGATCCACGCTGACGACCGCTACCGGCTGGCCGATCCCGCGGGCAGCAGCATGGTGGCCGCACGCGAACAGTTGCTCGCTATGACCAAGAACAGTCTGGAACTCACCGAGCCCGACGATGTCCGGTTGCTTCCCAGCGGCGAGCCCGCTTCTGTGGAACTCGTGGGGATCAATTTTGGAGTGCGGCACGCTCCGGGTCATACCGAAGGCTCGGTCGTGTTCGACGTCGCAAGAGATGGAGACGCTGGTGTGCTGTTCTCCGGAGATGTGCTTTTCCAGGGTTCCATCGGCCGTACCGATCTTCCCGGTGGTAGTTCTGCGTTGATGGATTCCAGTCTTCGAGATGTGATCTGGCCGATGGACGACTCAGTGATCGTGCTTCCCGGCCACGGTCCGCAGACGACCATCGGACAGGAGCGTGTGAGTAACCCGTTCTTGCAGGCCGCGGCGCGTGGCGACGGTTCCGATGCACCGCAGCGGGGGTGGTGACAGTGGCCGACTTCCAGGCACCCAAGGGTGTTCCCGAGTATTTCCCGCCGCGGTCAGCGGCGTTTTTGGCTGTTCGTGATGCATTGGCGTACCCGGCGACCCACGCTGGATACGGCTATATCGAGCTGCCGGTTTTCGAGGACACAGCGCTATTCGTCCGTGGCGTGGGCGAGAGCACAGATGTTGTAAGCAAGGAGATGTACACCTTCCTGGATCGGGGCGAGAGGTCACTGTCTTTGCGCCCTGAGGGAACCGCTGGTGTCATGCGCTCGATCGTTGAGAACCGCATGGACCAAGGTTCACTGCCGGTCAAGCTCTGGTACGCCGGGCCCTTCTTTCGCGCTGAGCGGCCCCAGCATGGCCGGTATCGCCAGTTGCAACAGGTCGGTCTTGAGGCAGTAGGTGGCGATGACCCGGCCTTGGATGCCGAGGTGATTGCCCTCGCCGATGAGGGGTATCGGCGTCTGGGCTTGTCGCACTACCGGCTGGACTTGACGAGTCTGGGGTGCGCCGAGTGTCGGCCCGCCTATCGCGAAGAGTTGATCGCATTCCTATCCACCTGCGACCTCGACGACGCAACTCGGGCGCGCGCCCAGATGAACCCACTTCGGGTGCTGGACGACAAGCGTGAACAAGTCCAGGTCCAGTTGACGAATGCCCCGCTGATGGTGGACCGGCTGTGCGACGCTTGCCGTGAGCATTACGACGCCGTGAGGGGCTTCCTGCGCGATGCCGGCGTGCAGTGGCAGGAAGCTCCGCGGCTGGTTCGCGGATTGGACTATTACACCCGGACCACCTTCGAGTTCACCCACGAGATGCTGGGCGCGCAGTCGGGTATTGGTGGTGGCGGTCGCTACGACGGTCTCATGGAATCGGTCGGTGGCGCTGCCCTGTCCGGAATCGGATTTGGACTGGGCACCGATCGAACGCTGTTGGCCTGTGAGGCCGAAGGTCTCGAGGTCGGTGCTGGTCCACGCGTCGATGCCTTCGTCGTTCCGATCGGAGAACAGGCCCGACACCTCTCCGTCCGGCTCATTGCCGAGTTGCGAGAGGCCGGGGTCCGAGTCGACATGGCTTACGGCGGTCGCGGCGTCAAAGGGTCGATGAAGGCGGCCGATCGTTCGGGAGCGCCGGCGGTGATCATCATCGGAGACGATGAGGTCGCATCGAAATCGGTGCAGGTGAAAGACATGCACGAGGGATCACAGCGCAGCGTGGCGTTGGACGGACTCGTGGCAGAACTCAAAAAGACCGTCACTCAGGAGGGCACGACGTGATCAGAACCGACCAAGCCGGCACCTTGCGGGAAGCCGATGCCGGCCGGACAGTGACCCTCGCGGGGTGGATCGCCTCGCGGCGCGACCACGGTGGAGTTGCATTCTTGGATCTGCGGGATGCGTCCGGTCGTGTCCAAGTGGTGGTCCGCGAACCCGAGGTTGCCCACCCACTGCGGGATGAGTTCTGCATCAAGGTCAGCGGCGAGGTATCCATTCGGCCGGAGGGAAATGAGAATCCTGATTTGGCCACCGGAGCCATCGAGGTCATTGCCGAAGACCTCACCGTGCTGTCCACCAGTGCTCCGCTGCCGTTCCCGATCGATGATCGAGTCAACGTCAGCGATGAGGTCCGTTTGCGGCACCGGTACTTGGACCTTCGACGAAACAAGCCTGGCGATGCAATCCGGATGCGCTCGCGAGTGAATCAGGTTGCACGCGATGTGCTTCTTGACCGTGATTTCGTCGAGGTGGAGACACCGACTCTCACGCGATCGACGCCCGAAGGCGCCCGCGACTTCCTGGTTCCGGTGCGTTTGCAGCCTGGACATTGGTATGCGCTGCCGCAGTCGCCTCAGTTGTTCAAGCAGTTGCTGATGGTTGGAGGCATTGAACGCTACTTCCAGATCGCGCGCTGTTACCGCGATGAAGATTTCCGAGCAGACCGGCAGCCAGAATTCACTCAGCTCGATATCGAGATGAGTTTCGTTGAGCAGCAGGACGTCATCGACGTGGGCGAAGCGGTTATTCGAGCTCTGTGGTCACAGGTCGGTGGTTACGCCATCGGCGACATCCCGCGCATGACGTACGCCGAGGCGATGGGTCGCTACGGCACCGATAAGCCTGATCTGCGGTTCGGTCTCGAACTCGTCGAACTGACCGATTACTTCGCCAACACCCCATTCCGCGTTTTCCAGGCTGATTACGTTGGTGCGGTTGTCATGCCCGGCGGTGCAAACCAGCCGCGCCGCCAGTTCGATGCGTGGCAGGAGTGGGCCAAGCAGCGTGGAGCCAAGGGCTTGGCCTACGTCACGGTTGCCGAAGACGGCACTCTCGGGGGGCCGGTTGCAAAGAACCTGAGTGATTCCGAACGCGATGGGTTGGTGGCTGCCGTGGGAGCGAGCGCCGGCGATGCCGTGTTCTTCGCCGCGGGTCGCGCCAGTGAGGCACGGGCCCTGCTCGGAGCGGCGCGCGTGGAGATCGCGGACCGACTGTCGTTGGTGGACACCAGTGAATGGTCCTTCGTGTGGGTGGTTGACGCGCCGATGTTTGAACAGGTGCAAGCCGATGACGGCTCGTGGGTCTGGACCGCAGTGCATCACCCGTTCACCTCGCCCAACTCCGAGTGGATCGATTCCTTTGAGTCTTCGCCCGGAGAGGCCTTGGCGTGGGCGTACGACCTTGTGTGTAACGGCAATGAGATCGGTGGTGGCAGCATCCGTATTCATGATGCTGGCGTTCAGCGCAGAGTGTTCGACATTCTCGGTCTCGGCGAGGAGGAAGCCCAGGAAAAGTTCGGATTCCTTCTGGAGGCGTTCAAATACGGACCTCCTCCGCACGGCGGCATCGCCTTCGGCTGGGATCGCATATGCATGCTCTTGGCGGACGCAGACTCGCTGCGTGAGGTCATTGCCTTTCCGAAGACCGGAGGGGGACATGATCCGCTCACCGGTGCGCCCACTCCGATCACTGATGACCAGCGCGCTGAAGCCGGCATTGATGTGCAGCCGGAAAATGACGAGGTTTCCGACGACGACTCGGTAAATCCCGCGTAGTCGATTGCGCCACGATGTGATGACGCCATGACATTGTTCGACGATCGGGACCAAGCCGATCGGCCGGACGCGCCCCTGGCTGTGCGCATGCGTCCGCGCAGCATCGAAGAGGTTGTTGGACAACAGGCCGCGCTCGCGGAGGGGTCGCCGCTGCGTTCGCTCGTCACCGGTGGCGTGCGTGGGGCCGTATCCGTGGTCTTGTGGGGGCCGCCAGGTACAGGAAAAACAACGCTCGCGACCTTGGTGTCGCGTGAATCAGGCCGGGTCTTCACCGAACTTTCCGCAGTAACGGCAGGTGTGAAGGACGTACGGCAAGTGATCGAGGAAGCCCGTGACCGACTTCGTCTTCAAGAACTTGGCACTGTGCTGTTCGTCGACGAGGTGCATCGCTTCAGCAAGAGCCAGCAGGACGCCCTCTTGCCTGCGGTGGAGAACGGTTGGGTGACTCTCATTGCCGCAACCACGGAGAACCCGAGTTTCTCGGTGATCGCTCCTTTGTTGTCCCGCAGCATCGTCGTCACCTTGCAGCCCCTGACAGATGCCGACATCGAGCAGGTCCTACGGCGGACACTGGTTGATGACCGTGGACTCGGTGGGTCCGCGACCGTGTCGGACGAAGCCATCGAATTCCTCGTACGCGTGAGCGCCGGGGATGCTCGGCGTGGATTGACTGCACTCGATGCTGCAAGTGTTGCAGTAACCGACGATGGCGTCATCGACCTCGAGGCTGTCGAAGCCGCAGTACAACACGCGGCGGTGCGTTACGACCGTGATGGAGATCAGCATTACGACGTCATCAGTGCATTCATCAAGAGCGTGCGCGGGAGTGATCCCGATGCGGCTTTGCACTATTTGGCACGAATGCTGGAAGCGGGGGAGGACCCTCGGTTCATCGCGCGGCGGTTGATGATCCTCGCGAGCGAAGACATTGGAATGGCCGAGCCAAGCGTTCTTCAGACCGCAACCGCAGCGGCTCATTCGGTGGCCCTCATCGGGATGCCGGAAGCGCGCATCGTTCTCGCCCAGGCGACGGTCCATGCGGCCCTTGCTCCAAAATCCAACGCCGTGTACGTCGGCATTGACGCTGCGCTAGCTGATGTGCGGGCCGGTCGCATCGGTACGGTTCCGCTGCACCTTCGAGACGCTCACTACCCGGGTGCCGCGGCACTCGGTCACGGACAGAACTACCTTTACCCACACGATGCCCCGGGCGGCGTCGTCGAAGCCGAGTACCTGCCCGAGGTTCTTCGCGGAGTGCGCTACTACCAACCCACCGATCACGGTGCGGAAGCCAAGTGGGGAGAGATAGCCCAACGGCTGCAGGAGCGTCGAAGGGGCGAGTCCAGCGACGCATAGGCTGTGCCCCGTGCGACGACTCGTGTGGACCGCTATCGGAGCAGCCGGAGGTATCTGGGCATACCGTAAAGGCAGTGAATTGCTGGATCAGGCGCGTGAGCAGGGGGTCGCCTTGACCATTCAGCAAGCTGCGCTGAACACCACGCAGGCGGTCAATCGGATCTCAGCGACCGTCGCCGAGCGCGGTCAGTTCAAGGCGCGTCCGAATTCGGCAGATCAGGAAGGCGAGCTCTGATGGAATCCGCAGAGATCCGCACGCGATTTCTTCGTTACTTTGCTGAGAACGGACATGAGATCGTGCCCTCGGCCTCGCTGCTACTGGACGATCCGACGCTGTTGTTCGTGAACGCTGGCATGGTGCCGTTCAAGCCTTACTTTCTTGGCGAGGCTCCACCCCCATATCCCCGTGCGACAAGTGTTCAGAAAGTGGTCCGAACGCTGGACATCGAAGAAGTGGGCAAGACCACCCGGCATGCGTCGTTCTTCCAGATGGCCGGCAACTTCTCCTTCGGTGACTACTTCAAGGACAAAGCAATCCCGTTTGCCTGGGAATTGCTGACCAAGTCGGTCGGCGACGGTGGATACGGATTCGATGAGTCGCGCTTGTGGGTCACGGTTTACCTCGACGACGACGAAGCCATCGACATCTGGCACAAGGATGTCGGTTTGCCCTTGGACCGCATTCAGCGTCGAGGTCAAGCCGACAACTACTGGTCCATGGGTGTTCCTGGTCCCTGTGGTCCGTGTTCGGAGATCTACTACGACCGTGGTCCGGATTACGGCGTCGAGGGTGGTCCTATTGCCGACGAGAACCGCTATCTCGAAGTGTGGAACCTGGTGTTCATGCAGTTCGAGCGCGGTGCTGGTCCGGCCAAGGAGGACTACCCGATTCTTGGTGAGCTGCCAAACAAGAACATCGACACCGGTATGGGTTTAGAACGCATGGCTGCCCTGTTGCAAGGTGTGGACAACATCTACGAGATCGACACCACCCGCACAATCTTGGACACCGCCAGTGAGTTGACCGGGGCGCGTTACGGCTCCACCGAGCGGGACGACGTCGCACTGCGAGTGGTGGCTGACCACGCACGCACCTGCACATTCTTGATCGGTGACGGCGTGGTTCCCGGGAATGAGGGTCGGGGCTACGTCCTTCGCCGACTGATGCGACGGGTCATCCGCAACATGCGCATCCTCGGGGCGCAAGAGTCCACCATGGCGCAACTCGTCGATGCCACGGTCCTTGCAATGGCACCCCAGTACCCGGAATTGAACGACGAAATCGATCGCATCCGAAGCATCGCGATCGGCGAGGAGTCGTCGTTCGATTCCACATTGCGCACCGGAACGATCTTGTTCGAGTCGGCTGTCGCTGAAGCCAAGGAATCCGGATCAGGGGTTCTCCCCGGAGATCAGGCGTTCTCACTGCACGACACTTACGGCTTCCCGATCGATCTCACCCTGGAGATGGCATCCGAGCATGGGCTGACGGTGGACGAAGACGGCTTCCGCTCACTTATGGCGCAACAGCGTGAGCGCGCTAAGGCCGATGCAACTGCCCGTAAGAGCGGCTTCGCGGCGACGACGGCATACCGGGAGGTTCTGGAGACCGGCGGCTCGACCTCGTTCGTCGGATATGACGAGGTCACGACCGAGGCGACGATCTTGGGCATCGTGGCCGAAGGATCGTCGCAGCCGGTGGCAACCGTCGGCCAACACGCGGAAATCATTTTGAATCGCACGCCGTTCTACGCGGAAGCTGGCGGGCAGTTGGGTGACCACGGCACCATTACGACCGCTGACGGCGCGACGTTCGAGGTCTACGACGTTCAATCGCCAGTCCCCGGGCTGTTCGTGCATCGAGGTGAAGTCCTTGAGGGGGAAGTGACCCAAGGGTCGTCCGTTATCGCCCGGGTCGATACTGCACGGCGCAAAGCCATCTCTCGCGCGCATACGGCAACGCACATGATCCACCGGGCGTTTCGCGAGCAACTAGGCGAGACAGCCACTCAGATGGGCTCGGAAAATGCTCCGGGTCGGCTGCGTTTTGACTTCCCGAGCCCGGAGCCGGTCTCGGGTTCAATCCTGCGAGACGTCGAAGCGCGGGTGAATGAGATTTTGGTTGAGGATCTTGACGTGCACGCTCAGGTGATGAGTCAGGACGACGCTCGGGCCATGGGTGCCATGGCGCTCTTCGGTGAAAAGTACGGATCCGAGGTGCGCGTTGTGTCCGTCGGGGAGTGGGCGCACGAACTGTGCGGCGGAACCCACGCTCAGCGTTCAGGGCAACTGGGTGTGGTGTCCTTCCTCTCCGAGGGCTCCATTGGTGCCGGGATCCGACGAGTCGAAGCGCTGGTTGGTGTCGATGCCTACCGTCATCTTGCGGCTGAGCACCTCCTGGTCCAGCAGTTGTCGGACATGGTCAAGGCTCCCCGCAATGAGGTGCTCTCACGTATCGAGCGAACCATCGCGTCGCTGAAGGATGCTGAGCGGGAACTCGCGCGCTTTAAGTCTGCCGATCTACTCTCGAATGCCGATTCCCTGATGGGCGACGGAACGGATGTGGGAGGGGTCCGGCTTTGGACATTCCAAGCTCCCGAAGGTGTGGGTGGCAAGCAACTACGCGAGATCGCTCAGCACGCGAAGTCCAAGGCCGGCAAGGACGTCCCGGGGGTATACGTCGGAACCGCTGTCGCGGAAGGCACAGTTTCGGTCGTCGTCGCGTGCACTCCCGCCGCGGTTGCTGCAGGCGTTCGCGCCGGAGAGATTATGGGCACGGTCACGGCCCGAATGGGCGGTCGTGGAGGCGGCAAGGACGACATGGCCCAAGGCGGCGGCGGTGACCCCACGCAGATTGAAGCTGCTTTCGCGGACGTCGCCTCGACTTTGGGCCAGCGGTAGGGGAATTCGCCTGCCCATGCGACACGGTCGTCGGATAGCTCTTGATCCTGGTTCGGTTCGTATCGGGGTCGCGGTATGCGATCGAGACGGCATCCTGGCAAGTCCCCATGAACCGGTTCCCGCAGATTCACCCGAGCTGCTCGACACACTGATCGCGGACATTGACCCGATCGAGATCCTTGTTGGCCTTCCGCGTGGGCTCGATGGCAAGGAGGGTGATGCAGCGCTGAAAGCTCGAACCTTCGCTCGCGATTTAGCGTCGAGCGTGGGAATACCCGTTCGATTGGTGGACGAGCGCCTTTCGACCGTTCAGGCTCAGCGTGGCTTCCACGCTCAAGGGCGTTCGATACGACAGAGTCGTGGCATGATCGACAGCGCCTCGGCAGCCGTCGTACTCCAGCATGCCCTCGACACCGAACGAGCCACGGGACAACCCCCCGGTGAGGTGAGCGCATGACTCACATGGATGAGTTCTTCGACGATGAAGATAATTTGCCTGCGTCGCGCAACGCATCGAGTTGGGCGCGAAGAATCACAGGCATCGCCGTCCTACTCGCTGTGGTGGCGCTTGCCTGGGGAACCTGGTCTTTTGTGTCCGGTTTTGGCGGTGGAACAGCCGCTGAGACCGATTACGCCGGTGTAGGCATCGGAGAAGTAGAAATCGTCGTTTCACGCGGGGACACCCTGACTGCTATCGGCCAAACCCTCGCTGACGCCGGTGTGGTGCGCACCGTGCAAGCGTTCGTCGACGCTGCGCAAGCCGACGAGGCGGCGGCGTCGATCGGCCCCGGGACTTACACATTGCGCCAGCAGATGAGTGGAGCGAGTGCTGTGGCGCTGATGCTAGATCCGGTATCGCGGGCCGACAGTCGCTTGGTTCTGCCCGAAGGTCTGCGTCTTGCGCAGACCGTCGAAACTGCCGCCAAGGCCACTGGCCTGCCTGTGTCCGAATTTGTGCAGGTGCTTGACAATCCGGGCGTGCTGCCGCTGCCGCCTTGGGCCGAGCAGCGTCCTGAGGGATTCATGTTTCCGGCGACGTACGACCTCGTTGGCGATGAAACTGCCGAGCAGGTCTTGTCGATACTCGTTGAGCGATTTGATCAGTCTGCGACGACCTTGGATCTCGTAGCGCGAGCGGAGGAGATTGGGCGTACCCCGTACGAGGTGCTTACCGTTGCTTCGCTCGTGCAAGCAGAGGTCCTTCCCGAGGACATGGGTAAGGCTGCCGCAGTCATCTACAACCGACTCGACGAGGGCATGCCGTTGCAGTTCGACTCCACCGTCTCCTACGCGCTGGGAATCACCGAGTTGCAGTTGTCGGCCGAGCAATTAGCCACGGACTCGCCTTACAACACCTATGAGAATGAAGGTCTGCCGCCGACTCCGATCAACTCCCCGGGTGAGGCAGCACTCGAAGCTGCTCTAGATCCGGCCAAGGCCAAATGGTTGTACTTCGTCACGGTTAATCCAGACACTAAGGAAACCAAGTTCGCCCGCGACTATGACCAGTTCTTGAAGCTCAAGGGGCAGTTGCAGGATTACCTCGCGGAGAACGGCTGATGCCACGGGCTGCGGTCCTCGGCTCTCCTATTTCGCATAGTCGATCACCGGATCTTCACCGGGCGGCTTACGCTGCGCTCGGACTCGACTGGAAATACGACGCCGTTGAGTGCACCCAGGATCAATTCCCAGAGTTCCTCGCAGGCTTGGATGAGCAGTGGCGCGGGCTGAGTCTGACGATGCCGTTGAAGGAAGTCGTCCTTGATGTCGTCGACGATGTCGAGGAGATCGCCCAGATGGTGCGCTCGGCTAACACGGTGTGGCGAGAGGCATCATCGTCGTCTTGGCGGGCCACGAACACCGACATCGCGGGTATTCGAACGGCTCTCGCCGAGCTCGGGGTCCAGGAAGTCGATCGTGTGCGGATCCTCGGTGCGGGTGCAACCGCGAGGAGTGCGGTTGCTGCGGTGATCGACATGGGAGCGAACTCCATCACCGTCCATGCACGTCGACCCGAAGCGGCGAACGAGGTCGTCGAACTTGCCCGCCGGTTTGGCTGCGCTGCGGAGCCAGCTGACCTCAATCCGGTGTTTACGGCACAGGATCTGATCATCAGCACGCTTCCATCGGATGTGGGATCGGTGTGGGGTGCCGCGGCGACGCAAGGTGACATTGCTGATACAGCTCTTCTCGACGCCAGTTATCACCCGTGGCCGACACCTTTGGCTGCGGCCTGGCGGGCCCTCGCGCCCAGCGCTCCAGTCGCCAGTGGTCGGGACATGCTGCTGTGGCAGGCCGTAGATCAAGTTCGACTCATGACCGGGGCGATCGATTCAGCCAACGAGGCGTCCGTGGTCGCAGCCATGCGATCCGCGTTGTCCACAGGAGAGACCGACTCCTAGCGGCCAAAGCCCCCCGACTCCTACGTTCGTGGAATGGGTGACGTGCTGGGGAATGGGTCGATGTGGAGCCTGTTGCTATGGGTGTGGTTCTGGGGCTGGGCTGGTGCTCTTGCGTGGGTTGATATCCGTCAACACCGGCTACCGAACACGATGGTGGCCACAGCCTTCGCCGGTTGTGTGGCGATCACCGTCGTCGAGGCAGTCGCCACGAACGATGGGAGCCTTGTAGTCAGGGCTCTCATGGGCAGTCTCGTGGCCGTTGCCTTCTTTGCGGTGTCGCATGTGCTCGGCGGCATGGGTATGGGTGATGTCAAGTACGCCGCCGTCACCGGTTGGGTGCTGGGAACGGTCAGTTGGTCGGCGCTGTGGTGGGGTCATGCCGCTGGATTTGTGCTGGCCGGGTGCGTCGTCGTCGTCGGTTTGGTCAGCCGCCGCTGGCATCGTGCGAGCGCTATTCCCTTTGGGCCGTTCATGGGACTGGGATCGATCCTTGTAGGTGGATCTGCAGTGCTTGCGGGGGTTGGCTAGGGGCAGTTTCGAGAGGCGTGCGTGGGGGTGGGAGCGTGCACCTGCGATGATTCGAGGCATGGTGCGTTGGCTAACTGCAGGTGAATCCCACGGACAGGCGTTGACCGCGATCCTCGAGGGAATACCTGCGCACGTCGAGGTGACCAGCACCGACATCGGACGTGACCTTGCTCGGCGGCGCCTCGGGGTGGGCCGTGGGGCACGGATGAAGTTCGAGGCTGACGCGGTTCGGATCCTCGGTGGCGTTCGACACGGCAAGACCCTTGGAGGTCCGGTCGCGATCGAGGTCGGCAACTCTGAGTGGCCCAAGTGGGACAAGGTGATGGCATCTGATCCCGTGGCCGAGGAGGAGATCGCCGAACTCGCGCGCAACGCTCCGTTGACCCGGCCACGCCCCGGTCACGCTGACCTTGTTGGAATGCAGAAGTACGGCTTCGACGACGCCCGGCCGATCCTCGAACGCGCAAGCGCGCGGGAGACGGCAGCTCGCGTGGCTTTGGGCGCTGTGGCGCGCGCGATGCTTCAGCAGGTCGCAGGCGTGACCGTGCTCAGCCACGTCGTGCGCATTGGCACGGTCGAGGCCCCAGCGTTCAGTGTTCCCACCAGCGAAGACGCCGATCGGGTCGACGAAAACCCTGTGCGGTGTCTAGATCCTCAAGCTGCTGCAGCGATGGAGGAGGAAATTGGGCAAGCCCACAAGGACGGCGACACCCTTGGGGGCGTCGTTGAGGTCGTTGTGCACGGCTTGCCGCCCGGCCTGGGCTCACACGTGCACTGGGATCGACGTATTGATGCGCGGCTGGCGGCTGCATTGATGGGCATCCAGGCGATCAAGGGCGTTGAGGTGGGTGACGGATTCACCCTCGCAGCCACGCGCGGATCCAAGGCTCAAGATGAGATCGTCAACGACGACGGCACGTTGACTCGCACATCCGGCCGGTCTGGCGGAACCGAGGGCGGTATGACCACCGGTGAGACGCTGCGGGTCCGGGCCGCAATGAAGCCCATTTCAACGATCCCTCGTGCCCTGGCCACGGTCGACGTCGCAACAGGCGAAGCCGCCCAGGCGATCAACCAGCGTTCTGACGTATGTGCAGTGCCCGCTGCGGGTGTCGTGGCTGAAGCCATGGTCATGCTTACCCTCGCTGACGCCTTCGCCGAAAAGTTCGGTGGCGACAGCGTGGCGGAGATGCGACGCAACATTCAGGGGTACCTGGACAACTTGGCAATCCGCTGATGGCCCCGATTGCAGTCATCGTCGGCGCACCTGGCGCCGGTAAGACCAGTGTGGGGCGGCGGGTCGCCGAACGTCTGGGCAGTGAATTTCGTGACAGCGATGCGCTCGTCGAGCAGCGAGCTGGCAAGCCCGTATCGGACATCTTCTTATCCGATGGGGAACCAGTCTTCCGCCAGATGGAGCGCGAAGAGATCGCTATGGCTCTTACAGACTTCGACGGCGTGCTGTCCCTGGGTGGCGGTGCCATTCTTGACGAGCAGACGCGGAGCCTGCTGGCAGGCCATGCAGTGATCTGGTTGCAGGTGGATCTAACAAATGCCACGCACCGCGTCGGCCTCAACAGCGCTCGACCCCTACTGCTGGGCAACGTGCGCGGAACCATGCTCACCATGCTCAATGAGCGGACCCCGCTGTACCAGGAGGTGGCAACGATCACCGTCGATACAAGTGGACGCCCGTTGACGGAGATCGTCGGTGAAGCTGTAGCGGCTCTGCACGAGAGGGGAGATGCCCGATGAGCACTCCTGTCACCATTGACGTCAGTGCGGAGCATGAATACCCGGTTGTGATCGGCCGCGGGCTTCTCGGTGAGTTGCCCGGACTCTGTGCGGGTGCCCAGCGAGTTGCCGTCGTGCATACGTCGACCCTGAGTGCATCCGCCGAAGCGATCCGTGAAGACCTTCAGGAGAACGGTTTCGAGTGTTTCCTCATCGAAGTGCCAGCCGGCGAGGATGCCAAGACCGCTGCGGTCGCCAATTTCGTCTGGGAGGCGCTGGGTACCAGTGGTTTCACGCGCTCGGACGTCGTCGTTGGCGTGGGTGGGGGAGCGACCACCGATCTCGCGGGTTTCGCAGCGGCCACATGGTTGCGTGGAGTGTCCGTGATCCAGATTCCCACCACATTGTTGGCGATGGTTGACGCTGCGGTTGGAGGCAAGACGGGAATCAATACCGACGCTGGCAAGAACTTGGTGGGGTCCTTTCACAGCCCGCGTGGCGTCTTGTGCGATGTCAATGCGCTTGAGACGTTGCCGCGCAACGATCTCATCGCCGGCTTCGGTGAAATCGTGAAGATCGGTTTTACCCACGATGCGAGTGTGCTTACGGACATCGAGCAACGCCCCGAGGCGTGTCTGGACCCCGGCAATGACCTGCTTGCGGATCTCGTGCGTCGCGCGGTGCAGGTCAAGGCGGATGTAGTGGGGGCAGACTTCAAGGAGACAGGTGCCGATGGTCAGATCGGTCGCGCAGCACTGAACTACGGCCACACGTTCGGCCACGCGATCGAACGTGTTGAGGACTACAAGTGGCGACATGGTGCCGCAATCAGCGTCGGGATGGTTTTCGTCGCGGAGCTTGCTCGACTTGGCGGCAGACTCGATGATGCCGACGTTGACCGACACCGACAGATTCTCGAATCCCTCGGCTTGCCCACGTCGTACGCCGGGGGACGTTGGGAACGCTTGCTACCTGCTATGCAACTGGACAAGAAAGCTCGGGGGAGCCTGTTGAGGTTCGTCGTACTTAACGGGATGCAAAAGCCGGTCTTCTGGGAAGGACCCGACCCGGCCCTGCTGCACGCCGCGTACAGCGCGGTAAGCGCGTAGGCTCTGGCACATGTCTCAGGGCCTACAACCGGTGTGGGTGCTCAATGGCCCCAACCTCAATCGGCTGGGTACTCGTGAGCCAGATGTGTACGGGAACACGACTTACGAGCAACTCGTCTCCGAGATCGTCACCGAAGGACGTTCGCTGGGATTAGCGCCAGAGGTTCGACAAACCAACGACGAGTCCGAGCTCATCGGCTGGCTGCATGAGGCCGCGGATCTGGCGGTACCGGTGATCATGAACCCGGCGGCCTTCACCCACTACTCCTACGCCATCAGGGATGCCTGTGCAATGCTGACGGCACCCTTGATCGAGGTACATCTGAGCAACCCGATCGCTCGCGAGGAATTTCGGCACACCTCGGTCGTCTCGGGAGTGGCCACCGGGTCCATCTCCGGTTTCGGTGTGGACTCCTACCGGCTAGCCCTTCGTGCTCTCGTGAGTGTGTTGGCCGACTCGTGAGCGCGTTCGCGGAGCGACGCGAGCGTGCAGCGGCGTTGATCACGCGATCCGAATCGCCGATCATTCTCACGCGTGATCTGCCGACGATTCGCTATTTCACGTCCTTCTCCGGAAGTAATGCGGCCTTGATCATCGGATCAGAAACGTTCATTCTCGCGACCGACGGTCGGTATGTGGATCAAGTTCACGATGAGGTCGCCAGCGCCGGTATCGACGGCTTGATCGAGATCAGAATCGACCGTGATCTTGTCCGTGCTGCTGTGGGAGCTCTACGGCACTCGAATTCCGGCTCGCGAATCGCCGTCGATCCCGGTTTGAGCTTCGCTGATGTGGAACGTGTTCGATCCCTGGACTTCACACCCTGTTCATCGCCCCTTGAGTTGGGTGATCTTCGACAGGTGAAGGACGCAGTCGAGATCGACATGCTGACTCACGCATGTGAGATCACGGCAGCGGGGATGTCCGTGATCGCGGAATCCATACGCGTGGGGGAGAGTGAGCAGTCGGTTGCGCGGCGTCTTGAGTATGTGTTCGCTGAAAGCGGCGGGGACGATCGCTCGTTTCCCACGATCGTGGCGACGGGAATCAATTCCGCGATCCCGCACCATCAACCGTCTGGAGCGTTGCTCACGATTGGCGATTTGCTGGTCATCGATTGTGGGGCGCTTGTCGATGGTTACCACGCCGACATGACGCGGACGTTCGTTGTTGGGCGTGAGCCGGACCCGCGCCAGGCCTCAATTCACGCAGCCGTCGTTGCTGCGAACGTTGCTGGGCGGGATGCAGCGGTTCCGGGAGTCCGTGCGCGTGACGTCGACGCAGCGGCAAGATCCGTTCTGGACGAGAGGGGATTCGCCGAGCATTTCACCCATGGAACAGGCCATGGGGTGGGATTGGCAATACACGAGGCACCGATGATCAATGCTGGCAACGCCGATACCATCAGGGCCGGAACACCGATAACCGTCGAGCCGGGTGTGTACATCCCGGACTATGGCGGAGTTCGGATCGAGGACACGATCGTGGTGGGCGACCCGGGGTTGCTTTTGACACGGGCGTCCTATGACCTGAGCGTCGTCGGCTGACCGCAAGGCCCTGTGCGTCGGAAGAGTCCGACCGCTGACACACGACCGGAGAGCAAACGTGGCAACCAGCAATGACCTGAAAAACGGCTTGGTCCTGAACATCGACGGCCAGCTGTGGACCGTTGTGGAGTTCCAGCATGTCAAGCCCGGCAAGGGAGGTGCCTTCGTTCGCACGAAGCTGAAGAACGTGCTCTCGGGCAAAGTTGTTGACAAGACCTTCAATGCGGGAGTCAAGGTTGAGACGGCGACGGTCGACCGCCGTGACATGCAGTACCTGTACCGCGATGGCGATGATTTCGTCTTCATGGATATGACCTCCTACGAGCAACTCCCGGTGCCCAGCGCCGTAGTGGGCGTTGCAGAGAAGTACCTGCTGGAGAACAACAACGCCAATGTCTCGGTGCACGAGGGATCGCCCATCATCGTCGAGCTCCCCGCATCGGTGGAACTGATGATCACCTACACCGAACCTGGTGTTCAAGGTGATCGCTCGACCGGTGGCACCAAGCCAGCGACCTTGGAAACGGGAGCGGAGATCCAGGTCCCGCTGTTCGTCGAAAGCGATACCAAAGTGAAGGTTGATACGCGTGACGGCTCTTATCTGGGCCGCGTGAACGACTAAATGTCAGCTCGCAGCAAGGCGCGCAAGCGCGCGTTGGACATCTTGTTCGAGGCCGATTCCAAGTCCGTTCCGGTCGGAACCGTCCTGGCCGAGCACATTCGACGGCGCGAACAAGCGGGAGACCCAGCGCTAAATGACTACTCGATTGAACTTGTTGAGGGCGTGAAGGCTCATGCAGACGAGATCGACGCAGCCGTTCTCGCCGCCGCGCACGGATGGACCCTTGATCGGATGCCCATCGTGGATCGGGCCATCCTGCGGATCGGTGGCTTTGAAGTCATCTTCAATGAAGATGTCCCAAATGCAGTGGCCATATCCGAAGCTGTGCAGCTGGCTACCGACCTCTCAACGGATGAGTCTCCTGGATTCGTTAATGGGGTTCTCGGTGCGATGGCCGTTCGAGATATACCTGCGAAATCGACGCCGGAGTGAGGGGTTAGCCCGTCAGTTCCAGACAATCTCCCTGATCTGTTTCTGCTTTGCCAAAAGTCACTGACATGAAAAGGGACTGCCCCCGCTTTGGCTGCCTCGCGGGGTTGAGGGTTTAGGCCGCGAGTGCGACCTGGGAGTAAATCGTCTCAAACTCGATTGGGGTGAGTTTGCCGAGGCCCCGTTGACGCCTGCGGCGGTGGTAGGTCCTTTCGATCCAGGTGACGATCGCGAGGCGGAGTTCTTCGCGTGTGGCCCATTGCTGGTGGTTCAGGACGTTCTTTTGCAAGAGTGCAAAGAATGACTCCATGGCGGCGTTGTCTCCGGCTGAAGCGACTCTTCCCATGGATCCGACCAGTCCGTTGTTGCGTAGGGTCATGGCGAATTTCTTGGACCGGAATTGGCCGCCTCGATCACTATGAACGATCGTTCCTGCCGGCCGACCGCGAAGCATGATGGCCATCCGCAGGGCGTTGACGGCCAGATCGGATGTCATGCGTGCGTCGATGGCGTAACCGACGATGCGCCGAGAAGCGCAGTCCTTGATCGCGCATATATAGAGCTTCCCTTCACGGGTCCAATGCTCCGTGATGTCGACCAGCCATTTCACGTTGACCGTTGTTGCGGAGAAATCTCGGTTGACGTGATCATCGTGAACGGCCGGACCGGCTTTCTTTCCGGACCCGCGCCGCCTCATGATTGTCGAACAGATGCCCTGCGAGGAACACAAGCGCTGGACGCGGTTCTCACCGACCTTGAACCCCATCGCGTGGATGAGTTCATCGGCGATGAGGCGATAGCCGAATTCCGGATCGTCGGCATGAATATCCAAGGCAGCGTTGATCAGATGCGCGTCATCCCAGTCCCGCCAGGACACCGGGTCCCGGCGCCAGGCGTGATACGCGGTCGTGGAGAACCCCAGCACCCTGCACGACACCGTGACCGGGATGCCCTCGCCGGCGAGATCGCCGACGAGGGGATACATCATTTTGGGTTCACGCCCCGTCCCAGATACACCGCCGCCCGACGCAGGACCTCGTTCTCCTGCTCCAGCAGCCGGATCCTCTTCTTCGCCTCACGCAGCTCGATCGACTCCGCCTGGGTCACCCCTGCACGGCGGCCCTCCTCGACGTCATCAAGCTTGAGCCAGCGCTGCAGGCACGACTCCGAGACCCCGAAGTCACGAGCGACCTGAGCGATCGGAGCATCGGACTGCCGGGCGACCGCGACCACGTCACGGCGGAACTCCAACGGAAACGCTTTCGGCATGACAGGCATCCTTCCAGCGAGGACGAATCCTCACAGGTCAGGAGGCAATCAAACTCGGGGCAGTCCCCAGGGTAGTGCCCCGGACTCTGCGCACATCAAACCCGTTGCACCGCAACGGAAATCCCATGCAAGGGCAGGGGACCAGATTGCACTTACAACATTACAAGGTTACAAAATGCGCGTGCTTAGACACTGTATGAGCCTGTCTCTTCCTTGGGACTCTCGGCACTCACTCGACTTGTGAGTTAGCCTTCCGCCCTGAGAGCGGTCATGTCGCCTCAAGCCGACGAAAGGGATTCCGTGCGTCTATCCATGAGGGTAGGTCTGGTCGCTGTCTGCCTTGTCGCAACTTCGTCGCTCACAACTCATGCTGCCTGGGCAACCTAGACCAGTTTCACCTCTCCCGGTTCTTCTTCCTACGTCGTGCCCAGCGGGGTGACGAGTGTGTGCATCGTGGCCGTGGGTGCCGGTGGTGGTGGCGGCGGGAGCGCGACCCCGGGCGCGCTCGGAGGTAGTGGCGCCCAGGTCACTGCGACGATTTCTGTCACACCAGGCGACACCTTGACCGTCAACGTCGGATCTGGTGGCGGAGCCGGCACGAATAGCTACGGCGGCGGCGCCGGTGGCGGTGGCGGTGGCGGTGGTCTCACGAGTGTGTACAACGGCGCGACAGCGCAGGTCATCGCCGGTGGTGGTGGCGGTGGCGGCGGCTGGGCAAACAGTGCCGGCGGTAGCGGTGCCGCGGCCGGCACGGCTGCCGGTGGTGACGGTGAGATTCTGGCCGGATACCCGAACTCCGCAGGCAAGGGCGGCGCTGGTGGCGTTGGTGGCGCCGGAGGCACTGGTGGGTCCGCCAGTCCTCAGAGCAGCGGAAATCCCGGCGGTGCCGTGAACGGTGGCACGGGTCAAAACGCAGGGTTCGGTTCCGGCTCCACTGGTGGCACCGGCTCCACTGGTGGCGCCAGCCAACTGGGAACAGGTTCGCCAGGCGGCGGCGCGGGTTACGGCGGCGGTGGCGGTGGCGCTTGGGTAGGTGGCGTTAACTCCGGTGCTGGCGCGGGCGGAAGCTACTCACTGGGTACCGCCTCATTTACCGCAGGAAGTAACGGCGGTTTGTCCCACGCAGCCGGCGGCAATGGCAGCGTCACAATCGACACCGCTGTATGCGGTGGCGGTGGTGGAAACTCCCCGTCACCTGTATCGACTCCCGTGGTCGAGACCCTTTCTCTCGCCACCTCGGACGCTGGTGCCACGTGCACGGGCGGTACCCCTTCGGGCGTTTCCGGTTCTTGGCTGACTCTCCCGTCGGCCGATCAGTGCACCCCGTCGGGCTCGTCGGTGAAGGCGGGAGCGAAGCTTCTCGGCTGGTCGACGAGTGCGGCTTTCCCGGTTGCCCGCGCTCAGGCGCAGGTCGACAAGAAGTGGGGAGTCATCGACGAGACTATTGACGGTGTGCGGATGATCTTCATCCCCGCCGGCATGGCGACTTTCGTGTCGGGTAGCAACAACCTGTACCCGGTCTGGAGCGCCTAGCCCCGGTCCGTCGTGTGCCCCCAATGACGGCTTGGCAGTGTGCGAATTGAGGGATAACCGAACGGGCCAGGTTCATGGAACTGTTGTTTCGGCGAGACTGAAGATAACCTCACTGAAATCGGAAGCCGACATTTCAGTCTGGGATGAAAAGTGAGAGAAGTGACAATGACAAGACAAAAGATCGCCATTCGGGTTGTCTCCCTGGCGGTGTCGACCGCATTTGTCGCAGTGAGCGCGATCACTGTTCCCTCAACCGCGGCCGCTAGCGACCTGTTTGAAACCGCTGTTGAAGGAGTCCCCAATACCGGTTTCTCCCAACCCTTTGCCGGGCTTCCAGCTTATGAACTCTTTGCTCCTGGGGAGGCGCGTGGACCCATCCAGGTGAATGAGGAGCTTGGACAGATTCGCGCAGATTGGATCGCATCAAGACTCGGCTTCGCCAAAGACAAGGCCCTGAGCAATGAGCAGTACCGACAATTTGTCACTGGCAGGGGAGTGGACGGCATCTCGCCCGCATCCATCAAAGCCGCCGAGCTCGTGGACTACAGCGTGGCGGCTTTAACGAACACGCGAGCAAACCCCTACGCTCGAATTGTTGACGGACAGCGATCTGAAATCGTGCTTGGTTCCTACGGTTTGATTGTTAGCCCAAACGGCATGCTTTCAAGTCCTGCAATTGACTCTTCGCCCGTGCGGCAAGTCAATTGGGTACTCGCACCAGATGTGATCTGCAATTTCCCAGAGGTACCAGTTCCTGACGGTATTCCGTGCGGCTACATGGGAGAGTGGATGCGGAAGAACGGTGCCCGCGACACCCTGGCAGCACTTTATTCCTCTGCCTACACGCCCCTAGTTCCGTTTGGATACGCGTCCCAGGGAACTTCCGAACCGTTGGAGCTGTTGCAAAATACGCGCCCAGACGGTTCCCAGGCGACACTAGGCATGGCAATGGCTCCGTCGATCTGGATCGTCAACTTCCTTTTGATCTACGCCTTGAATCCTGAACTGGCAGCGAAAATGCCGGCATATTGGCAGGCCATTCCCACGGAAGTCGCCCAAGCGCTGTATGCCTCAGAGAACGGTGCCACACCCGGGCAAATTCCTTACTCCCAATACCGCCAATTCTTCGAGTAGCCCTTGTTCACACTGACCTTCCCCCCTTTAGTGGGCCAGTGTTTTTGTAAGTCCGGGGCGATCCTTTCGGAGACGTCCCGGCCGACGCCGCCTTTGCAAAGCGTCCGAGTAGTTCCAAAATTGGGAAGGGAGCGCCTCCCTAGGCCGTGCTCTCGGTGTTCACTGCGCTGCGCCCGTGACATTCGTTCGAAAGCTCAAGCAAGCTTGGCTTTGCCGGCTGGTGCCCCGGGTGGGATTCGAACCCACACTGGACGGTGTTTGAGACCGCTTCCTCTACCGGTTGGGATACCGGGGCGACGTCGCACACATTAGCGCCGCGCTGCGTTGTTGCGTGCTAAGCCCCGGTACCCACTGAACGGACTCAGTTCATCGCACCTGCGACGGTCACCATCGTCGACCCGCTTTCCTCGGCGATGCTGACAGAGATGGTCACGTCCTGTGAGCTGTACCCACGGACGATTGCACCTTCCACTGCGACGTCTTGGTCGAGAGTGAAGCCGGCAGCGATGAGCTGCGCGTCGTATGTGTCGGCTGCCTCATCGACGCTCAGGTTGGTCTCCCAAACAGCAGACGCACCTGCATCCGGTTGCACGGTCGCCATAACCACTGTTCCGTTGTTGAACATAGGCACGTAATCGGGCCACGTGTCAGGAATAGCGACACCCTGTCCGAGAGCCATTTCATTGCCTTCGTCGTCGGCAATTGTCATCGAATCGTCTTCGATATCGATGTCCACTTGGCCATCCCCGGCCGCTTCGACCAATTCCTCGGTCAGTTGCTCTGCTGCCTGTTCGCTGGGGCTGGAACACCCGGTTAAGCCAGCTATTGCCAACGCCACCGCGCCCACAACCGCGAATTTCTTTGTCCGTCGTGCACGATTGAACATCGACCTCACCCCTTCGCGACCGTCTGCCGAGCGCGGCCCCAGCGACCCCGCTGCACCGGTCGAATTCGGCATTTCCACGGTACGCCTGCAGTGGGCGCGAAGCGGTCTCGAAATGGTCCATACCCGGTCCGGGTACGGGCAAGTCCCCAAGCGTGCAGAGCGTCGATCCCTTCTGGGCATCTCCCCGTAGTGTGGGGCTCGTGAGTACTGATCCCATCCGTGTGGTCGTGGCCGAAGACGAAGCCGTCATTCGGATGGATCTCGTGGAGATGCTCAGGGAACTTGGCTACGACGTAGTCGCTGAGGCCTACAACGGTCAACAAGCCGTGGATCTGGTTCGCGACCACAAGCCGGATCTTGTGTTCTTGGACATCGCAATGCCTGTCCGAGATGGGCTCTCAGCGGCTAAAGAGATCGCTGAGGACGATCTTTGCGCGGTGGTGATGGTGACGGCATTTAGTCAGCGAGATGTCGCGACCAAAGCGGCCGAAGCCGGTGCGGTCGGCTACGTGGTCAAGCCATTCACGATGGCCGATCTTGAGCCGAGCATCACCCTGGCGATGGCCCGATGGCGCCAGATTCAAGATCTTCGCGGTCAGATCGAGTCCTTGGGGGAGCGAGCCAAGGCCAGGGAGGACGTCGAGCGGGCTAAGACAGCGCTTCAGGAACGCTTCGCCATGACCGAGCCGGAGGCTTTTTCCTGGCTCCGTCGGGCGGCGATGGACCGTCGGGTGACGTTGTCAGAGGCCGCCACGGCCTTGCTGTCAGGGCAAGTCACGCCCTGACTGGAGTCCGGAATGGGACGCGGGAACTTCCGCAGATAGTGAATCTAGGTCACATTCCGATCACGAATCCCCCTAGAGGCAGGGCTGGGTTACTCCTCAGTAACACGCCTACGCCTAGTCTTATCCCAATGCAGCGGCGTTCGCCGTTGTTTCGTATGTCCAAGGAGAACTGCATGAAGCGCACTATGGCTCTCAAGGCCGTCGCTGTGCTGGGTGCTGCGTCCCTCGCTCTCGCTGCTTGCAGCAGCGGTGACGATGAGGCGGCCCCGGCAGAGACGACTGCTGAAGAGACTGCAGCCGAGGAAACCACGGAAGAGGCTCCCGAGGAGACCGCCGAGGAGACCATGGCTGAGGAAACAGAAGATGCAACCTGCGCGAACGACACCCTTGTCATCGGCTCACTGCTGCCGGCGACGGGCGACCTCGCGTTCCTCGGGCCGCCGGAGTTTGCCGGCGTCGAGAAGGCGATCCTTGAGGTCGACGCTGGAGGCGGAGTCCTCGGCAACCCGATCACCTACATCGAGGGTGACTCTGGGGATACCACCACTGACATCGCAAGCCAGACCGTCGATTCGCACCTGTCCCAGGGCGTGCAGGCGATCATCGGCGCTGCGTCGTCCGGTGTGTCTTTGACCGTTATCGACAAGATCACCTCGAACGGCGTTGTCCACTTCTCACCGGCCAACACCGCTCCTGCGCTGACCACCTACCCGGACAACGGCCTGTACTTCCGCGTCTCGCCGTCTGACGTCCTCCAGGGTGCGGTCATCGCTGCTGACGCGATCGACAACGGCATCGAGTCAATGGCCGTCGTTGCTCGTCAGGATCCGTACGGTGAGGGCCTCAAGGACGCTGTGGTCAAGGACTTCAGCGCCGCTGGTGGCACCGTCACTGCTGATCTGCTGTACGACCCCGCCGCTCCGTCCTTCGAGGCTGAGGTGGCCGAGGTCGTTGCCAGCGGACCGCAGGCCGTTACGGTGATTGGCTTCGAGGAGTCGGTCAAGCTCCTGCAGGAGATGATCAAGCAGGGCGCAGGCCCGCAGGACATCCAGATCTACCTGGTGGACGGCAACATCTCGACCACCGCGTACGAGGATTTCCCGGCCGGCACCATGAACGGCACCAGGGCGACCGTACCTTCGGGTGAGGCTGACCTGACCGCGTTCAACGAGAGCCTGCTTGAGGTCGATCCCGACCTCACGGACTTCGCCTACGGCGCACAGTCCTACGACGCCGCGATGCTCATCGCCCTGGCCGCTGAGGCCGCGGGATGCGCCGACGGCACCGCCATTGCAGCTGCGCTGCCTGAGGTCGCCGGCAACGGTGGCGAGGTCTGCGACAACTGGGCGGACTGCAAGGCTCTGCTCGACGCAGGCACTGACATCGACTTCCAGGGTGCAACTGGCCCGGTCGATTTCAATGAGTACGGCGATCTGGCTCAGGGCACCATTCAGGTGAACGAGTACACCTCGAACACTGAGTTCAAGGAGATCGGCAAGGTCACCGCCGACGTGCCGCTCCCGTAGCGGTTAGTCAGCTCGTAGTTGGGCCCCGTCTCCTAATGGAGACGGGGCCCAACTCTTTCCCACGCCTCCCGCGAACCCGCACCCTCACAGCGCGAACCCGCATACGGTCCACAGGCAATAAATAGGGCTGGCTGTTGGTCCACAGCCAGCAAGGTGGGGCTTCACTAATGTCGTAGGCGAGGCCCAGGCTGGGAGGATGACCAGGGGTATTGGAGATCCGTTCCTGACCGCACACGAGGCGAAAGCGTGGGCTGAGTCTGTTCTGGTTGGTGCACCAGAGGATTCGGTTGTAGTTGGCCTAAGTGCAGCGGCTATGTGGAGCATGCCCTTGCCGCCAGCCGTTGCTCAGGTTCTCCGACGTGGTCGTGTGTCAGTGAGCAGGCGGGGAGCTGCCACTCCCACAAGGAGATCGAAAGTAGACGGTCATTCGATTGATCTTCCTACCAGCCACTGTCGGGTTCACGCTTCAATGGTGCTCACGACTCCGGCGCGTACATGGGTTGATTGCGCGGCGCTGCTCCCTCCTGATCACCTGCTCGCCATGGGAGACATGGCACTGGATACGGGGCTACTGACGTCGGAAGAGTTGGCATCGGTGGTTGCTTGGGCCCGAACGCGTAGGGGAGTCGTTCGAGCTCGAAAGGTTCTTCCGTGGATTCGAACGGGGGTTGAGTCTGCTCAGGAGTCTCGCTTGCGTTGGCACATCGTGGCGAATGAATTCCCTGAACCCGACATCAACCCCGAAGTCGTTCTACCTGGCTCACGGGTGGTGCGTCTCGATTTGGCCTACCGAGGGCTTCGAATTGGCGTTGAATTCGATGGGGAGTGGCACATAGATACCCAGGCGCACGATGCGGAGCGACGCAGGCAGCTTGAGCTGGCAGGTTGGAAGGTCTTGGTGGCGACGAAGGAAGACCTGGCCGATCCCACTAGCTTCCTTGCTGAGTTGCGTGCAGAAATCTCCTTACGGACCTTCGTGAGCAAACATCGATGGTGACTTGAGAGCCGACGCCGACGCCGACGCCGACGCGTAGCGGGTCAGCCTTCACAGCCGATTCGCTCAAACTGAGCGCAAATTTCCGCCGCGCAGCTGCAGGTTCGCACCCACAGGCTGCAAGTTCGCGGCTAGAAACTGCAAGTTCGCGGTTAGGCCTTGGCGAGGGTCCCGAGGTAGAGCTCGATGACCTTGGGGTCGTTGGCCAGGTCCTTGCCGGTGCCGGTGTAGGCGTTACGGCCCTGATCGAGCACGTAACCGCGGTCCACGATCTGCAAGCAGCGGCGTGCGTTCTGCTCCACGATGATCACTGTCACGCCGGTCTTGTTGATCTCTCGCACCCGGACGAACACTTCGTCCTGCAGAGCAGGGGACAGGCCGGCGCTGGGCTCGTCCAAGAGCAACACGCTGGGCTCCATCATGAGAGCGCGACCCATCGCCACCATCTGCCTCTCACCACCGGACAGGGAGCCGGCCCGCTGCTTGCGGCGCTCACCGAGGGTGGGGAAGAGGTCGACGACCTTGTCGAACCGCTCAGAGAAGCTCTTTGGGTCCTGGAAGGCACCCATTTCCATGTTCTCTTCGATTGTTAGCGAGGGGAACACGTTGTTCGTCTGAGGGACGAACCCGACGCCGCGGCGCACAAGCTGGTCTGCGCGGAGGTTGGTGATGTCCTCATCGCGCAAAAGGACGGCGCCCTCGTTGACATGAACCAGCCCGAAGATCGCCTTGAGCAGCGTCGACTTACCAGCACCGTTGGGCCCGATGATGCCGACGAGTTCGCCTTCCTGGGCGTACAGGTCGGAACCGTTGAGGATGTTGACGCCGGGGAAGTAGCCCGCGTAGAGCGCATCTGCACGAACGAGGGCCCCGACCGCTGCCGAGGCGTGCACCTGTTCGGGTGTCGCCGGATGACCTTCAGCGAGTTGTTCGGCGTTTGTATCGAGTTCGGTCTCGAAGACGTGGGGGTCGTCGGGATCGTTGGGGCCGGGAAGATCTGCAGGTTCGGTGTAGTTCATCAGGAACCATCCTCGGTCAAAGCCTCGCCGCTTTCGGTCAATTCAGCATCATGGTGAGCGCCGAGGTAGGCATCGATAACGGCCTGATCCTTCATGACGGCGTCGGGCGGACCCTCGGCAATCACCGAACCTTGAGCCATGACGATGACCCAGTCGCTGATGTCGTGGACCATGTCCATGTCGTGCTCGACGAACAGCACCGTGGTGCCGTCCTCTCGCATAGCCTTGATGTGGCCCAGGAGGCTTTGCTTGAGAGCGGGATTGACACCCGCCATGGGCTCATCAAGCATGATGAGCTCAGGATCTGCCATCAAGGCTCGTGCCATCTCGAGCAATTTGCGCTGACCGCCTGAGAGCGAACCTGCGAAGTCCTTGACCTTTTCGTGCAGGTTGAAACGACGCAACAGGCCCAGGGCGCGTTCGTCGATTGCCCTTTCCTGCGAACTCCACAGGAACGGAAGGATCGCGGCTAGGACACGCTCACCCGTCTGGTTCTTGGCACCCAGGCGCATGTTGTCGATCACGGTCATGCGGCTTAGGGCCTTGGTCAACTGGAAGGTGCGGACCATGCCAATGCGGGCAAGGCGATAGGGAGCCATTCCGGAGACCTGTCGACCGTTGAACGTCCACTTTCCCTCGTTGACATCGTCGAACCCGGTGATCAGGTTGAAGAAGGTGGTCTTTCCCGCACCGTTGGGTCCGATAAGCGCCGTGATGGCGCCTCGCTGGATCTCCACGTGTTCCACGTCCACTGCGGTGAGGCCACCGAAGGAGCGACGAACGTGGTCGGCAATCAGGATGGGATCGGGCTTGGGAACACCCGGTCGCGCCTCGACTGTGGACAGAGCCGCCTTGGCCTTCTGCGCGAGAGTGCCGGCGGAAGCTGTGGTGCTATCGGGCATCGAGAGCCAACTCCTTCCGATCGCCGAAAATGCCTTGGGGTCTGAAGACCATCAAAGCGATCAGTCCTGAACCCATCAGCACGAAGCGGATGTTGCCGACATCGGTTGGGGCAAGGAAGTCAATCCATCCCGCTTGAATCGCCTGGCCGAGGAACTCGCCGGTTCCAGCGAGCAGGAACCAGAAGATGATCGCGCCGACGATGGGACCGAAGACCCGCGCAGCGCCACCCAGGAGCAGGATCGTGTAGGCGAAGAAGGTGAAGTCCGGTTGGAAGGTGTCCGGCTGGACCGACTGCTTTGCAACGGCCCACACAATGCCGCCGAGGGCACCGATGACACCACCGAGGATCAGCGCCTGGAGCTTGTAGACGAAGACGTTCTTGCCGAGTGAGACAACAGCGTCCTCGTCCTCGCGAATGCCCTTGACGACGCGACCCCACGGGCTGCGGACGAGAAGCCAGACGAGAACGGTGACCGCGGCGATGAGGATCCAACCCACGATGACGACCCACAAATCTTGGCGAGTCCAGCTCAAGACAGGCAGACTCTCGAAGTCCGCGGGCAGCGGGTTTGTGTCGTGGAACTGCTGGCCGAGTTTGCCGTTCAGACCCTGTGCGCCACCGAGCACATCCTTGAACGCGATGGAGCGCACGCTGAGTCGGAAGAGCTCGCTAGCGGCGATTGTGACGATGGCCAGGTAGTCCGCACGCAGCCTCAGCGTGGGGATGCCGAGCAAGAGCGCTAGGAGCGTCGCGACGATGATTCCCACAAGAATCGCCAACCACAGGCTTAAGTCGAACGTGAGGACGATGACGCCCACCGCGTAGGAACCAGCGGCTACGAAGGCGACCTGCCCGAAGTTCAGCAGGCCGGCATAGCCAAACTGCACGTTCAAGCCGATGGCTGCCAGGCAGTAGATAATGGCTGTGACGCCGATGGCCTGGGTCATCGTCTGAGTGAGTACGAACCCCCAATCCATGTCAGCCCACCCTCTCTCGTCTGCCGAGTAAGCCTTGTGGTCGAACCATCAGAATCAGGATCATCACGAAGAGTGCTCCCACAGTCTTCATCTCAGTGGGAATGATGAGGCTGGTCATGTTGATAAAGACGCCGACGACGAGTGCACCGACGATGGCGCCGTACACCGTGCCGAGGCCGCCGAGGATGACCGACGCGAAGATGATCAGCAGAATCCGCTGACCCATGTTCCACACGCTGTTTTGCGTCATTCCCAGGTAGATTCCGGCGAAGGCGGCTAAGCCGGCGGCAACGATCCACACGACCGAGATGACCCGTTCAACGTCAATGCCGGTGGCCGACGCCAGTGCCGGGTTGTCGGAGACTGCTCGCGTGGCCTTGCCAATACGCGAGCGCTGAACCCAGATAACGACGACGGTGAGAGTGACGACCGCGAGCCCGGCGAGGATCAGCGCCTTCGGGGTTGCGGTCACCGGTCCGAGACTGATTCCCACCTGCCCGGCGTACTGCTTGTACGTCTGCGGAGCAGCACCGAAGAACAGCGCGACCCCGTAGCGCAGCACGATGGCAAGGCCGATCGAGATGATCATCATGGCGATCAAACCCGTCTTGCGCTTGCGCAAGGGACGCCAGAGGACCTTGTTTTGACCCCAACCGAAGGCGATCGCACAGAAAACGATCGCAATGGGGGCGGCGATAACGAGATGCAAGCCGGCAGTGTTCAAGAGAAGTGCGGAGAAAGCTCCGAGGGTTACGAGGTCGCCATGGGAGAAGTTCGTTAGACCGGTGGTGCCGAAGACGAGGTTCAGACCCAGTGCGGCAAGCGCGATCATGATGCCGAACAAGATGCCGTCGAACAGCAACTGCAGGAACTGGTCCCCGGTGACGTCTATGAAGCCACCGCTATCGACACCGCCCCCTTCGCCCTCCACGAGCTTGGTGAGGATTTTCTTCTCCCCACCGAGGACAAGTAGTGAGCGACTAGCGTCGTCGGGGTTCTCCAGTGCGATGCCCTCGGGGAGTGTGGTGACGTCGATCTCGACCGCGTAGGTACCGCCACCCGGAAGCACGATCGAGAAATCACCGTTGGCGTCTGAAGTGCCAGTCTCGCTGAAACCGTCCTCATTGCTGACGGAAATCGAGACATCCGGGATTCCAGTGCCGTCCGGGGCAGTGAAGCTGCCGACCAAGGCTGCGTCTGCAGCATTAGCTGCAGAGGCACCGACGAGAGTCACCCCGAGGAGGGAGATCACCGCGAGGACGGCCGCGGCAACGGCGGCACGAACTGCGATCAGCACGAAGCCAACCTCCTGGGATCGTTTCGGACGACCGGAGCCGCCCAGCGGATTCGGGCAACAGTAGCGGCCTTGCTCAGGGCGCGGGGGCTAGATGAGCAGGTTGCCGGGTTTTGTTATTTGTTCGACATCGGACGGACAAGACACGTGAGTCTCGCGGTACAAACTGGGCGGCCTGCCTCGTCGGTAACTCGGATTTGAGTGCTCACGACCGTCCGCCCGGCGGACAAGACCGTCGACTCAGCGTGCACGACCCCCTCGGTGGCCGACCGGTGGTGGGTGCAGTTCAAGTCGACTCCGACCACCATGTTCTCTGGCCCGGCGAGCAAAGCTCCGTGGATCGAACCGAGAGATTCGGCTAGCACAGCACTGGCGCCACCGTGCAAAAGTCCGTAGGGCTGGGTGTTGCCCGCCACCGGCATCGTCGCTACGACGGTCTCTGGGTTGGCCGAAACCAATTCAATTCCCATCTTCTCGGCAAGGGCACCCATGCCCCAGCGCGCGAGTTCTTCAGGGATACCGCTTGCTCCTGACTTTGTGGTGTCGTCGCTCATGTCGGCAGCGTAGGTGCGGGGCTCTGCCTAGGATCGGAAGATGCCCGATTCCGAACGCTTGCTAGTGCTCGACGGGCACTCCCTGGCCTATCGCGCCTTTTACGCCTTGCCGGCGGAGAACTTCAGTACGACCACCGGTCAACCCACCAATGCGGTGTACGGCTTCACCTCAATGCTGGTGAATCTGCTGCGTGACGAGGGACCTACCCACGTAGCGGTGGCATTCGACGTCTCACGTAAGAGCTTTCGTACCGACAAGTTCCCGGAATACAAAGCCACTCGCTCAAAGTCGCCGGAGGAGTTCAAGGGCCAAGTCGAACTCATCAAGGAAGTGGTGCGCGCCCTGGGCATCACGCCCCTCGAGAGGGAAGGCTTCGAAGCAGACGACATCATCGCCACGCTCGCCACCCAGGCGGCTGGTGAGGGCATGTCCGTGGGCATCGTCAGTGGCGACCGGGACACCTTTCAACTCGTAGACGACAAAACGACGGTTCTGTACCCGCGCAAGGGTGTCTCTGACCTGGCGCGAATGACACCCGAGGCGATTGAAGAGAAGTACGGACTCACCCCCGTTCAGTACCCAGATTTCGCAGCGCTGCGGGGTGACCCCAGCGACAATCTGCCCGGAATTCCAGGGGTGGGGGAGAAGACCGCGGTCAAGTGGCTAAACGCCTTCGGCAACCTCGCCGGCCTGATCGATCATGCGGACGAAGTCGGTGGGAAGGTCGGTGCTGCGCTCCGCGATGCAGTTCCTCAGGTACTCGTTAATCGAGAACTGACCGAACTGATCCGGGACGTTCCTCTCGATACGGGCGTCAAGGCCCTCGCGTGGACGACTTGGTCTCGTGATGAGCTGGGGGAACTGTTCGACGGACTGCAATTCACGGCTCTGCGCTCACGGGTCGATGCCCTCCCGCATGGCACCGGGGGAGACGTCTCGTCAGCAGTGGGGACTCAGGTCGGTGCGAAGGTGCTACCCGTAGAGGTCCGCGAAGCTGGATCGGTGGCGGAAGTGCTCGCCGGGATCAATTCCGCGGCTGTGGCCTTTCGTGGATCGTGGGCGGCAGGGCGAGGAGAGATCGACGCCATTGCGGTCTGCGCTAACGACGTGGTCACAGTTGTACCCGTCCAGACGAAGGCGGACCGCGATGCCCTTCTCGCATGGCTATCAAACGGCTCGATCGCCAAGAAGATCCACGACATCAAGGGACCGAATCTCGCGGTGCTCACCGACACCGCGGGCAATGACGTGATCGCGGGCGTCTCCATGGACACCGCGCTAGCTTCCTACCTCGATGCCCCCGGCGCGCGCTCATATTCACTCGAGGACGTGGCATCGCGGCTCTTGGGTCGGACCTTAGATTCCGACGACGACGCGGACGGCCAACTCGCCCTCGGTGGAGACGAGCAAGAAGAGCTGCGCGCTTTGGGTGCTCAGGCCCAAGCGGTGTCGGAGATCGCAGATGTCGTGCAAAGGCGCCTTGTGGACGAAGGCATTGAGTCCCTTCTGGGGGACATGGAGATCCCGCTCGCAGGGCTCCTGGCGCGAATGGAATACGCGGGGATCGCGGTGGACCGCAGCCGACTTCAAGGGCTTTCGGATGAGTTCGGTGCATCGATGAAGGCTGCGGAAGACCAGGCGCATCGGATCGTCGGTCGCTCGTTCAACCTGGGTTCACCGAAGCAACTCCAAGAGATCTTGTTCGTCGACCGTGGGTTACCCAAGACCAAGAAGATCAAAACTGGATACACGACCGACGCCGAGGCACTTCAAAACCTGTACTCGACCACCGAGGATCCGGTTCTCGAACAGTTACTCGCCTGGCGCGACGTTTCCAAGTTGCGCCAGACGGTCGAGGGTCTGCTTCCACTTGCCGATGACGACGGCCGAATCCATACGACGTTTCGGCAGACCGCTGCCGCAACCGGCCGGCTGTCGTCTTCAGATCCCAATCTGCAAAACATCCCCATCCGTACCGAGGCGGGGCGGCGGATTCGAAGTTGTTTCGTGGTTGGTGCGGGATTCGAATCACTTATGACGGCGGACTACAGCCAGATCGAAATGCGCATCATGGCCCATGCGTCTGCTGACGAAGGACTCATCGAGGCGTTCAGTGAAGGCGAGGATCTGCACAGCTCCGTTGCGGCCAAGGTTTTCGGGGTCAAGGAAGCCGACGTCGATCCCGAGATGCGTCGCCGCATCAAAGCGATGAGTTACGGACTGGCCTACGGCCTGTCGGCCTACGGACTCTCCCAGCAGCTGCGTATCTCACCGGCGGAAGCCCAGGGATTGATGGACGAGTACTTCACCCGTTTCGGCGGGGTTCGCGACTATCTGGGCGGGGTAGTGGACGAGGCCCGCAAGCGCGGGTACACCGAGACGATGTTCGGCCGCCGTCGGTACCTGCCCGATTTGAACCACGACAACCGCCAGCGCCGGGAGATGGCCGAGCGCATGGCCCTGAATGCTCCTATCCAAGGGACCGCGGCGGACATCGTGAAGGTCGCCATGTTGGGGGTGCAGCGGGCGATGCGCGAGCAGGGTCTGGCCTCTCGGACGCTTCTTCAGGTCCACGACGAGCTCGTCTTGGAGGTGGCGCCGGGGGAGGCTGAGCAACTCGAGGGCCTGGTTCGCAGCGAGATGGGCAACGCCGCCAACCTGCGCGTTCCACTCGACGTTTCGGTGGGTCTTGGAACCGATTGGCAGTCAGCCGGGCACTAGTTCGAAGTGGTTCGCCGGCAACTGCCACCCGCGGGCGGCGGGGATCGACGCCTGCCGTAACCTTGGGGGGCCCAGCGACCGCTGGATACGCCTACTCAGTATCGGATTTCCCCCTACATGACTGTTCCTACGACCACCACGACCACATCGACTCCCGCCCAGGTTGCCGTAAACGACATCGGCTCGGCGGAAGATTTCCTCGCAGCAATCGATGCGACCATCAAGTACTTCAACGACGGAGACATCGTTGAAGGCACCATCGTCAAGGTTGACCGCGACGAAGTCCTGCTGGACATCGGCTACAAGACCGAGGGTGTCATTCCCTCCCGCGAACTTTCCATCAAGCACGATGTCGATCCCAGTGAGGTCGTCGGTGTCGGTGACTCCGTTGAGGCCCTGGTTCTCCAGAAGGAGGACAAGGAAGGTCGTCTGATCCTGTCCAAGAAGCGCGCCCAGTACGAGCGCGCTTGGGGCACGATCGAGAAGGTCAAGGACGAGGACGGTGTCGTCGAGGGCCAGGTCATCGAGGTTGTCAAGGGCGGTCTCATTCTGGACATCGGTCTCCGGGGCTTCCTTCCGGCGTCTCTCGTGGAAATGCGTCGCGTGCGTGATCTCCAGCCGTACGTCGGCAAGACCCTTGAGGCCAAGATCATCGAGCTCGATAAGAACCGCAACAACGTGGTTCTATCGCGCCGTGCGTGGCTTGAGCAGACACAGTCCGAAGTCCGTCAGACATTTCTCACTCAGTTGCAGAAGGGTCAGATCCGCTCTGGCGTCGTCTCCAGCATCGTCAACTTCGGTGCGTTCGTTGACCTTGGCGGCGTCGATGGTCTGGTACACGTCTCGGAACTGTCCTGGAAGCACATCGATCACCCGTCCGAGGTCGTCGAGGTTGGCCAGGAAGTCACCGTCGAGGTGCTCGACGTCGATATGGATCGCGAACGTGTGTCCTTGTCGCTCAAGGCGACGCAGGAGGATCCGTGGCAGCACTTCGCTCGCACCCACCAGCTCAACCAGGTAGTGCCCGGCAAGGTCACAAAGCTTGTCCCGTTCGGTGCGTTCGTTCGCGTCGACGAGGGAATCGAAGGCTTGGTCCACATCTCCGAGCTGGCCGAGCGTCACATCGAACTGCCTGAGCAGATCGTGCAGGTCGGTGACGAGTTGTTCGTCAAGCTCATCGACATCGACCTTGAGCGTCGACGCATCTCGCTATCGCTGAAGCAGGCCAATGATTCTGGTGACACCCAGGGCTCGGAGGAGTTCGACCCGTACCTGTACGGCATGGCTCCAGCATTCGACGAGGCCGGAAAGTACATCGGCCCCGACGGCTTCGATCCCGAGACCGGCGAATGGAAGGCCGGCTTCGAGGACCAGCGAGCAGCCTGGGAGCAGGAGTACGCCGACGCGCACACCCGCTGGGAGGCGCACCGTAAGCAGATGACCGAGGCTCAAGAGGCAGATCAGGCAGCGGCTGTAGAGACCGGAGATGCCACCAGCTACTCCTCCGACAGCGGAGACTCCGAAGGCTCGCTGGCGTCGGATGAGGCACTGCAGGCACTCCGCGACAAGCTCACCGGCGAGTAGCAAGAGCCGACCACGGTGCGCGTCGGGCTGACGGGTGGCATCGGTTCAGGCAAATCCACTGTTGCGACGATGCTGGCCCTCAAGGGGGCCAGCATCGTCGACGCTGATGACATTGCCCGTCGCGTAGTAGAGCCGGGCAGTCCGGTGCTGGCGCGCCTGGCGGAAGAGTTCGGTGCAGACATCGTCCGAGATGACGGTTCACTGGATCGCGCGCTCTTGGCATCGCGGGCATTCGTAGACGAACGCTCCACGCGCCATCTGAACGAGATCACCCATCCGCCTATCCGCGAACTAGCTGAGGCGGAGATTTCCTCAGCAGAGGATGTCTCGCCGGTGGTTGTCTACGAGATGCCCTTGCTGGTGGAGACAGGTCAGGTATCTCTCGTCGATGCAGTGGTGGTCGTGGACGTTCCAGAGTGGGTGCAGGTCGAACGTGCTCTCGCGCGGGGCATGTCCGAAGACGATGTGCGTCAGCGCATGGAGCGTCAGGCCTCGCGCGCCGAGCGTCTCGCGGCAGCCGATGCAGTAGTTGACAACACCGGGAACGTGAGCCACACGCAATCGCAAGTGGACTCGCTGTGGAATGAGTGGACGTCATGACCCGACCCGTGACAGATCTTCAACGCACCGTTGCCCCATTTGAAGTCGTCTCGGATTACGTGCCAGCTGGTGATCAGCCCCAGGCCATCGAGGAAATTGCCCGCCGCATCGAAGCGGGGGAGGGCAATGTCGTCCTTCTGGGTGCAACCGGCACCGGCAAGTCCGCAACGACAGCGTGGCTGGTGGAGCGCCTACAGCGGCCGACGTTGGTGATGGCACCCAACAAAACCTTGGCAGCGCAATTGGCCACGGAGTTTCGGGAACTGCTGCCCAACAACGCCGTCGAGTACTTCGTGTCCTACTACGACTACTACCAACCCGAGGCCTACGTCCCGCAAACCGATACGTATATCGAGAAGGACTCCTCCATCAATGACGAGGTTGAGCGATTGCGTCACTCGGCCACAAATTCGCTGTTGACCCGTCGTGACGTGCTTGTTGTGGCGTCGGTGTCGGCCATCTACGGTCTGGGTACCCCGCAGGAGTACGTCGACCGAATGGTTCGTCTGCGGGTGGGCGAGGAGATCGAACGCGACTCACTGTTGCGGAACTTTGTCGATATCCAATACACGCGCAATGACATCGCGTTTGAACGTGGAACCTTTCGAGTACGGGGGGACACGGTGGAAGTGTTCCCGATGTACGAGGAGCACCCGGTTCGCATCGAGATGTTCGGTGACGAAATCGAGCGGCTCATGACACTCCACCCGATCACCGGTGAAATCCTCACTGAAGATCAAGAGATCTACGTATTTCCCGCCACCCACTACGTAGCAGGTCCTGAGCGAATGGAGCGAGCGATACAGGGGATCGAGACCGAACTCCAGGAACGTCTTGCCGAACTGGACAACCAGGGAAAGCAACTCGAGGCGCAGCGACTTCGAATGAGGACCAGCTACGACATTGAGATGATGCGTCAGGTCGGAACCTGTTCAGGCATAGAAAATTACTCACGACACATTGATGGGCGTCCACCTGGTTCGGCACCCAACTGCCTGTTGGATTACTTCCCCGACGACTTTCTGTTGGTAATCGACGAATCGCACGTGACGGTGCCGCAGATTGGTGCGATGTACGAAGGCGACACTTCCCGCAAACGCACACTCGTCGAGCACGGGTTCCGCTTGCCTTCGGCCATGGACAATCGCCCACTAACGTGGGCTGAATTCGTTGAGCGCATCGGACAGACGGTGTATCTGTCGGCAACTCCGGGGCCGTACGAACTGGGCAAGGTGGAGGGGGACGTCGTTGAGCAGGTCATCCGTCCCACCGGACTGGTCGATCCAGAAATCGTCGTCAAGCCGACGGAAGGTCAGATCGACGACCTAATGCACGAAGTTAGAACTCGCGCTGAACGCGGTGAGCGGTCGCTTGTCACCACACTGACCAAGCGAATGGCCGAAGACCTCACTGACTACCTCGGAGAGCACGGTATCCGCGTGCAGTATCTGCACTCGGAGGTGGACACGCTCCGCCGAGTGGAGCTGCTCCGCGAACTGCGCGCCGGAGTTTTCGATGTTCTGGTTGGAATCAACCTGCTTCGTGAAGGCCTTGATCTTCCGGAAGTTTCACTCGTTGCAATCCTGGATGCCGACAAGGAAGGATTCCTGCGCTCCGAGACATCGTTGATTCAGACAATTGGGCGCGCGGCACGAAACGTCTCGGGCCAGGTGCACATGTACGCAGACTCCATAACCGCCTCGATGGAGCATGCGATCGATGAAACAAACCGTCGTCGAGCTAAGCAGGTTGCTTTCAACACCGAGCACGGCATCGACCCTCAGCCCCTGCGTAAGCGGATAGCCGACATCACCGATCTGCTGGTGCGTGAGGAAGAGGACACCCGGGAGTTAATTGGATCCACCGGGGCCTCAGGAACCGCAACGCCTGTACCGACCCGGCGTACTGCGTCGATGGCCGAGGGCGAATTAGCGCAGTTGATTGAGCAGTTGACCAACCAGATGCACCAGGCAGCTGCCGATCTGCAATTCGAGCTCGCGGCCCGACTACGAGACGAAGTAGCCGAACTCAAGAGTGAACTGCGCTCCATGCGCGAAGCCATGGGCTGATTGCTCTTCCGCTACCGCCTAGGCTCAGCGGGTGGACACCTCGTTGACCGTATGGGCCGTAACCATCGGCGTCATCCTCTTGCTGATCGTCGTCGACTTTTTCACGGTGAGTCGCAAGCCCCACGACGTGATGTTCAAAGAGGCCATCTTCTGGAGCATCTTCTACATCAGCGTCGCAATCGCCTTCGGGGCCGTTATCTGGTGGTGGGCCGGTGCGGACTTTGGCACGCAGTACTACACCGCCTACTTGGTCGAGAAGTCGCTCAGTGTGGACAACATCTTTGTGTTCGTAATCATTCTCACTCAGTTTCGAACGCCATCAGTGCTGCACCAGCGTGTGCTTTTATTCGGAGTCCTTCTCGCGCTTATCTTCCGTGCCATCTTCATCGCAATCGGAGCAGCGGCGATCTCCTTGTTTGCTTTCACTTTTGTACTGTTCGGTGCGCTGCTGCTGTGGACCGGAGTTCAACTTATGCGGCATCGCAACGAGGATCCCGATCCGATGGACAACTTCATCATCCGCAATATTCGAAAGCGAGTGAAGTTTTCCGACGACTACGACGGTACCAAGCTCTTTACCAGGGTCAACGGCGCCAAAATGGCAACGCCATTGTTGTTGGTGATGGTTGCGATCGGTGGCACGGACCTGCTCTTCGCACTCGATTCGATCCCTGCAACCTTCGGTGTCACCCAGGAGCCGTTCCTGGTGTTCGCCGCAAATGCCTTCGCTTTATTGGGACTTCGGGCTCTGTACTTCTTGGTGAAGGGGCTACTGGACAAACTCGTCTATCTTTCAGCGGGATTGGCCGTTATTCTTATCTTCATCGGGTTCAAGTTGATCCTCACGTACTTCCACGAGGTCTTCCCAGACACCGTGCCAAAGATCGACACCATTTGGTCGCTTGTGATCATCGCCCTTGTGTTGGTTGTCGTGACGATTGCGTCGTGGATTAAGACCCGGAAGGATCCTGATGCGATCGCTCATGCCGGTCGACTGACCGATCCGCGGGAGGACGAGGAGCAGTAGGCGGCGGGTCGGCGTGGAAGCCGGCCTGGGCCAGTGCCTGACGAAGCGCGGCGATCTCGGCCTTCAGTTCGATGATGTCTTCTTTGACCTCGCTTTGCCCCTGCTCTTGTTTGCCGCTCAAGCGCGTCACGACCGCTGATGCCACCGATGCACCGACCAGGCCGAGAAGAGAAATGCCGACAATCATCACGCCGACGGCGATGATGCGCCCGTTTGCGGTGACGGGTACGTAATCGCCGTATCCGACCGTGGCCATCGTGACGAGAGACCACCACACGGCGTCACCGAATGTCTCGATGCTGGCGTTCTTTGCGCCGCGCTCGGCGTTGAGAACGGCAAGCGCACTGATGTAGGTCAAGAACACGACGGCGATGACTACGGCTGTGGCGGTGCGTCCGAATCGCAATCGGCTTCCTCGACTGATGAGCCACTGTCCGGCCGTCAACACCCGGAGCACCCGCAGCACCCGGAAGGCTGGAACGGCCACCGCCAGGACGTCGATCGGGTGATGAACGAGGTAGGCGAAGTGCTTCGGCGCCAGGATCGTTCGAATGGTTAAATCGACGATGAAAATGACCCAAATCACGTCCATCGCGGTGTTGAGGGTGGACATCTGAACACTCGTGAGATCGAGGTCGAGGACGTAGAAGGAGTACAGGACCAGGTAAACGAGCGCCAGGATGACCATGACCAGGGCGGTCTTGGATTCGTATTTCACCAAGCGGGCCTCGGCGCGGACCTGGCGCGGGTCGTCCGGATTGGCCTTGTGGACGGTGAGCCGGTCCCAGAACCTGTCCGCCCGGGATTCGGACTCCGTGGGAGTAGTCCCGGCCTTGGGTAGTGACGCAGGCGTAGACACGCCGACACCTTATGAGGCGAGTTGGTGTCCTACCAACTAGCTACCAGCCTCGTGCGCGCCATTCGTCGAGCTGCGGGCGTTCGTTACCGAGGATGGTGTCGTTGCCGTGGCCGGGATAAATCCAGGTTTCGTCATCGAAGCGATCGAAGATCTTGCTGGTGACGCCCCCGTGCAAAGCGTCGAAGTCCTCGGGAGACCACGTTCGCCCAACTCCGCCTGGAAAGAGGCAGTCGCCAGTGAAGACGTGGTTGTGACCCGTGGGGTCGTCGTAGGTGAGTACGAGTGATCCAGGAGTGTGTCCTTCGAGGTGGATAGTTCCGAGCGCCACGTTACCCACGACGATTTCATCGCCCTCGTTCACGCGGTGCGTGATCGGAACATCGATGGCATCGGCATCGGCGTCGTGGGCGAAGACGGGGGCTCCGGTAGCAGCGACTACGTCGGCTAGGGCGCCCCAATGGTCCTTATGGCGATGGGTGGTGACGACCCCCACCACGCCATCGGGACCGATGAGATCCAGTATTCGGTCGACTTCCGCGGCTGCATCGATCAGTAGCTGAGCCCCGGTGGCCGTGCAGCGAACGAGGTATGTGTTGTTGTCCATGGGGCCGACGGCGAGCTTGCTGATGGTCACGTTCGACAGTTCGCGAACGTCAGCCGCACCGCCTACGCTGACGTGTCCGGAGTACATATCCGGCACCATAGCGAGGCATCAGTGGGCATCCACCAGGCGCCGGGAGAGGGGCAGTAGTGATCGGCGAGAACCTGGTCGTCCGTGGTGCGCGAGAGCACAACCTCAAGGACGTCTCGCTAGATATGCCACGCGATGCGCTCATCGTCTTCACCGGTCTGTCCGGTTCGGGAAAGTCTTCTCTGGCATTCGACACAATCTTTGCTGAAGGGCAGCGACGTTACGTCGAGAGTCTGTCCGCCTACGCCCGGCAGTTCCTCGGCCAGATGGACAAGCCCGACGTGGACTTCATCGAAGGCTTATCACCTGCGGTGTCGATTGATCAGAAGTCCACATCTCGAAACCCGCGTTCGACCGTCGGGACTATTACCGAGGTTTATGACTACCTGCGCTTGCTGTACGCACGTATCGGAAAGCCACATTGCCCGGAGTGCGGAGATCCGATCAGTCGACAAACGCCGCAGCAGATCGTGGATCAAGTGCTCGAACTCCCGGAGAAAACTCGATTCCAGGTCCTGGCGCCACTTGTTCGCGAACGCAAGGGCGAGTACGTCGATCTATTTCGGCAGTTGCAGACCCAAGGCTTCTCTCGCGCGCGTGTCGACGGCGTGGTTTACGGCCTCGACGAGGTACCCAAGCTCAAGAAGCAAGAAAAGCACAGCGTTGAAGTCGTCGTTGACCGATTGACCGTAAATCCTGAGTCGCGACGTCGCCTGACTGACAGCATCGAAACGGCGCTCGGTCTCGGACACGGCTATGTGGTGCTCGACTTTGTGGACCTCGACGAATCCGATCCGTTACGTGAGCGGATCTACTCTGAACACCTCGCTTGTCCCCGCGATGGCTTGTCATTCGAAGAACTCGAGCCCCGGTCTTTTTCCTTCAACTCGCCTTTCGGCGCGTGCCCAGAGTGTTCGGGGCTGGGGACCACGAGGGAGGTCGATGTCGAACTCGTTGTCCCGGATTCGGACCTGGCCTTATCTGAGGGAGCTATTGCTCCTTGGTCGCGGGGGACCGTCTCGGGGTACTTCGCACGGCTACTCGAGGCGATCGCCGAAGAACTCGACGTTGACGTGGATACACCGTGGAAGAAGGTCCCCGCCAAGGCCAGGAAAGTCATTCTCGATGGCTACTCAGACCAAATTCACGTGCAGTACCGCAATAGGTACGGCCGACGCCGCTCGTACTACACCGAATACGAAGGCGTCATTCCTTACGTCAAGCGTCGACATGCCGAAGCCGAGACCGATGCCTCGCGCGAACGCTTCGAGGGATACATGCGAGAGGTGCCCTGCGATGCATGTGGTGGCAGCCGCCTCAAGCCGCTGACGCTAGCCGTCACGATTGAGGGCCGTTCCATCGCAGACGTCGCCTCACTACCGATTGGCGATGCTGCTGAGGTGCTGCGTGAACTCACGCTGTCTGATCGTGACGCGGCAATTGCCTCGCGAGTTTTGAAAGAAGTCAACGAACGTCTGCAGTTCCTAGTGGATGTGGGTCTGCACTACCTGTCGATGGATCGTGCAGCCGGAACACTTGCTGGCGGTGAGGCTCAGCGGATACGGCTGGCAACCCAAATCGGATCGGGGCTTGTGGGGGTGCTCTACGTACTAGACGAGCCAAGCATTGGGCTGCACCAGCGCGACAACCATCGCCTCATCGAGACCTTGGTTCGACTTCGCGACCTCGGGAACACGCTCATCGTCGTTGAACACGACGAAGACACGATCAAGACCGCTGACTGGGTGGTGGACATCGGCCCTGGCGCCGGCGAGCACGGTGGACAAATCGTTGTCAATGGGACCGTCAAAGAGTTGCTAAAGAGCAAGGAGTCGCTCACCGGGCAGTACCTGTCGGGAGCCCGACGCATCGAGGTGCCGGCAGAACGTCGGCTCCAGGAACGGGGATGGATCACTGTCACGGGAGCACGCGAGCACAACTTAAAGAACGTCACTGCACGCTTCCCACTGGGAAATTTTGTTTGCGTGACCGGCGTCAGTGGATCAGGTAAGTCCACTCTCGTGAACGACATCCTGTACAGCGTTCTGGCCCGCGATCTTAACGGTGCGCGCTTGGTACCGGGCAAGCACAAGAGCGTCAAAGGGATTGACGAGATAGACAAGGTGGTGCACGTCGATCAAAGTCCGATTGGACGCACCCCGAGAAGCAATCCAGCCACCTATACCGGTGTGTTCGACCACATCCGCAAGCTGTTTGCGGCAACGCCGGAAGCGAAAGTCCGTGGCTACCAGCCGGGCCGTTTCTCCTTCAACGTCAAAGGTGGTCGCTGCGAGGCGTGCAGTGGCGACGGCACGATCAAGATCGAGATGAACTTCCTTCCCGACGTCTACGTACCGTGCGAGGTCTGCCACGGGGCTCGCTACAACCGTGAAACCCTCGAGGTCCACTACAAGGGCAAGACCATCGCCGAGGTCCTCGACATGCCGATCGAGGAAGCTCTCGTGTTCTTCGAAGCCGTACCGGCGATTGCCCGGCACCTGTCGACTCTCGTTGACGTCGGTCTCGGTTACGTACGCATGGGTCAGTCAGCCCCGACCCTGTCCGGTGGCGAAGCGCAGCGCGTCAAGCTGGCAAGCGAACTGCAAAAGCGATCGACGGGACGAACTATCTACGTCTTGGACGAGCCGACAACCGGCTTGCACTTCGAAGACATCCGCAAACTGTTGGGCGTGCTGCAGTCCCTTGTCGACAAGGGAAACACAGTGATTGTCATCGAGCACAACCTTGACGTCATTAAGTCAGCCGACTGGATCGTGGACCTCGGACCCGAGGGCGGTTCAGGGGGAGGCACCGTGGTCGCCGAGGGCACACCCGAAGCGGTAGCCACGGTGGAGGCCAGCCATACCGGTTGTTTCCTGGCACCCCTGCTGTGATCGTGCCGGCTTGGGTCGTCTGACGTACTCTGATGCCATGGCTCGAGAATTAAAGCGACGCGAAGTGATCGCCGGTGGGGGACTCGTGGCAGTGGGGGGCATCCTCGTTGCCTGTGGTGGGGGTGACTCGGCGTCGGAGTCCACTACGGACGTTACGGCCGAAGAGTCAGCGGCCGAGGAGACAACGGCCGAATCCTCACAGGCTGAGACGGCAGAGGAGATCGCCGAGGTTGAGGACACTGAGGCGCTTGGTGATGTCCTGACTTCTGTGGACGAGGTGCCGGTTGAAGGCGGAGTTGTGATCTCCGATCCACCCGTGGTGGTCGTACAACCCACGTCGGGTGACTTCAAAGGGTTCAGCGCGGTCTGCCCACATCAAGGCTGTCTGATGTCGTCGGTCGAGTCGAACGAGATCCTTTGTCCGTGCCACGGATCGTTGTTCTCGGCTGAAGATGGATCGGTCATCGCCGGTCCGGCCCAAGAAGGCCTGCCGGCGGTTCCGGTGAGCGTCCAAGGGGACTCGGTCGTCCTCGACTGAGTGAGGGTCGATGGCCGATCCCAGTGACTACCGGCCTGCCTCGGGATCGATTCCTCAGGCCCCGGGTGTCTACCGCTTCAAGGATGCGCAGGGCCGTGTCGTCTATGTCGGCAAGGCGCGGTCCCTTCGATCCAGACTGAACTCCTACTTCGCCGATTTCAGCGCGTTGCATCCACGCACCCAATCGATGCTCACCGCAGCCTCGTCGGTTGATTGGGTTGTTGTGGCCAATGAGGTTGAAGCGTTGGCGCTCGAGTTCACTTGGATCAAGGAGTACGACCCTCGATTCAACGTCAAGTATCGAGACGACAAGTCGTATCCGTACTTGGCGGTGACCGTCGGAGAAGAGGTCCCGCGCGCCGCTGTGGTCCGCGAACCGCGACGCAAGGGCACTCGATACTTCGGGCCCTACGCGCACGCATGGGCTATCCGTGAGACCCTCGACGAACTTTCGAAAGTGTTCGGAGTTCGGACCTGCCGCAACGGCGTTTTCAAGCGGGCGGCGCAGCTAGGACGCCCGTGTCTTCTGGGTTACATCGACAAATGCGCAGCGCCATGCGTGGATCGGGTGACGGATGAGGAGTATCGCGAGCGGGTGGATGACATGTGTCGGTTCCTCGCCGGCAATACGCAACCGTTCATCAGGTCCATGCAAGCGTCGATGAAAGATGCTGCAGAGCGTCAGGAGTACGAAGAAGCCGCGCGTTGGCGAGACCGACTGGGAGCGCTCACGCGCGCTATGGAACGCAATGCAGTCGTATTCGGAGATGGGACGGATGCTGATGTCGTGGCTGTGCACGACGATGCCCTCGAGATCGGTGTTCAAGTCTTCCACGTTCGCTCGGGTCGATTGATCGGTGAACGCAGCTTCATTGTCGAGAAGGCAGAAGACCTCCTGCTCGGTGGCTACGTAGAGCGGGTCCTTCAGCGTCTTTACGCCGGTCGGGAGGGCGTCGACATCGATAGCGCGCGACCTCCTCGGGAAGTCCTTGTGTCCCACGCTCCGACCGATAACGACGCTCTTACTCAGTGGCTCCAGGATCGACGAGGCGCGGGCGTGGACATCCGTGTACCTCAGCGCGGTGACAAAAGAGTTCTGATGGACACGGCGAAAGCCAATGCGTCTGAGGCGCTTATGCGTCACCGGATGAAGCGATCAAGTGATCTCACTGCGCGCAGCGAGGCGCTCGCGGAGCTGCAGGACTACCTTGATCTTGCGGAGGCACCCTTGCGCATTGAGTGCATAGATATCTCCACGCTTCAGGGAACCGACACCGTTGCATCTTTGGTTGTCTTCGAAGATGGGCTGCCTCGCAAGAAGGATTACCGGACGTTCATCATCCGTACCGAAGGTGCCGACGACCTTGCGGCGGTTCGAGAGGTCGTCGAGCGTCGTTTCGAGCGCATCGCGCAGTCTGGAGTGTCCCCACAGTCCGACTCTGAGGTGTCGCACGTCGCCCTTCATGAGCCATCTAAGCCATTCGCTTATCCACCCGGACTACTCGTGATCGACGGCGGTGCACCGCAAGTGAACGCTGCGCAGCAGGTGCTCACTGAATGTGGAATGGGTGATGTCCCGGTCGTGGGCTTGGCCAAGCGCCTCGAGGAAGTATGGACTCCCGAATCCGCCGATCCAGTGATCTTGCCGAGGACAAGCGAAGCGCTGTATCTCCTGCAGCGGGTTCGCGACGAGGCACACCGAACCGCCATTGCGTTCCATCGCAAACGGCGAACTGCCCGTCAGCGCCGCAGCGCTCTCGATGACATCCCGGGGTTGGGGGAGAAGAAGGCAGCGGCGCTGCTCAAGCACTTCGGTTCAGTGAAATCGATCAAGGCGGCGACTGTGGACGACCTGCAACAGGTGCCGGGAATCGGGCCGAGCCTGGCCGCGTCGGTTCATGAGGCGCTAGCGTCATCACCATGAGTCCGGAGGCGTTCGACGTCCTACTCGTTACTGGAATGTCGGGAGCGGGGCGATCGACTGCGGCTCGTGCGCTCGAAGACGGCGGTTGGTTCGTCATCGACAACATCCCGCCAATGCTTATCGGATCGGCGATCGACGTCGCTGTCGAAAACCCGGATGTGCATCGGGTCGCAGTAGTGGTCGATGCCCGTGGTGGGTCATTCTTTCCGCAGTTGGCGGAGGCGATGACAGCGCTGAGAACCATGGACGTCAATCTTCAAGTCGTCTTCTTGGAGGCGTCCGAGGAGTCACTCGTTCGACGATTCGAATCATCGCGGCGTCCACATCCGTTGCAACAAGGAAACAGGATTTTGGACGGCCTGCGCCGCGAACGCCTCGTCCTGGGTGATCTTCGATCGGATGCCGATCTCGTGATCGACACGACCAACCTCAACGTTCATGAACTTCGTCGTGCGATCGATTCGGCATTCTCTGAGCCCGATGAACGCTTACGGATCACGGTGATGTCCTTCGGGTTCAAGCACGGCATTCCGGTGGACGCGGACATGGTTGCCGACGCACGCTTCCTGCCCAATCCTTATTGGGACGAGAACCTGCGGGAGCTCACGGGTCAAGATCCCCGTGTCTCATCTGCCGTCCTCGCAGGGGACGGTGCTCAAGAGTTCCTTGACCACCTTGCCGCTCTGGTGCGCACGACGCGTGACGGTTACCTGCGCGAGGGCAAGCGTTTCGTGACAGTGGCTGTCGGCTGCACGGGAGGTAAGCACCGCAGTGTGGCGCTCTCCGAGGCGCTGGCCGGGATGCTCGAGTCTGCCGACGCAGTGGTGGGTGTCGAGCACAGAGATCTCGGCAAGGAGTAGCGCGTGGGCGAGGGGGTTGCACCTGAGTCCATGTCACCGGCGGTCGTCGCACTCGGTGGTGGGCACGGGTTGGCTGTGAGCCTGCGGGCCTTGCGCAGGGTCACCGACCGGATCTCCGCTGTGGTGGGGGTAGCCGACGATGGCGGCTCGAGCGGCAGACTCCGGCGCGAATTCGGGATTCTGCCGCCGGGTGACTTACGCATGGCCCTCGCGGCCTTGTGTGCGGAGGACCCGGCTTCTCGCCGCTGGGCGGATGTTCTTCAGTACCGATTCGACGGTGACGGTGACCTCGCCGGCCACGCTGTGGGAAACCTGCTCATGGCTGCGCTGTGGGAGCGCACGGGCGACTCGGTCGCTGGACTAGACGAACTCGGGACTTTGCTGGGTGCCGTCGGTCGAGTATTGCCATGCAGTACAGACCCCTTGCAGATTGTGGCAGAGATTCGCGGGCATGATCCCCAGGCGCCTACGGTCATGAGCGAGGTCCGCGGTCAGGTTGAAGTGGCTACAACGCCCGGGCGGGTGGAGCGGATGTGGCTGGATCCACCCGAGGCGCGAGCCTGCGCGGAGGCGCTGGCTGCCATCGACTCCGCCGATGCCGTGGTGTTGGGTCCGGGCTCGTGGTTTACGTCGGTCATGCCGCACTTGGTGCTACCCGACCTGGCAACACATGTCATCGCAGCTCGAGGGACGAAGGTTCTGGTACTCAACCTCGACCCGCAGGAGGGGGAGACGGGTGGATTCTCACCGGCCGAGCACATTGAGGCCATTTCGGTCCACGCACCCGACATGCGATTTGATGTCGTGATCGCCGATGGCCAGCACCTCGCCGGGGATTCACAGCGCCGAGATCTCGAGGCTGCTTGCTCATCATGGGGAAGCGACGTGGTGTTCTTCGACGTCGCCGCAGCGGCCGATCGACACGACCCCGCGAAGTTGGCACGAGCCTTCGGTACGGTTCTGGCTTGATGACAGGAGGAAGTTCCACTATGGCGATGACCGCCGCAGTTAAAGACGAGCTCAGCCGAGTGGAAGTCACGAAGACGTGCTGCCGTAAGGCGGAGGTATCGTCCCTTCTTCGCTTCGGCGGAGCACTCCACATCGTCAGTGGCTCCATTGTGATTGAAGTCGAACTCGATGCCGGGGCGATCGCGCGCCGGCTAAGGAAAGACATCTTCGACATCTACGGCCACGACAGCGAGGTCTCAATGGTCCAAGCCAGTGGGATCCGCAAGGGAACCCGCTACGTGGTCCGCGTGACCAACGGTGGGGAGGCTCTGGCCAAGCAAACCGGCATTGTCGACGGCAGTGGCCGGCCCGTGAGGGGACTGCCTCCAGCCATCGTGGCCGGTGGGTTGTGTGACTGTGAGGCAGCATGGCGTGGTGCGTTTCTCGTGCACGGCTCCTTGACCGAGCCCGGGCGTTCGAGTTCCTTGGAGGTCACCGCCCCTGGCCCCGAGGCAGCATTAGCCCTCGTGGGTGCCGCCCGCAGGCTTGGAATCGCCGCCAAATCCCGTGAAGTCCGTGGGGTGGACCGGGTGGTAATCCGCGATGGGGACGCCATCGGCGCCCTACTGACACGCATGGGAGCCCACGAGTCGGTTCTGGCGTGGGAAGAACGACGCATGCGTCGTGAGGTGCGCGCCACCGCGAACCGGCTCGCGAACTTCGACGACGCCAACCTTCGCCGCTCCGCCCGCGCCGCCGTGGCCGCCAGCGCTCGCGTAGGTCGGGCACTTGAGATCTTGGGAGACGAGGTTCCCGATCACCTCGTTGTCGCAGGACGCCTGCGGATGGACAACCAGCAGGCCAGTTTGGAAGAGCTGGGAGCGCTAGCGGATCCGCCGATGACCAAGGACGCCATTGCTGGGCGAATCCGACGTCTGTTGGCCCTCGCCGATAAGCGCGCCGGTGAATTGGGCATCCCGGACACTGAGGCAGCGCTAGCTGATGCTGACCTCGCCGACGATTGACCAGTACAGCCGACCGACGTCACAAGAACGTAACCTGCGTCACTAGGATGTAAGCGCTGTCTTACCCAGGGCAGCTACGCCGGGACAACGCGGCGGCTTATGCACCGGCGGCAAGCACTTCATGAGACAACACGAGGAGACCCCTGTGGCCATCAAGGTCGGCATCAATGGATTCGGACGTATCGGCCGGAACTTCTTCCGGGCCCTGCTCGCTAGCGGAGCCGACGTCCAAGTGGTCGGCATCAACGACCTCACCGACACCACCACCCTCGCCCACCTGCTCAAGTACGACTCGATCCTCGGTCGCATCGGTGTTCCGGTAGAGGCTGCAGAAGGAGCCATCGTTGTCGACGGGAAATCCATTCCAATCTTCGCCGAGCGGGACCCGGCAGATCTGCCCTGGGCCAACGTCGGTGCCGATGTGGTGGTCGAGTCCACCGGTATCTTCACAAACGCCGACGACGCTCGAAAGCACGTGACCGCAGGCGCTAAGAAGGTCATCATCTCCGCTCCGGCAAAGGGTGAGGACATCACCATCGTGATGGGCGTCAATGACGGCGATTACGACCCTGCTAAGGACGTGATCATCTCCAACGCTTCCTGCACCACCAACTGCCTGGCACCGATGGCCAAGGCGATCGACGACGCGTTTGGCATTGAGCGTGGCCTCATGACAACGATTCACGCCTACACCAACGACCAGCGCATCCTGGATTTCCCGCATAGCGATCTTCGTCGTGCACGTGCAGCAGCGATCAACATGATCCCGACCAGCACCGGTGCAGCCAAGGCGATCGCTCTGGTCCTGCCGCACTTGAAGGGCAAGCTCGACGGCTACGCCATGCGCGTGCCGGTTCCCACGGGCTCCGCCACTGACCTCACTGTCGAACTCAAGACGGCAGCGACGAAGGAAGAGATCAATGAGGTCGTGAAGAAGGCCGCCGAGGGTCCGATGAAGGGGATCTTGCAGTACACCGAGGATCCGATCGTCTCATCGGACATCGTCACCGACCCGTCATCGTGCATTTTCGACGCTGGAATGACCAACGCCAACGGCAACATGGTCAAGGTCCTCGGCTGGTACGACAACGAGTGGGGCTACAGCAACCGTTTGGTCGACCTCGTCGCGCTTGTCGGCTCCAAACTGTGAGCGTGCGGAGCCTCGATGATCTAGACGTCACCGGCTCCGTCGTCATCGTCCGGGTGGACTTCAACGTCCCTCTGGCTGGCGACGGCTCCGGCGATCGGGCGATCACCGATACTGGGCGCATCGCCGCGGCGTTGCCCACGATCGAATATCTGCGTGAGCATGGAGCCACCGTGCTCCTACTCGCTCATCTCGGTCGCCCGAAGGGCACGGTCGATCCGGCCTCAAGCCTCGCGCCGGTTGCTCAAGCGTTGTCCGGTTTTCTGGGTGTTGAAGTGCCCCTGGCTGCTGACATCCCGCAAGCGAAAGTTCTGCTCGCAGATGCGACCAGTGGCGATGTGGTCCTGTTGGAAAACATCCGCTTTGATGCACGTGAGACCAGTAAGGACGCGTCAGAGCGTGCGGCACTGGCGGAAGAGTTGGCTGAGCTTGGCGACTTTTTCGTGTCGGACGGCTTCGGGGTAGTGCACCGGGAGCAAGCCTCGGTCACCGACCTCGCCCGTGCGCTTCCGCACGCCGCCGGTCTGCTGGTTCAGCGCGAAGCCCAGGTGTTTTCCCGCCTGCTGGGTGAACCCGATCGCCCGTACGTCGTGATCTTGGGTGGATCCAAGGTGAGCGACAAACTCGCGGTGATCGGCAACCTCATCCCACGGGTGGATCGGCTCTTGATCGGCGGGGGAATGGCGTTCACATTCCTAGCTGCTCAGGGATATTCGGTTGGAGCCTCACTTCTCGAAGAAGACCAGATCTCGACCGTCGAAGGCTTCCTTGAGCAAGCAGAACGTCGTGGCATCGAGGTGGCGGTACCCATCGACGTCGTGGTGGCTGATCGGTTCGCCGCTGACGCGGAGGTTCGAGTCGTTCCAGCCCACA
>JAURQC010000126.1 GCA_030836325.1 Candidatus Nanopelagicales bacterium
GTCACCGGTGCCAGGTCGGACGAGGTGGACGAGGACCGCGATGGCATTGCCGGAATCGACGGCGGTCAGCCAATCCACACTGACAAGGCCCTTCTCCCGGTACGACGCACACTCCTCGATCCATGCATCGGGCGTCGTGTCGAGGATGTCTGCTTGGGTAATCACGCGGCCACCATGGAGTCGACAATCCGCTCCAGCTCCGCCGCAAGCGCCTGCGGCCTTGGTGGACACCCGGGCACGTAGGACTCCACCTCCAGCACCGATCCGATTCCGGTGAGCACGCTCGGGGCATCCCAGTACGGACCGCCGCTGGTCGAGCAAGCCCCGAAGGACATCACCCGAACCTCACCATGTCGGGACAGTTCGGCATGCCTGCGCAGCACGGCAGGTTCGAGAGCCTTGGTGACTGTGCCTGCTACGACCAGGACAGTGGGCCCATCGACTCGATCGTTTCCGTCCGCGGTCAGGAGTAATCCCTGGGCTGCGGCTGCCTCGACCTCGAGAGCGCAGCACGCCAACCCGGCCCCCACGATCTCCACCCGAGCATCCGGGCGCGAGGCCAACCGCCACATGTCCGAAAGGCTAACGATCACCGCTTGGTCACGATCGCCGCCCCGAGACATGCCCGCGACGCGAAAGAGAGCAGAATGGGACAGGCAGCCACGCCGGCGAGGCCGGATGCCTGGAAGGTCCGACTGACCGCGAGAACAACAGGGATTGGGTGACATGACCAAGCAGGTCGTCCAGGTCGACAGGGTCGTGATTCGCTTCGCAGGGGATTCCGGAGACGGTATGCAGTTGACCGGCGACCGCTTCACCTCCGAGGCTGCCTGGATGGGCAACGATCTGCTTACGTTGCCGAACTTCCCCGCCGAGATTCGCGCGCCCGCGGGGACACTTCCGGGGGTTTCGAGCTTCCAGCTCGCCTTCGCCGACCACGACATCACCACTCCCGGAGATCAGCCAAACGTGCTGGTGGCGATGAATCCTGCGGCGCTCAAGGCCAATATCGAGGATCTACCTCGCGGTTCGGACTTGATCGTCAACACCGACGAGTTCACCAAGCGCAACCTCGACAAGGTCGGCTATGCGGGAAGCCCACTGGAAGACGACTCCCTCGAGGCCTATCGCCTGCACCCGATCGCCTTAACCTCGATGACCGTCGAGGCACTCAAGGAATTCGACATCACCAAGAAGGAAGCCGAGCGGGCGAAGAACATGTTCGCGCTCGGGTTGCTGCTGTGGCTCTATCACCGCCCCACCGAGGGCACGATCGACTTCTTGAGGAAGAAGTTCGCCTCCAAGCCGGAGATCATGAACGCCAACATCGCGGCATTCGAGGCCGGGTGGTCCTACGGGGAGACCACCGAGGAGTTCAGCGTCCAATACGAGGTGAAGCCGGCTGCAATGGACGCCGGAACCTACCGCAACATCACTGGCAACCTGGCTTTGTCCTACGGGCTCATCGCCGCCTCACAGCAATCCGGCCTGCGCTTGTTCCTCGGCTCCTACCCCATCACTCCGGCATCGGACATCCTGCATGAATTGAGCAAGCACAAACGGTTCGGCGTCATGACCTTCCAGGCCGAGGACGAGATCGCCGGCATCGGCGCCGCCCTCGGTGCTTCGTACGGCGGGTCGCTCGCCGTGACCACCACCTCCGGACCCGGCATCGCATTGAAGTCCGAAACCATCGGCCTTGCCGTGTCGCTCGAATTGCCGCTACTCGTGATCGACGTCCAGCGCGGTGGCCCATCAACCGGTCTGCCCACCAAGACCGAGCAATCCGACCTGCTGCAAGCGATGTTCGGTCGAAATGGCGAGTCGCCGGTGCCCATCGTGGCGCCGCAAAGCCCAGCCGACTGCTTCGATGCCACTCTCGAAGCCGCCCGCATCGCGGTTACCTACCGAACCCCGGTATTCCTACTCTCCGATGGCTACCTGGCCAACGGCTCCGAGCCCTGGCGCATACCTTCGATCGAAGATCTCCCGCAGATCGACCCGGCATTCGCCACCGCGCCCAACCACATGAACGACGACGGCACGCAGGAGTTCTGGCCCTACCTGCGCGACCCGCAGACCCTGGCCCGGCCTTGGGCGATTCCCGGCACGGCCGGACTCGAACACCGCATCGGCGGGCTGGAGAAGGCCGACGGCACGGGCAACATCTCCTACGATCCCGAAAACCACGATCACATGGTGCGGCTGCGCCAAGCGAAGGTCGACGCCATTGCCGAGACGATTCCCGATATCGAGGTCGATGATCCTGATGGCGACGCTCGGATCCTGATGCTGGGCTGGGGGTCCACCTACGGTCCGATCGGTGCCGCCTGTCAGATAGCCCGACGCTCGGGCATCAAGGTGGCCCAGGCTCATCTGCGGCACTTGAACCCCTTCCCCCGCAACCTAGGTGAGGTCCTGAAGTCCTACGAGCGGGTAGTGGTACCCGAGATGAACCTCGGTCAGTTGAACATGCTGCTGCGCGCGCGCTTCTTGGTGGATACCTACGGCTACAACCAGGTTCGCGGTCTGCCGTTCAAGTCTTCTGAACTCCTCGACGTCATCACCGAACTGAATCAACAGATGGAAGGTGAGCAATGAGCACGGACGCGTTCCCCGCTCTGTCCCTCGTCCCCAAGTCCGATGTCGAGTTGAAGGCCAAGGACTTCAAGACCGACCAGGAGGTGCGCTGGTGCCCGGGCTGCGGTGACTACGCAATCCTCGCCGCGGTCCAGGGATTCATGCCAGAACTCGGCCTCAAGCGCGAGAACATCGTCTTCGTCTCCGGGATCGGCTGCTCGTCTCGATTCCCCTATTACATGGACACCTACGGTGTGCACAGCATCCACGGTCGCGCCCCGGCCATTGCCACCGGACTGGCCACCACTCGCCCGGACTTGTCGGTATGGGTCGTCACCGGTGATGGAGATGCCCTAAGTATCGGCGGCAACCACCTCATCCACGCCCTGCGTCGCAACGTGAACTTGAAGATCCTGCTGTTCAACAATCGCATCTACGGGCTCACCAAAGGTCAATACTCCCCCACCTCCGAACAAGGAAAGGTCACCAAGTCCACCCCGCAGGGGTCACTGGACTACGCCTTCAACCCGGTGTCCGTGGCGCTGGGCGCCGAAGCCACCTTCGTGGCCAGGACTATCGACTCGGACCGCAAGCACATGACCGAAGTGCTGCGCGCGGCTGCCGCGCATGAAGGATCGGCGCTGGTCGAGATCTACCAGAACTGCAACATCTTCAACGATGGCGCTTGGGAGCCGCTCAAGGAGAACGACGTCCGTGAGGACAACCTGATTCGTTTGGTAGACGGAGAGCCGATCATCTTCGGCAACAACGCAGACAAGTGCGTTGTCCGTGATTCCGATGGTCACTTGCAGGTGATGAACATCGAAGATGTCGATCAGTCGCAGATCATCGTCTTCGATTCACACGCGAAGGATCCAGGCCTTGCTTTCGGGCTCTCCCGCCTATACAACCCCCGCACGCTAACCAACACCCCGATCGGCATCTTCCGCGACGTCACCCACCGTGAGGCCTACGACCGCATGGCCCAGCAGCAGGTGGCCGATGTCATCGAAGCTGAGGGCGTCGGGGACTTGCGAGCGCTGCTGCACGGAAACGACACCTGGACCGTCAACTGACCACGGCACAAACCGATCCAGCCTCCCGACACCGTACGGGGCTGCTGCTCGGGATAACCGGGTTCGTGTTGTGGGGGATGTTCCCCCTCTACTTCGCGCTCTTGGATCAGGTCGCGCCACTCGAAGTCGTAGCACACCGCATCATCTGGACGCTGGTGTTCCTGGTGATCGTCATCTCGATCGCCCGCAACTGGGCAAGCGTGCGGCGAGCGATGAACCGGCGAACACTCCTCATCTTGCTGGGCGCAGCGGTCTTCATCTCCATCAATTGGCTGGTCTACGTCTACGCGATTGCCACCGATCAGGTGGTCCAAGCCTCGCTTGGTTACTTCATCAATCCCCTCATCTCAGTCGCGCTCGGCATTCTGTTGTTGCGTGAGCGCCTGCGGCGACTGCAGTGGGTAGCCGTCGGTATCGCTATCCTTGCCGTGGCGATCTTGACCGTGAGCTACGGACAACTGCCCTGGATCAGCCTGGTGCTCGGATTCAGCTTCGGCATGTACGGACTTCTTAAGAAACTCGCGAATGTCGGTTCTACCGACAGCCTGCTGATCGAAACCGCCGCCCTTGCACCGTTCGCCTTGGCGCTGATGGGGGTTTGGGAGTCGAGCGGTCAGGCGGCCTTCGTGCTGGATGGCTGGCAAATCAGCATCCTGCTCATTCTCCTAGGCCCGGTTACCGCACTCCCCCTGCTCGCCTTCGGAGGCGCCGCAACGCGGATTCCCCTTTCGACGGTTGGCCTCTTGCAATACATCACACCTATCCTGCAATTCATGATCGGTGTCTTCGTCTTCAACGAAGCGATGCCCGGTAGCAGGTGGCTTGGTTTCTTGTTCGTATGGACCGCTCTGGTGGTGTTCTCAACCGATGCCTACCGGCACGCCCGCGTTCGCCAGCGAGACCGCAAAAGTCAACTCATCGAGGAGCTCGAGGTCGGAGAGGTGACGTGAGCCACGCGCCCACGTCAACTCGGTGACCCGAACTAGCCGACGATCGGAAGGTATGCGAACTCGCTCGCCAATTCCCTCAGGTTCGTCCCCAGCAGCTGTCTCGCGCAGATGTAGGTACCCGCGCCACTACGTGGCCGATGTTGGACTGTGACAGTGTTGTAGCGCGCGTCCGCCTCCTCAAACGTCACACTCTCCACTACCTCACACGGTCCCCCGTCAGTGCCGGCTATACCAATCTCACCGACCCGGTACCCCCAGGTTTCGCCGCGGGAATCGTTGCTGCGCCCGTTGACGGCGAAGACGATGTCCACCAGATCCTTCTCCGAGACTGCTTTGACGTCTGGAAAGACTGGAGAGCGAGGAATCAGTTCGGTTTCCTCCAATTTGGTATCCCACAGCATCGTGATGTCCGGGGCATCCACATCCCTTAGCGTCTGCACATCGAACGCCGTAGTGAAGTCACCACCCACGACGATTCGGTCGTTGTCGAGTTCACCGATGGTCATGCCATATCCAAACTTTCGCGAGCCGTCTGAGCACACATCGAACAGACCCCCCGGGCGCCCTCGACTGTCCATGAATGTCCAGTCGGCGCGGAGATCGGAGTCGAGCCGCGAGACTCCTACCGAGTTGTGGCCGGTCCCGTCGATGTTCCGAACACCATCGAATACGCCGGTCATCAAGTAGCCACCTTCAGAGGTGGGAACGATCTTCCGGACTACGACCGGAGCCGCAGGAGCCACTTCCAGGCCTTCCCCAGGTGGTCGCGGACAGAAGTCCGTCACGTCAACCAGGCGGGGTGCCGCCGCTCGGACTCTTCGGCCATCCAGCACGGCGAGTCCCCGGGCAGCTGAATCGGATCCGAAGCTGGTGAACGACCCACCAACCAGATCGGGCCCGTTCCGCGAAGTCAAGATGCTGAAGACCTGCCCGATCTGCCTGCCTGCGCGAGCTCCTCCATCAAAGTCGTTCAGCAACTCTCCATTGGGCGCGATCTGGGCGATACTGCCCACTTTCTCACCTTGGTACTTGTCGAAGAATCCTCCGATCAAGATGGAGCCGTCACGTCTGGTACCAATGGTGAAGATCCACGGATCAGACGGCGCGCCGTACCGACGATCCCTGATACTCAACTGCGATTGGAAATCTGGATCGAGGCGAAGGATTCGGTCCTCACCGAGGATAACTCGGGCAATGCCTTTCGCCTTTACTCTGCTGAAGCGACTGAATTGACCAGCGACGAGGAACACCCCGGGCCGGACGGTTTGGATATCCATGACATAACCATTGAAGCCCCAATCGGGGAAACCCACTCGGTTAGACGAAGAAGGCTGCTGGAATTCAAAGTCCGGATCCTCACGACCGGAACGGTCAATAACCTTCAGGGTCTCCCCGTCCGCGAACTGGCCTCCGATGAGGTACTGACCGTTACCAATCGGTTCAATCGCAAGAACTGAATTTCCAAACCTCACATCGACGTTACCAATTGGGATTACTCGAGGCTCTACGGCAAAGCGGAAATCACGATTGAAACTGCCGTCCGCTCTAATCGACGCTATACCCGAAGCCTCGAAACCTCGGTAACGGTCGAATTTGCCACCGATGAGGAAGCCGTCGTCAGTAGGCACTACATCCCCGTACACCTGGGCGTCATCCTCAAGAGCCTCGAATCCTGCACCGGGGTTGAAATTCAGATCCACAGCGCCCGGGCGCTCCAGATCAGCAGCCGAAGCACTGGGAGCAGCACTCAGGGCCAAAGCGGCGCTCAGGCCAACAACAATCGCTCGCCGAAACATAGGGCAACCTCCTGGTGCAGATTGTGCCGTGCGCAAGCACCGGAAGAACCGGAAGTCAGCCAAGCGGGGTGCTAGCACCCCGCAAGACACCGACAAGAGATGCCCAAGGGAAACTATCCCGTCCGATTCACCACGTAATCGCACAGCGCTTCCAGGGCGCACTTCGCATCTCCGGACGGGAGTGGCTCCAGGGTCCGACGTGCATCGTCAGCCCAGCGCCGCGCTTCCTCGCGCGCCGAAGAAAGCGCCGGATGAGCAC
>JAURQC010000127.1 GCA_030836325.1 Candidatus Nanopelagicales bacterium
GAGCCCTCGACGTGGTCATCTCCGAGACGTAAAGGCCCGCTCCCGATTCCCGACATAGTCGCCGAAAAGCCCGATTGGTGATTCCCGCCATCGGAGCCAGGACGACGGGAGGGTCGATCACGGCGTCACCTACACGTAGGGGTAACCGCTGCCTCAAACCCAGCTCGGATGTCACGACACTCACGCGCAGGATTGTCTCAGCACCTTGGGGATGCGGCAGACTGCGGTTGCCGACGCAGTGTCGGCACCAAGCGACAACCGCAAGCAGGGAGCGACGCGAGTGAACACGGTGCCTGACCAAATAGCCATGCAGGGCAAGAAGCGTTGGGCCGCTCTGCTGTTCCTTGCCCTCGGCGTGGCGATGATCATCTTGGACGCCACCGTGGTGAACGTCGCCATCCCGACGATGGTCAAGGACCTAAGCCTTTCGACCAACGACGCCGAATGGATTAACGCCGCGTACTCCCTGACCTTCGCGTCTCTTCTCATTTTCTTCGGACGCCTCGCAGACCGCTTCGGCCGCAAACTCCTATTCATCATCGGCGTGGTCGTCTTCGTCGGAGCGAGCGTGCTCGTCGCAGCGTCCGACAGCGCGATCACACTGATTGCTGCTCGGGCTCTTCAGGGCGTTGGCGGAGCAATGATCCTGCCGAGCTCGCTCTCGGTCATCAACGCAGTTTTTGTGGGCAAGGCGAGGGCCGTCGCGTTCGCCGTCTGGGGCGGAACCATCGGCGGTATGGCGGCTCTAGGGCCGCTTGTTGGTGGCTGGTTGACCACCTATTACTCCTGGCACTGGGCGTTTCTCATCAACGTCCCGATCGGAATCATCGTGCTGATCGGCGTTCTGGTGGTGGTCCCCGAAACTCGCGATGTTCTCGGGCGCAAGGGCATCGACATCCCCGGCACCATCTTGGTCACGGCCGGATTGCTCGGCATCGTGTTCGCGATGATCGAAGGTCAGCGCTACGGCTGGTGGACACCTACCAACCAATTCACCATCGGCTCATGGGAATGGCCCTCGACGTCGATTTCCATCGTCCCCGTCGCCGGAATACTCGGCGTCATCGCGCTGCTTGCCATGCTCTTCGTTGAGAACTCTCGCTCCAAGGCCGGCAAGATCGTGATCTTGGACTTGAAACTGTTCCGAATCAAGTCCTTCGGAGCGGGCAACGCGGTGGCCGTGATCGTGAGCCTCGGCGAATTCGGGCTCCTGTTCGCCATTCCGCTCTTCCTTCAGGCCACTCGCGGATACGACGCTCTACAAACCGGAGTAATCCTCCTCGCCCTGGCTGTTGGATCTTTCGTGGCTTCCGGTGCCGGAGCGGGACTGTCGCAGCGTTTCGGCCCCGTGCGCGTTCTTCAACTGGGCATGCTGCTGGAGGTCATCGGCATCGTCGGGCTGGGCATCATGCTTTCCACGACCATCACCGGGTGGCAGATGGCGCCGTGGCTGTTCCTCTACGGCATGGGCGTCGGCTTTGCCACCGCACAATTGACAGGCGTCATCTTGTCCGAAGTTCCGGTCGCCGAGTCTGGCTCAGCCAGTGCGGTGCAGTCCACCTCCCGCCAGGTCGGCGCTGCGATCGGCACCGCGATCATCGGCACCACGCTGATTATCGGTTTGGGAACCACCGCGACCGAACTCGAGGAACGCGGCGTCCCCTCGCAGCAGGCTGAGCAGGTTTCTCAAGCAGTTGCCGGTTCCGCCGGGCAGGCCATACCGGCTCTCGAGCAGCAGCCCGACGGGCAGGTTTTGGTCGAGGGGGCTTCGCAGGGATTCGCCAATGCCATCAAGACCGTTGCCTGGGTCGCGGGCGGATTCGTCTTCCTGGGCCTGTTGACCTCGTTCACCCTGCCCAAGAACGCTGCGCGCGTGGAGCGTGAGGGCTATGAGCCGCCTAAAAAGGAAGAACCCTCCGCGGGCTGAGACTTGCCCCTAGTCTCAATGTTGTGGAGACACCGCGACGCATCCTCGTCATAGGTCAGACTTCGGTTGGCCGTCGCGTCTGTGGACTACTGCAAGACTCCGGGCTCGAAACGGTCCATCTCGATGAACCAAGCGACGCCGAACTTCGCGCCGCGCTAACCACCCAGGTCGATGGCATCGCGGTCCTTCTGCACGACGACATCAAGGCCCTTCGGTACTCACTGGCCGCTCATCACATACGGCCAGCAGCGAAGTTGTTCGTTGCGATGTTCGACCGAACCGCCCGCGAACAACTGCGTACGCACGTCCCGCAATCGCTGGTTCTCTCCCCCGCCGCGATCAGCGTGCCGAGCCTGGTGGCGGCAGCAATCGAACCGCGGGCCGCCGCCATCCGGCGGCAAGACACCCAAGACGAGAAAGATTGGGTTTCGCTGCGCGTCGATGCAGACGACCATCTGCACGTCCAGGGGTTCTCAACTCCAGATGGACTTAAGCGCTACGGACGGCTAGGGCGTATCGCCGGGCAACTACGTCCTTACGACGCAGGTACCAAGGTTCTGCTCACCGGGGTCCTTGGCTTAATCACCGTGATCGTGCTGGACACGATCGTCGGCCTGCAGCATGCGAACTTCCTACGCGCTCTCTACGACGCCACCCGAACCACGGCCACGATCTCGGCCCCGGCACTTCCAGACGAACCGTGGGTGCTCGTCTGGGCCACCGTCGCCGCACTGGCAGTCCTGGCTTTCACCGCGATGTTCGCTGCCGGCATCGTCAACTATCTGCTGTCCGGCCGGCACGTAGCCCTCTTCGGCCGCCGGGTAGCTCCGCGATTCGGACACGTCATCGTTGTCGGCATGGGTCAGGTGGGACTTCGCCTTGCCGAGGAGCTCAAAGCACTGGGCGTTGCCGTCATCGGAATCGAAGCCAACCCCAATGCTCGATCCTTGCAACTGGCGCGAACGTCGGGCATTCCAGTGATCATCGGTGACGCCGCATCGCGCTCCACTCTGACAGCCGCGCGAGTGCACGAGGCCGAGGCGATCGTCGCTGCCGGATCAGCCGAATGGGACAACATTGCCGTCGCCGTTTCTTCGCTTGCCATCGCACCCAACACTCGACTCGTCATCCGTGCCGGAACGGGAGATGCGATTGACGAGACTCGATCACTGTTCGCCATCGGAGCCGTCGTAGACGTCAACGGACTGACAGCCTCATTCGTCACGAGCGCAATGACTAGCCCAGAGGCCGTAACCGGCCCCTATGCCGTCGTCGCGACCAAGACCCGCGATCTCGCGGTGTACGACGCGGGCGAAGAGGTCGCCCGCCTGGGTGCTCACGGCACTCGGTGCGAGTGCGCCTGAGCTAGCAGGCAGGTAGACGACTACCGAGCCACGAGACCAGTTGATCCATCCCGATGCGCTCCTGACTCATCGAGTCGCGCTCGCGGACTGTCACGGCCTGGTCTTCCAGCGAATCGAAGTCGACCGTCACACAAAATGGCGTACCGATCTCATCCTGTCGGCGGTAACGGCGTCCGATGGCGCCGGCATCATCGAAGTCAACGTTCCAGGTTTTGCGCAGCGTAGCGGCGAGGTCCTTGGCCTTAGGCGAGAGATCGGCGTTACGCGATAGCGGCAGCACCGCAATCTTCACCGGCGCCAGGCGGGGGTCCAGCCGCAGCACCGTGCGCTTGTCGACACCACCCTTGGAATTCGGAGCTTCATCCTCGTCGTAGGCATCGAGCATGAATGCCAAAACGGCACGCGTGAGGCCAGCCGCCGGCTCGATCACGTACGGCGTCCAGCGCTCGTCGACCTCTTGATCGAAGTAGGACAGATCCGTGCCAGAGCTCTCCGCGTGGGTCTTGAGGTCGTAGTCGGTCCGGTTGGCGATGCCCTCGAGTTCGGCCCACTCGCTGCCAGCGAAACGGAAGCGGTACTCGATATCGACGGTTCGCTTGGAGTAGTGAGAGAGCTTCTCCGCCGGATGCTCGAAGAAGCGCATGTTTTCAGGGTTGAGGCCAAGATCGACGTACCAGTCCCATCGGTTCTTGAGCCAGTACTCGTGCCATTCCTCGTCAGTACCCGGCTTGACGAAGAATTCCATCTCCATCTGCTCGAACTCGCGGGTGCGGAAGATGAAGTTGCCGGGTGTGATCTCGTTGCGGAAGCTCTTGCCCGTTTGACCGATACCGAACGGTGGCTTCTTGCGCGCTGAGTTCATGACGTTGAGGTAATTCACGAAAATGCCCTGCGCGGTCTCCGGACGTAGGTAGTGGACAGCGCCCTCGTCCTCAACCGGGCCAACCATCGTGCGCAGCATGCCGTTGAAGTTCTGCGGCTCGGTGAAGTTGCCCTTGGTGCCGCAGTTGGTGCAGACCACATCCGCCAAACCCTCCGGCGGCTCGTGTCCGTGCTTTTCGGCGAATGCCTCGATCAACTGATCCGCACGCCAGCGCTTGTGGCACTGCTTGCACTCGGTGAGCGGATCGACGAAGGCCTCCACGTGACCGGATGCTTCCCACACCTGTGGGGCCAAGATGACCGAAGAGTCCAGACCAACGACGTCGTCGCGACCGCGCACCATGTGCTGCCACCACTGCCGGCGAACGTTTTCCTTTAGTTCCACTCCATTGGGGCCGTAGTCCCAGGCAGAGCGGGTGCCCCCGTAGATCTCCGACGACGGAAAGACGAAGCCACGTCGCTTGGAGAGATTGACGACGGAATCGACACGATCGGCGGCCATGATGCGCTCCTTTTCTGAAGCGCCCTGCGCGCTTCCACTCCGGCTGGCTGTCGGCGGACCGGAGTGAGTCTACGAGCCGACCATCATTCGACCATGTCCTGGCTCCGCTGCTTCGAGCGCCTGCTCACTTCAATGGCTCTCTCGATACGCACGTAACTCTCTTCCCGACCCTCACACCTCACGAAAAGACGACAAGCCCGAGATCGGTAGCTGCCCGCTGCAATTGTTTGTCCAACGTTGCGACGGCGTCGCCCCGTTCGACCGCCAGAGCGAGATAACTTGCGTCGTAGCCACTTAGTCCGTGGTCCAAGGCCAAGTCGAACACCAAATCCGTCACTGCAGCGCCGATCTGGTCCGGAAGAAAAAGCACATCACTCAGAGCTCGTTGACCGGCGCGGCGATCAACGACACCAGAACGGACCTTCGTGATGATCACGTTGCGGCACTCATCCACGTAGATGGTCGGAGACAAAGTCTCCTCGTGACGCATTGATGCGAGCCGACTTCCATCGGATTCGAGGTAGGCCTCAATCGCGAAGGAGGCATCAACAACAACCCTCATGCCAAGTCTTCTCGACTTGACTTGATCCAGGCGAGGACCTCCTCCTTGGACGAAGGCACCCCGTCACCGAACGCCTCACGCATCGCTTGTCGACCGGCCTGCCATCGAAGCCAACGCTGTTCCTTACGGGCATCGTCGTCGAGCATTTCCTGGGGAGTTTGGAGGTGAGGCTGCGGCGCAACGATGTGGGCAACGGGCTTGCCGTGCCGGGTCACCATGACGTCGTCTTCTCCGGACTCAACCAGGGCGATCAGGCGAGAGAAATCGGTACGGGCTTCGTAGATGCCGACGTTAATGGTCATGCATGAAGGCTACGGCAGTTCTGATCAGACATCTAGTCAGATCTCTCCCAGTACCTCGACCTCCGGATCGCCGGCCTCCGGCACGCATTTGGTGGTCCAGCCGCGCTTCCACGCCGGCCGAGCCAAGATGAATCTCCCCATCTCGTCATCGAGCGGCGAGAAATCCTCGTAGTGCCAAGACAGGCTGCGCGGCGCGAGTGGACGATCGA
>JAURQC010000128.1 GCA_030836325.1 Candidatus Nanopelagicales bacterium
TCGCTAAGTGGTTTCCTCTTTAGATCGGGCACTTGGCAATCTTTCGCTGGATAGCCGATCGGGAACAGGATGTAGGGACGTTCTGTTGCGGGTCGTTGGAAGATCTCCATCAGGAAGCCCATGGGGTTTGGCGTGTGGGTCAAGGTCGCAAGGCCCATGGTGTGCAGTGCGGTGATGAACATTCCGCACGCGATCCCAACGGACTCGTTGACGTAGTAGTTCTTGCGAAGTGTCCCGTCGGGCATCGGAGTTGATTTCTGGGCGAAGGCAACGACGATCCACGGCACAAGATCGAGGTAGGACTTGTCCGAGTTGGTCCCTAGTGGAGCGATCGCGTCTCGCCATGCGTCGGGAAGGCGACCGCCTTCATAGTTCTCTCGCTCCTCTGCTTCGGCTGCGAGTCGAATGCGGTGCTTGGTGTCGGGATCATTGGTGGCTACGAACGTCCACGGCTGTTGGTGGGCTCCGGAGGGGGCTGTATTGGCTGTCGAAACGGCTACCTCAATAGCCTCCCAGGGCACCGGTTGGTCGCTGAACATGCGGACGCTGCGACGCTGGTCGAGTTCCGCCAGCAGATCACGACCGCGTTCGAGGCCGATGTCGATGGGAATCTGCTCGGGGGAGTATGGGATCACGATTCGATGTTTTCACAAAGCGGCGATCACAGCGGGCTCTAATCTCAAGTTTTGTTCCTGAGCTGCCGCGGGCTGAGCGTCAGAGGGCCTTGGCGTAGAGCAGCAAGTTGATTATCCGGCTGGGATCGGTGCTCGATTCGAAGGAGATATCCCGCTGGGGTTGGTGGTGGTATCCGAGGTACTCGTAAAGACGCTTGGCCCGTGGGTTGTCATCGACAACGCGCAGAACCACCGTCTCCGCTCCAGCAGCCCGGGCGCGATCTTCCACGGCATTGACTAGTCGCGTTCCCAGCCCTGATCCCCAGTAATCCTGATTTACGGCCAGGTATCGGAACTCCCACTCTCCGGATTGAGTTGCCTCGGCCATGGCGTGTCCGTGGGGAAGGGCAGCAACACATGCAACGATCGCGCCGTCATCTTCAAGCACGACGGTCTGGTCAAGGCGGCCTGTCACGTCGCGCAGCGTGGAAATGTAGGGGCTTCGTGGTGACAAGTGGCCACCATCGAGATAAGCCTGAACGGTTAGTTCGGCGATGGCGGCGATGTCTTCGGAGCCGGCACTTCTGAGCATCGGGGTGACGATAGCGATTGCGTGAATGTCGGAAGCGATAACGTCGGACCGTGACTCCGGAAGACGCCGTTCTCGCCGCGTGCGCGGCGGCTCTCGATGACCGCGACGTTGTTACCGATCCCGATCGACTGCCCACGTATCAACGGGATCGGTCCACTGGTTCCCCGGCGGGTGAGCCGTTCGCTGTGGTGTTCCCGCGAACTACCGAGCAAGTCTCCGCTGTACTTGCGGCAGCGCACGAACATCGAGTGCCGGTAGTACCTCGAGGGGCCGGCTCCGGTCTTTCTGGGGGATCAAATGCGATCGATGGCTCGCTGATCGTTTGTGTGGAGAAAATGCGCGAAGTGTTGCTGGTGGACGACGGCAATGGATTCGTTGAAACTCAGCCGGGAATCTTCAACACCGAACTGCGTGATCACGTGGCGAAGAGTGGACTTTGGTATGCACCGGATCCGGCGTCGAAGGACTTTTGTTCGATCGGCGGCAACGTCAACACCAACGCGGGTGGCCTGTGTTGCGTGAAGTACGGCGTGACGAGAGACGCAGTTCTCGGGCTGGAGGTCGTTCTGGCCGATGGCCGCATCACTCGAATGGGTCGCAAGACCATCAAGGGAGTGGCTGGTTACGACCTCACCGGTCTGATGGTGGGTAGCGAGGGCACGTTGGGGATTGTCACGATGGCTCGGCTGCGCTTGGGGCCCATCCCACCGCCGCCCACGACCATCGTCGGAGTCTTCTCCGACATCGGCAATGCTGGATCTGCCGTGAAGTCGATCATGACCGAGTTGCGCCCGAGCATGCTCGAGATCATGGACAACGCGTCGCTGTCGGCGGTGGAGCAGTGGCAACCCATGGGCTTGGACACTTCCGCAGGTGCTCTGCTGCTAGCGCAGTTTGACTCACCCGATTCGCAGGCTGATGCCCGACGCTTGAGTGAACTGTGTGAAGCAGCCGGCGCCGAGGAAACCTATGTCTCCGAAGATCCACAGGAAGCAGAAATGCTCGTCGCGGCCCGGCGCATGATCATTCCGGCGTTGGAGTCGGTGGGCAACTGGCTGCTAGACGACGTGGCTGTGCCACGAACGCAACTAGCCAGAACGATGACGGAAATTGAAGAAGTGGGGCGGCGCAATGATGTTCTGATCGCAACGTTCGGTCATGCGGGTGATGGAAACCTGCATCCCACCATCGTCACCCCGCGCGGCGACGAGGCCGCGGAAGAGCGAGCGGTGACAGCCTTCAACGAGATTCTTGATGTCACCTTGGCCAATGGCGGCACCATTACGGGTGAGCACGGCGTAGGTTCCATGAAGCGCGAGGCGTTGGCTCGCGAGTTGGACGTGGTCCAACTCGATCTCCATACGCGGATCAAGCAAGCAATTGATCCGCGCGGCATTCTCAACCCCGGGAAGGCCCTTGCCCGCTGGTAGTTGAATCATCGGACTCCAGTGCGATTTCTGGTTCATCGAAATCGGCGATGGATTCCTTCACCGGTCGTCTAATGATCCACGTGAAGAACGCGACGACAGCGATCAGTCCTCCGATTACCTCGACCGCTTGGAGGGTGCCCTGGCTGGCGAAGTCGATCAGATTCCCGCCGATCTGTTGGCTCAGGATGAATACCGCCATCACAAGCACGAACCAGCCGAAGGCCTTGCGCAACTTGTCTGGGTGGATCTTGCCGACCACGCGGCTACCGATGAGTGCACCGATGACTGCCATAGCGGTGACAACGAGAGTGACGGGCCAGATGCTGGCTCCGTCGTTGAGCGTGGTCGTGGCGGTGTTTATCGAGATGAACGAGTCTCCACCGAACTTCAATGCGTAGCCAAAGAATCCAGCGAATGACTTCATCGCCACGACCAGCAGGCTGGTTGCGACGGCATTGGGCATCGGAAGGCCACCGAGAAGTGCGAGCGCGGGAACGACGAGGAAACCACCACCGGCACCCACGAGTCCAGTGACGAGACCCACGATCAGGCCGTCGAGAATGATTCGGAAGACAGGGAGACCCTTGTGGGTTCCGTGGCCCTCGACCTTCTTACGACCTCGAATCATGGCCACTGCGGTGACGCCCATCATCACGGAGAATGCTGCGAGTAGTAGCGCGCCGGGAAGTAGCGCACCGACCTGACCGCCGATGAATGCACCGACCATGCCTGCTGCACCGAAGATCAGGCCCGTCTTCCACCGCACGCGCCCGGCTTTGGCGTGAGCGATCAGTCCGAAGAGCGACGTCACGGCGACGACGAACAGGCTGGCCGTGATCGCCTGCTTCGGTTCGAAGTCAACGACGTAGACAAGCAGTGGCGTGGTCAGAATGGATCCGCCACCGCCCAAGATTCCAACGGCTCCTCCGATGAAGAGTGCTAGGGCGGCGGCCAGGATGACCATAGTTTCTCCTCGTGCTCAGTTCTTAACTGCTGCGTGGTGCAGACGGCAGCTAACGATTCGTTTCTGCGATCGGGGTGATGGACGATGCTCCAGGACTCCACTCCGCTTCGAAGCTGAAGCGGTCTCCTCGGATGTAGGTCTCGCGCCATTCGACGGGAATGTCACCGGCGAAGGCAACACGTTCGATGTAGAGCACGGCGGAGGTGCCCGGAACATCGAGCATGGTGGCGACATGTGCCGGTGCAATCTGCGCGGAAACGCGTTCGCTTCCCGTGTCGGGTCGGATACCGCACTTCGAAGCAAGAGTGTCGTACAAGCCACTTCGCGTGAAGTCTGCCTGCAGAAGTGGAGATGCGACGTCTTTCGGAAGCCAAGCGGTCCCGACGGCCAACGGCTCATCGCCCGCGAATCTCAAGCGCTCGAGGACGACCATTTCTGTGTCTGGGGGAAGATTGAGATTTGCGGCGACCGAAGGATTGGTAGTCGTGCCGAGTCGTCGAACTTCGTTTCGCTGTTGGACACCTTGGTCTTCGATGGTGCGAAAGAGCGAGTACAGCGTGCCGAGGTTCTGTGAGTAGGAGTTGGCCTCGATCGTGGTGCCCCGTCCACGTGCGCTGCGTAGTAGGCCTTCTGAGCGCAGTACCCGCAGGGCTTCTCGGATCGTGTGTCGACTGACCTCGTACTGCTCGGTGAGAGCGATTTCGCCCGGGAAGCCGTCGTCGAAAGCTCCAGATGAGACTCGGCGACGGATGTCGTCACTCACCTGCGCCCACAGGGGAACCGGGCTGGTGCGGTCCGGCAGCGCTGGTCCTAGTCCGACGGACGATTTTGCGGAAACCGCTGCGGAAGCCACCATGAGATGCAATTGTACGGATGTACGGACATTTGTCCACCTACTGTCACGTCAGAGTCCATACGCAAAAGGAGAGAGAGCATGGACCAGAAGCATCAGGTCGTCGTCATCGGTGGCGGATCCGGCGGAATCACGGTGGCGGCTCGGCTGAAGAAGGCCGGCATCACCGACATGGCCATCATTGAGCCCAGCGATACCCACTACTACCAGCCGCTGTGGACCCTGGTGGGTGGTGGACGAGCAAATGCTCCAGACAGTGCCCGCCCGATGGCCTCGGTCATCCCGGCCGGCGCGACCTGGATAAAGGACTCCGTCGCCACGGTAGATCCCGAAGCTCACACGGTGACCACCAGCGGTGGAAAGACCGTGGGCTATGACCGCCTCGTGGTCGCCGCCGGCATCCAGCTCGACTGGGACGGCATCCCCGGATTACCCGAGGCTCTTGGTCGCGACGGACTCTCGAGTAACTACCGCTACGACCTTGCCCCCGTCACATGGCAGAACGTGCAGAAGACCACCGGAGGCAACGCCATCTTCCATATGCCTCCAAACCCGATCAAATGCGCGGGAGCTCCACAAAAGATCGCCTATCTCGCGTGCGACTACTGGCGTGAGCAGGGACGACTCGGCAACATCAACCCGATAATGGTCCTTCCCACGCCAGGCATGTTCGGCGTCAAGGTCTGGTCGGACGTTCTCGTTCAGGTGGCCGCTGGTTACGGCATCGATGTGCGCCTGAACTCGGTCATTACCGAGATCGATCCGCAAAAGCACACCGTCACCATCAAGAATAACGAGACTGGAGAGACCGACACCGTCGAGTACTCCTTCGCCCACATGACTCCGCCACAGAGCGCTCCCAATTGGATCAAGAACTCACCGCTTGCAGATCCCGAATCCCCAATGGGCTACGTGGGAGTCAACAAGCACACACTCCAGCACAACGTGTATCCCGACGTATTCGCGCTCGGTGACTGCACCACCACGCCAAACTCCAAGACTGGAGCCGCGATCCGCAAGCAGGCACCAGTACTGGTCGAGAACTTGGTTGCGTCGCTCAAGGGTGGAACGGGTTCAGGTAGCTACGACGGTTACGCCTCGTGCCCGATCACTACGAGTCGTAAGAAGATGTTGCTGTGCGAGTTCGACTACGATCTCAACTTGCGTCCGTCGCTCCCGGTGGTGGATCAGAAGAAGGAATTCACCGATTACAACATGCTCAAGAAGGTCGGTCTTCCCAATCTGTACTGGAACTTCATGCTGAAGGGGCGTGCGTAGGCGCCGTCTACGCCTACCTCGAAGTTCCTGTGACCACCCTGGTGGTGGCGAATTCCAGTCCGGTCAGGGATTCGATGAGTGCTGTTCGCAGGTCCGATGCACGGGCGGCCACTTCCTGTTGGACCTGGGCGTACTCCCGACGTCCTTCTGGTGTCTCGACCCGGATTGATGTGTAGCCGAGGTGCGTGAGGTCATAGGGCGAGGCGCGCATGTCGATCTCGCGGGCGAACGCCGTGAGTTCGAAGCAGTCGAGGATCAGAGCGCCTGATAGGTAGGGCTGGAACCACATCGCGTACTTAAACAAGTCCATGTTCGCGTGGATGCACCCGGGCTGCTCGATGTCCGGCTGGTTCGCACGCGTGGGGATATGCGCGTTCAAGGGCTCTGCATCAGAGGTGAAGAACCGGTAGGCGTCAATATGGGTGCACCGCAGGCCGACGTGGTCAACAGTGTCGACTATGACGTCCGGGTCGACGCGCAGATTCTCGTGCTGGTGGCGAAGTTTGGTGGGATCTAGGCGATAGACCATTGCCCACTCGTGCATTCCGAAGCAGGAATGCTGAGCGGGGCGGCTCTGGGTGCCGCGCAGGATGCGAAGTGTGACATCCAGGCGCCCCGGGTCAGCACGCTCGGGATCGACAGTCCATCCGTCGTCACCGAAGGTGTAGTGATTGGCCAGCGAGGGCGGACTCCATGCCCCTTCCAGGCGGACACCGAGTCCTGGATGCCAGGTTCGCAGCCGACCGGGGGAGTACGGGTAGTAGTCAAAGAGGAAATCCATCACCGGATGCTTGATCGCGCGCCGACGCCTGTCGAGGTGGGGAACGGTCCACTGCTCCGCCCGCCGGGCATGGGCTGATGCCGCATCACGCCACTGGCTCTCCGAGATGATCACGCCACGACGCTACGCCTTCGTCAGTTCTCGCGCGCAAGTACTGTGACTGTGTGGATCCCGAGGACATCTTGCCCGAGCAAACCAGCGACGACGTCGAATCCGGCGACGTGCGCGACGGTAGTGATCACGACGCGTGGCTTCGCGATCAGGTGCCGCCGCACCACGGTGACTAGGGCGCTGGCTTCTTCAGCAGATCGCGAATTTCCGTTAGTAGCTCAACTTGTTCGTCGATGCCGGAATCGAATGCGCGTCGTGCTCGGAAGCGATTGATCGGCACTACAAAGACGAAGTAGATAACGATCATCGTGAACAAGAAAGTAATGAGCGCACTGATCATGAGCGAAATGTCGATTGTTTGACCGGCGATGGTGATCTCGAGATCTCCTGCGTCATTTCCGAGGAAGATCCTCACCACGGGCGTAATCAATCCCTGAGTGAAGGCATCGGCCAAGGTTGTAAACGCAACACCCACCACAACGCCTACGGAGAGATCGACCACGTCCCCTTGATTGATGAACTCTCGTAATCCTTTGAACACTGCACACCTCCATCGAACTTGGTGTCTATGCGTTACGTATGTCCACGGATCATGACACCGACCGGCTCTGCTGGGTGGGAGGCCAGAGATAGCGCCGCCGACTCCTCGAGGGCGATGATTGCGATGGCTTCGGATGAGGGTCCAAATCCGGAGGTAGGGATGTCGATGACGCGCGCACCTTCGACTACCGGTGTGCTCGTGCCCGCACGAATCAGGTCCACGATGGTTCCCGGGGCGAGGGCGTTTACCGCTCCTGCTGGGCTGATCACGACGGGGACGGCGACTTCATCCGTTGCCAAGGAAGAGTCCGCCTGAGACACAAAGGAAGTCGATGGCTCAGGAGAGCGCATCGCCGTTGCTAGGAAGAAGATGCCGAAGCCGGCGAGTAGTGCAGCCACGAGCCGTCGGCGACGATTCAGTACCTGCCGAAGGTGCGTCAGATCGAGCCAGAGCCGCAGGCGATCAACCAGAGCCGTCATGCATTGACGCTATGCGCGCACCTGCAACTCAGTCGAATCGTTATCCACAGGCGTGCGGGCTAGGCCTTCGATGCGGTCGACGATGAGGAACTCGACGACGAGTTCGAAGATGAAGAGCCGGACGAACTCGACGCTCCGGTCGAGCTCGACTTCTCCGACTTGGTGGACTCGCTCGAGGACTTCGATGCATTCTTTTCGCCACCACCGGAATCACTCGACGATCCCGAGGTCCGCGAATCGGTGCGGTAGAAACCCGATCCCTTGAAGACCACACCGACACCGTTGAACAACTTCCGCAGCGTGGGTTGCCCACATTCAGCGCAATCGGTCAACGTCGGGTCGGTCATCTTCTGCACAATCTCGTGCTTGGCATTGCAGGACCCGCAGGCGTACTCGTAGGTGGGCACCGGACCTCCTTGTTCGGCAGAGATTAGCACTCGATGGCCGCGAGTGCTAAATGATGCTTTCCCCGTCGCTACGCTTCCTGGGTGTTTGTATGGGTGGCGATCGGCGCCGGAGGTGCGCTAGGTGCCCTGGCCCGCTGGTCGATCGGTGAAGCGGTGGTCTTCTCGCTTGGAGAATCGACGTTCCCTTGGGGCACGCTGATCGCCAATGTGGTCGGCTGTGCGGCTATCGGGGTCCTCGCTCCGTTGGTGATCCGACGTGCAGCCTGGGTCGCGGGTCTGGTGGTGACAGGTTTCCTGGGCGGTTTCACTACCTACTCAGCATTCGCTGAGGAAACGTTCGTGTTGCTCGACAGGGGGGATGTCCAGGGAATCGTGCTTGCCGCGACGTACGTGCTCGTGACTATCACCACGACTTCTCTCGCCGTTGTTCTCGGCTCCCGGCTAGCCCCGGCGATGATCGCTGAGGAACCGGCATGACGTGGACCTTGGCGCTCGCTGTCGCAGCGGGCGGTGCGATCGGTGCGCCATTGCGCTACCTCATCGACAGTCGGGTATCTCGTGCAGCACAAGAACGTGGAGATGGGCTTTTCCCTTGGGGACTGCTGGTTGTCAATGTGTTGGGATCCTTCATCATCGGTGTGGCATACGTGACCTTGGAAGGACCCGGTCGGGCATTGATCGCCACGGGTGCATGCGGTGCATTAACCACCTATTCGAGCTACGCGCTGTTCGTTAACCGCGTGTGGGATGAAGACCGCGCAGCAGCATGGAAAGCAATTATCGTCATGCCTGTCGCCTGCATCGGCGCCGCAGGCATCGCTGTATTCATAACCCGAGCGCTGACCGGTTACTAGCGGAGTACGGTGCTCGTCGTGCGTACGTGGGCCCGTGTCGTTTCGATTCTCGGGTTGGTGATCGTTCTCATCATCATCGGCATCTCCGGCTACGCGCTTCACACGGTGCGTGCCTCGTACCCCCAGGTCAGCGGAGAGATGGAACTCGACGGACTGACTTCCGAAGTGGAAGTACTTCGCAACGATCTCGGTATTCCCGTGATCAACGCCGACTCCCTTGAGGACCTGTTCTTCGCACAAGGATTCGTGCACGCCCAGGATCGGTTCTGGGAGATGGATGTTCGTCGACATATCACCGCAGGTCGGCTTTCGGAGATGTTCGGTGAATCTCAAGTTCCCACCGACACGTTCTTGCGCACGCTCGGATGGCGACGCATCGCCGAGCAGGAACTAGAACTTCTCGGCGATCGGTCTCGACGGATCTTGGACGCATACGCAGCTGGCGTGAACGCCTACCTCGAAGAGCGCAGCGGGGCCGAGTTGAGTCTGGAGTACGCAGTGCTTGCGCTGCAGAATCCGGACTATCGGCCTGAGCCGTGGGTCCCGGCGGACTCTGTAGCGTGGTTGAAGGCTCTCGCATGGGATCTACGCGGGAATATGACCGATGAAATCTACCGCGCGGTGATGAGCGCAAGTATGGGTATCGAGGCCACCGAACAGCTCTTCCCGGAATATCCATACGCCGACAATCGTCCGATCGTGGAAGTTGGAACGGTGGTTGACGGTGTTTTCGACCAGGACGCTCCACGAGGTGCTAGCGGGACTCCGGGATCCGCCAATCGGCCAATTGATTACACCGGTGCGCTTGATGCCCTGTCATCCGTCGACGCAGTGGTGTCATCACTCGAGACACTTCTCGGACCGTCGGGACCAGGCATCGGCTCGAACTCCTGGGCGGTTGCCGGATCCAAGACCGATACCGGGTTGCCGTTGCTGGCTAACGATCCTCATCTCGCACCTGCCATGCCGAGCCTTTGGTACCAGTCGGCGTTGCGCTGCACTCGGATGGACGACGACTGCAATTACGACGTCACCGGATGGACCATGGCCGGACTTCCCGGCGTATTCATCGGACACAACGGTCAGATCGCCTGGGGCTTCACCAATCTCGGGCCGGATGTAACCGACCTCGTCCTGCATCAGCTTGAGGGCGACGCATACCTCTATGACGGACAGCTCCTCCCGCTGGACATCCGAACAGAGGAGATCAA
>JAURQC010000129.1 GCA_030836325.1 Candidatus Nanopelagicales bacterium
GCCGATTTCCCCAATCCGCGCAAGAAGCGCAAGAAGCCGATCAGCGTCTACAACCAAAACGACCTCATCATGGACGACTATCGCGGTGCCATCGGAGTCAAGACCGGATACACATCCAAGGCCGGACGGACGTTCATCGGCGCCGCCGAACGAGATGGCACCACGTTGATCGTCACCTTGATGGGCATCGGGGAACCGAGTGACAAGGCTGCCAAGAAACTCCTCAATTGGGGATTCCGCAATCGTGACGAGATCGTCCCGGTCGGCACGCTCGTGGGCCCTTTGGATGAGCAGACAACCGCCGAGCAGGCAACGGTGGACGTAGCGACTTCGGAGCCGGTAGCCACCCCGACTGCTGCCCTCAGCGCCGATGTGACCGCCGCACCGACGCAACAGAACCTGGCGTCGCTGTCGCCCCTTGCTTGGGGTTGGCTCGCCGTGTTCGTCTTTGGAATCTTGATCGTGCTGACGACCCTCACGAAGTGGATCAGAGGCCGCAAGCAGCGCCGCCTCCTCACGTAGCACGCATCAGCGCGCGGTGACGAATCCGACCTTCTGATACACCTCGGTGAGGGTGGGTGCGGCGGCCTCGCGGGCTTTGGCGGCACCCAGATCCATCAAACGGTGCAACTCGACGGGATCGGCGAGATAGTCATTGGTCCGTTCACGAATCGGTGAAATGGTCGAGATGACTATCTCGGCTGTTTCCTTCTTCAAATCCCCGTACCCTCTGCCGTCGTACTCGGCGACCAGTTCGTCCATGCTCGCCCCGCGAATCGCCTGCTGCATGGTCAGTAGGTTGGAGATTCCGGGCTTGGTGTCCGGATCGAAGATGATGTCCCGTCCGGAGTCGGTGACAGCCGTCTTCACCTTCTTCATCGTCACCGAGTCCTCATCGAGCAGGAACAGGCAGCCGGCAGGGGATGACTTACTCATCTTGGCTGTGGGATCTTGAAGGTCGACCACTTTCGCGGTTTCCTTCACGATCAAGGGTTCGGGCACGGTGAGAGTCGGCCCGAAACGGTTGTTGAAACGCTGTGCCAGATTGCGCGTCAACTCCAGGTGTTGACGTTGGTCTTCGCCGACCGGAACCTCGTTTGCTTGGTAGATCAGGATGTCGGCTGCCTGCAAGATCGGATAAGTGAATAGTCCGACGGTGGACCGATCGGCGCCACCCTTGGCGCTCTTGTCCTTGAACTGAGTCATTCGACCTGCTTCACCGAATCCGGTGAGGCACTCGAGCACCCACGCGAGTTGACTGTGCTCGGGCACCTGGCTTTGGACGAAGATAGTTGCTCGCGTCGGATCTAGGCCAACGGCCAACAGTTGCGCGAAGGACACGAGCGTGCGGGTGCGCAGCAGATCTGGATCGTGTTCGACTGTGATGGCATGTTGGTCCACGACGCAGTAGAAGGTGTCATGGGAGTCTTGTAGTCGTACCCACTCCCGTAGAGCGCCGAGGTAGTTTCCAATGTGGAAGGAATCAGCCGTGGGCTGGATCCCGGACAGCACACGAGGACGTTGAAGTGCGGCCATGTGCTTATCCTTCCAAAGGTGGTTGGTCGCCAAGCTCGGGCGCACGAGTGGGAGGCTCGAGTGCGGTAACGCTTACCCGCGAAATACGGCGGCCGTCGAGCTCGAGAACTCGAAACTCGTACTCGCCTTGGCGGACTGTGTCACCCACCACCGGCAACCGAGTTAACGACGCAACGAGGAACCCAGCGACGGTCTCATAGGGACCCTCGGGCAACTCGATCCCGGTCTCCTCCTCGAAGTCGTCAAGGTTGAGCAAGCCGTCCACGCTTACTTCGCCGAGAACACGAGGCTGGCCAGGGACCACGTCAACGTCGTACTCATCCTTGATGTCGCCGATAACTTCCTCGACGAGATCCTCCATCGTCACGATCCCCGCGGTTCCGCCGTACTCGTCTTGGACCAACGCGAGGTGTTGTCGGCTGCGGCGCATCTCGGTGAGGGTGTCCAAAATCCCCTTGCTGCTCGGAAACGCGGTGACCGGGCGCGCTAGTTCACCGACACGGATCTCACGTTCAGCCAGATCGGGATCCAAGATGTCGCGGATGTGCACGAAACCCACCACGTCATCTGCTGAATCCCTGATAACTGGGTATCGCGAGTGCGGTTGATCCACGATCATCCGGGCCGCCTGTCGCACCGGTATCGCCATGTCCAAGAAATCAACCTCGGTGCGCGGGAGCATCACCTCACGAAGTTCGCGATCACCTGCGGCGAAGACATCGTCGATGAGGTTGCGCTCCTCTTGGCTCAATTCCTCATGGGTCGCCACCAAATCCCGCAGCTCTTCACCGCTGATCGACTCCTTGGCCGCGTGCGGGTCGATGCCCAGTAAGCGCACTATCGCGTTAGTCGAAACCGATAGCGCGATGATGAACGGTCGAAACAGTTTGGCGATGAAATCGATGGGGGTTGCGACGAACATCGCGACCTTCTCCACTCGCTGCAAGGCGATGCGCTTTGGCACCAATTCGCCGAGAACAAGGGATAGGTAGGCGATGAACACGGTGACCACGATGAAGGCGAGTGCCTGCGCCAGCCCTTCGGCCATTCCCAGGTTCACCAAAGGTGCGGCGAGTTCGGGGGCAATGCGGGAGGCGCCGAATCCGGCGGAGACGAACCCGGCGAGCGTCACGCCCACCTGTACTGCAGCGAGGAAGCGGTTGGGGTCTTTGGTCAGGGATGCCAGACGCCGTCCGCGCCTGCTGCCTTCGGCAAGGCGCTGGATCTGGCTTTCGCGCAAGGAGACGAGCGCTAATTCGGCAGCCGCGAAGAAGCCGCCGAGGAGAACGAAGAACAAGACGACGAGCAGGTTGATCCAGATTTGGTTCACGCAGCCGTGCAGCTCCCTCGATGCTCAGGCACGGCTCGAGGCCGCGCTGACGCCAAGACTAGGGTCTGCGGCGTGGTCCCCGGTGATGGTGGTGAGCATTTCGTCGACCGGCTGTCCTTGTCTCAGGTGGACAGGGACATCTTCACCGGTGTGTGCCATTCGGGGGCTCCCCTGCGTGCCTATGGCGGCCAAATCGCAGCCCAAGCGCTCATGTCAGCCGGGCGAACCGTCGACGGGTCCGAACGGCATGTGCATTCGCTGCACGGCTATTTCCTGCGACCCGGTCGAACGAAGGACACCATCACCTACCTCGTCGATCGGCCCCGGGATGGCGGCTCCTTCTCCACCCGAATCGTTCGCGCTGTCCAACACGGGGAAACCATCTTCATGATGACGACGTCCTTCTCCGTCACAGACCCCGGACCCGAGCATCAGTTCCAGATGCCCGATGTCCCAGATCCGGACAGCGCGCGAGACGTCGACCTCGCCGCTCGAGCTGTGCCGACCGGGGCTTCCGCGGCGGACTACGACTTCCCCGACCGAGCTCTAATAGAGATGCGAACCCTCGCCCCCGATGGCCCTCTAACCTTGGAGGACGGACGCTACGAGCGGATGGCCTGGGTGCGAGTTACCGAGCCGATGCCAAGCGATCCACTCATCCAGGCATGCGCTCTGACCTATCTTTCGGACCTCAGCATGGTTACGACGGCGACGAGTCCGCACCGTGACGAACGCGATCGCCTGCAAGTTGCGTCGATCGACCACGCCATGTGGTTCCACGCCCCGGTGGACACCCACTCATGGTTGCTTTTCGACCAGGACACACCCGCCGCTCGAGGTGGCCATGGTCTGGCCCGCGGCTTGTTCTACGACGAAGCCGGCATCCTGGTCGCCTCGGTGGTGCAAGAAGGACTGATGCGAACCCTGAGGGACAAAGGGGAGCGGGCCTAGGCCATCGCCCTTTGCAAGTTCTCGTCGATCGATGACAAGAACTCCTGGGTGGTCTGCCAGCCCTGGTCCGGACCGATCAGCAGCGCGAGATCCTTGGTCATCTTGCCCCCTTCGACAGTCTGGATACACACGCGCTCGAGGGTGCGGGCGAACTCGCTGACCGCCGGAGTGCCATCGAGCTTGCCGCGGTGCTCGAGTCCACGCGTCCACGCGAAGATCGAAGCGATCGGGTTGGTGGAGGTCGGCTTACCCTGCTCGTGCTGCCGGTAATGGCGTGTGACCGTGCCGTGCGCGGCCTCGGCTTCGACTGTCTTGCCGTCGGGCGTCATGAGCACCGAGGTCATCAAGCCAAGCGACCCGAAACCTTGGGCGACGGTGTCGGACTGGACATCGCCGTCGTAGTTCTTGCACGCCCAGACGTAGCCACCCTCCCACTTCAGCGCCGCTGCGACCATGTCGTCGATCAGGCGGTGCTCGTAGGTGATCCCCGCCTTCTCGAAATCGTCTTTGAACTCGGCATCGAAGATCTCCGCGAACAGATCTTTGAAGCGGCCGTCGTATGCCTTCAGGATCGTGTTCTTGGTGGACATGTACACCGGGTAGTTGCGAGCGAGCCCATAACGGAAAGAGGCACGCGCGAAATCTCGGATCGACTCATCCAGGTTGTACATGCCCATCGCGACGCCACCGGCGGGGAAGTCGAAGACGTTGAATTCCATCGGCTCGGAGCCGTCCTCGGGAGTGAAGGTCATCGTCAAGGTGCCGGCCTTCTCGACCTTGAAGTCAGTGGCCCGGTACTGGTCACCGAAGGCGTGGCGGCCGACGATGATCGGCTTGGTCCACGTGGGCACCAGCCGCGGAATGTTGTCGATGATGATGGGCTCTCGGAATATGACACCACCAAGGATGTTCCGGATGGTGCCGTTGGGCGAGCGCCACATCTTCTTCAAGCCGAATTCCTCGACTCGAGCTTCGTCCGGAGTGATGGTGGCGCACTTGACGCCCACGCCGTACTCCTGGATCGCATGCGCGGCGTCGATGGTCACCTGATCATCGGTCTCA
>JAURQC010000130.1 GCA_030836325.1 Candidatus Nanopelagicales bacterium
TACTACTCACCCGCACGCGCGCCGACAGCGATAACCGTAGGCTCAACAACCAGCACCGATGCGCGGTCGTCCTTCTCGAATTACGGATCGACGGTTGATCTTTTCGCCCCCGGGAGCAGCATCCTGTCGGCTTGGTACACCAGCGACACGGCATCGAACACTATTAGCGGAACCTCTATGGCGAGCCCGCACGTGGCGGGTGCAGCAGCCGTATACCTCGGATTGAACCCGGGATCGACACCTACTCAGGTGGCCACCGCTTTGAACTCGGCGTCGACCACGGGTGCGGTCACGAGCCGAGGCAGCGGATCCCCGGATCGACTCCTGTACGTCGCTGACTTCTCCAGCGGAGGAGGATCTGGCGGCGGCGGTGGCGGTAGTCCCAGCGGCAGTGGCGGTAGTCCCAGCGGCGGCGGTGGCGGCGGCTCATCGGATGACGGTGGCTCCGGAGGTGGAGGAGGTGGTCTGAATGAGATCACCAAGATCGTCCCGGCAGCTAGTGGTTCGCCCGGTAGCCGGATAGCCCTCGCGGGATGGGGACTGGCGACAACTCGAGCGGTCTACTTCAACGACGTGAGCACCGACTTCTCCGTGGTGAGCGACAGTCAGGTCGACGTCGTCGTTCCCCAAACCGGCCCCGGCGTGTACGTCGTCCATGCTGTCTTGGACCCGTCCGTCGGACGCGCATCCTTTTGGACTGGCTTTCACGTAGTCGGAACATCCGACCAACCTGAGGCCGGCGCACCAGGCAACTCGAGCCCCGGGGGCACTACTCCCGGAACAGACGGTCCGACGACGCAACCGCGATCAAGCGCAGCCGACTACGTCACCTTCAAGGGCTCGAGTACCAAACTCAACAAGGCAACGAGGACAAAGCTCAGTCGACTTGCATCCGAGTTCACCGATCCAGACGCTCGCTTCACCATCGTGGCATTCACCAACGCCAAAGGGACCAAAAAATCAGTGAAAGCCGCAAAGAAACGTGTCACAAAGATGAAGCGTTACTTGGATCGGCTGGATATTCCCGGCACGATCGAAACCGTAATCGCCCCAGCATCGACAAAGACCCAATCGCGCGGCGCCTTCGTCCACGTAACGATGAAGGAGCTCAAGCCCACCGAAGACGTGTCATCTCTCATTGTCCGATTCAAGAAGGGTCGATCTCCGAGTGTGGGCGGGGCGGTTCGAGGCTCGGAGAACGTGCGCGGATCAATTGGCGATGGCCTCACCATCGGGCCGTACCTAGGTCTGCGCATGTATCGCATTGACTTCGCCGAGCCGGTCAGCGAGGCAACGGCCGAGACTGTCGCTCGGCAACTCATGCAGGATTCGGGAATTTCCTTCGCCGAGCCCGACTCCGTAGTCACATCGCAGGTTTCGATCGCTTCTTGATCAGGCTCCGGGAAGCACTAGGTTCGTCGCGTGCCGTTCACTTCCACGACCGATCCGTCGGTGGCTGCCCGCGCACTTGCTGGTGGACATCTGGCAGTCCTGCCCACCGAGACGGTCTACGGACTTGGCGCCCTTGCATCGTCACCGCCAGCCGTTACGCGTGTTTTCGCAACGAAGGGCCGTCCTGCCGATCACCCGCTGATTGCGCACGTGCTCGACGCTGCTGCAGCTGAGGCTTGGGCGCAGGACGTCTCCGATTACACCCGTGCGCTGATGGAGGAATTCTGGCCGGGCCCTCTCACGCTCGTTTTTCAACGCTCCACGCGAGCCGCTGACTACATCACCGGTGGGCAGAACAGCGTGGCCGTTCGCGTTCCCGGTTCACCCGTCACTCGGGCAGTTCTACGCGAATTGAGTTCACTCCTTGGAGATCGGGCAACAGCGATCGCTGCTCCCAGTGCCAACCGATTTGGACGGGTGAGTCCAACCACCGCCCAGCACGCCATTGAGGAACTCGGCGACGCACTCACCGATGAAGACGTAGTCCTCGATGCCGGACCTTGTTCGGTCGGCCTGGAATCGACGATCGTCGACTGCACCGGAGACCTTCCACGAATATTGCGGCCGGGGAAGGTGACCGGTGAAGACATTGAGCGTGTTACCGGGATGCGATTGGGGGGAACTTCCACCGTGCGCGCACCCGGGACGCTTGACGCGCATTACTCCCCACACGCCCTCGTGACGATCGTGGACGAGGTGGTCTTGTCCTCCGCTTCACCTGATCCGGCGACCGGAGTCATCGCGATGTCGGGTTCTCCGACTCCCCCAGGCGTCGTAAGGCTGTGCGCTCCGACGAGCGTCGAGGAGTACGCGGCGTGCCTGTATCGAGCCCTACGCGAAGCTGACTCACTTCAACTCACCAAGGTACTTGCGGTCGCCCCCGATGGTGAGGGTCTCGCGACCGCTATTCGCGATCGACTCCAGCGCGCAGCGGCTGGCTAACCGTTACCTCGGTGGCAGCCGAGTAGCCGCATCATGGCGAATCGTCTCGCCATTGAGGTAGCTGTTCTCCGCGATGGACTGCACGAGGTGGGCGTACTCATCGGCTGCACCAAGCCGCTTGGGAAACACCGTTAGACCCACAAGGCGCTCCTTGAGCTCCGCGCCACCAACCGGATCGTAGATAGGCGTGTCCATGAGTCCGGGCGCGATCGTCATCACGCGAACGCCCACTGGTGCCAGGTCCCGAGCCATCGGCAACGTCATACCGACAATGCCGCCTTTACTCGCACTATATGCAGCTTGACCGATCTGACCATCGAATGCTGCAAGCGAAGCTGTCATAACTATCGCCCCACGTTCACCGGACTCACCGGGATTGTTCTTAGCCATCAAACTCGCAGCTTGGCGGGCGAAGTCGTAAGACCCGATGAGATTGATTTCGATGACTCGGCGATAGGCGTCGAGATCAGCCGGGGTTCCGTCCTTGGCCAGTGTCCGCTCAGCCCATCCGACTCCCGCGCAGGCGACGGCGAGGTTCAATCGACCAAAGCGGTCAACAATCGCCTGTATTGCCTCAGTGACGTCGATCCCATTGCGAACATCGCAGTGCAGCGCCAGCGCACGATCGCCTAGTGCGCTCGCAAGTGAAGTAGCCGCGTCGTCGTTGACGTCGAGGATGGCAACACCAGCCGCACCCTGATCTATGGATCGACGCGCCACCGCCTCACCCAAGCCAGACGCTCCACCAGTGATCGCAACGACTGAACCTTCGATTCGCATGGACTTATCTTGGCCTAGTCGCGGCTATCCGTAACCCAATTCATGAAGTCGGCTTTCCGGAATCCCAAAGTGGTGGCCTACCTCGTGAACGACGGTGATCCGTACTTGCTCGACAACATCCTCGTGTGTCTTGCATCTCCGTTGAATGGGTCGGCGATAGATAGTGATGCGGTCCGGAAGATGACCGGAGTAGTAGTGACCGCGTCGAGTTAGCGGAACTCCCTCATACAGCCCGAGCAGGCCGGGACGGCCCGGTTTCTGGTTCTCGACGAAGACCGCGACGTTGTTCATCAACGCCGCCAACTCCGGAGGAAGAGTGTCCAACGCCTCGGCAACGAGGTCGTCGAACTCTTCGGGTGTGAGATCCACCATGGCCCCATCATGACCCGGTACCGATTGCGCGGCACCCCTGGACCCCGGTCTTCCGGTCCTGCCCTATGCTTTCCCGGTCACCGACGGCATTCCGGTCGACGGAGATCGGCAAGATGGTTCTCGGTCCCCATCGTCTAGCGGCCTAGGACTCCGCCCTTTCAAGGCGGCAGCGCGGGTTCGAATCCCGTTGGGGACACGGCCTTAACCAAGGCCCCGTAGCGCAGTTGGTTAGCGCGCCGCCCTGTCACGGCGGAGGTCGCGGGTTCGAGTCCCGTCGGGGTCGCAAAGCCAGCCCTCTGGGCTGGCTGTTCGGCCAGGTAGCTCAGTTGGTACGAGCGTCCGACTGAAAATCGGAAGGTCGGCGGTTCGACCCCGCCCCTGGCCACCGGAGACTCGTTCGCTTCGTGAGGGGAACGCGCAGGTGTGTGGGACTCGTAGCCCCCGTCCTCCAGATGCAGCCCTCGCAGCCCCTCGCCGCTGCCTCTACTCGCATGACGTCGGCTTCGATTTCGGAGTGTTTTCACTGTGACCGGATACATCCTCCGTGCAGGTATGTACGCTCGTCGCATGAGAAAACTAGGCCACGTGAAGCGCTTGAAGGTTCTTGCGATGACGTCTCTCGCCGTTCTCGCCGGCAGCGTCGCATTGGCTGGCCCCTCCCACGCAGCTTCGAATCCCGCCCTCGTGCACTTCGACACCGTCTACAGCAGTGCATGGTCGTGCACCTCATCTGCATCCTCAGTGCGGATGAATCCAGGCGATTCGCTCACACTGACATGGTCGAATCCCGCGCAGGCAAGTCGCGGTACTTTCGTCTTGGACGGGCCAACCGGCCCACTGTCTATCGCCATGAGCACCAGCAGCAGAGGCCGAGTGACGTTGTCTACTCTCGGAAACTATCAACTGGACCCCAGCCTATCATTCGGATGCTCCCTTTCCATCTCCGTTGTCTCCGAGCCTGTGGAACCGCCTGAGGCACACGATTACCTCCAGCAGGTTGGTACTCCACTTTCCGGAGACTGCTCCGACGTGCCGACTTACGTCGGCCACCTGCCAGGCTTTCCCATCGGCGGGTGGAGCAAGTCGTGGGCGTGGTGGCCCAACGATGGACTCGGCGGACCCGTGTGTACCCGCGAAGTAGAAGCGCGACCGGACGGGACGATTGTCCTCATTGGCTAGAGGTGATTCAAGATCTGCGAATGTGCGCAGCGTCGCTGACTCGCCTTGGATGTGACACCTTCGTTGGACAAGTGGGGTAGCTAAACCCTCGCACTCCTCGCGGAGAGTCGCTACGGCCGCGTCCTAGGGGCGTGATGTCGTTATGCGCGCTCGTTTCTCCTCGTGCGGGGAGGGATCGGACCGTCTGAAAATCGGAAGGTCGGCGGTTCGACCCCGCCCTGGGCCACCAAACCGAGCGACTGGGGATGCGGTTCAGGGCTGATAACCGGGCTGCCGGTGGTGCTCTTGCAACGGACGAAGATCACGTACAGTTTCGGGATGTTCCGTCAGAGTCGACGTCTGCGCACAATTCTTACTTTCGTGAGTGTTTCTAGTCTGTTTACGCTCATACTCGTCACGACACCAGTGAAGGCCGATCAGTCGGGGCAGTTTGCGATCACTATGGGGTCGGGCGGCTGGATGTACGACCTCACCGTGACTGCAAACGCATTCGATTCCTCGGCGGTAGACCTAGGAGACTGTCGAAGCCAACGCGTCTTCATGGATCCGACCAACCTTGCAGGTCAAAGAAATGCAACTGGCACCACCTTTGAAACCTCTCCGGTACCCGTGTGCTCGACCGAGAACCATGCGGACGCCTATGGAATTACGTTTCGCGGTCAGCGGATTGGCTTCGACAACTCCGTGACCGATGTCGAATGTCAATTCACCGTCTCGCACTTCACTAGAGAGTGGTCACGAGATAGGTGCACGTCATCGTCTATGTCGCTCAATGTCGAGTTCGATGACTTCAACGTCACACGAGTCACGGCGACCTTCGATGGGGCCAGTCGCATTCTCGATGCTGGTTCGGGGGTATCGCGTTCTGAAGCAAAAGAGCGGCCATGCACCCAGACATCAGACGCTTCCGTAGTAGAAGGAACGCAAAACGACGACGTCATTTGCGTTACGGGAGACCAACCCACCACCGTAAAAGCCAAGGGCGGAGACGACACCATCGTGGTGCTGAGCGACGCCGATGTCACCGCCTACGGTGGCGCCGGGGACGATACATTTGTTGGTAATGCCGGAGACGACACCTTCGAGGGCGGAGACGGGAACGACTCCGCCTACGGTGGCAAGGGCGACGATGACCTCAATGGCGGTGACGGTAACGACACTCTCAACGGCGGCTCCGGCGACGATGACCTTGATGGAGCGGATGGCTTCGACAACGTCAACGGTGGAATAGGCGCTGACGCAATGCCACCAGACCCAGCGGACCTCGCCAACAGCGTTGACGAATAATCCGCGGAGCGTGGTCCTCCGGACACTCGCGAATTCACCGGTGCCACCGACAACCACGACGGCGACCAAAGCTGTGTTTTTCGCGAATTTCGGGACCTTAGCTCGTTCATGATTCGATGCACCCGGAACGACAACGAGACCGTCCTTCAGGTCAAGGACGAGTTCTCGGAATTGGTCTGCCTCAGCGCCCCTTGACTATCGTTCGCTCATGTCTAGCGTCCGCGGATTCGCGCAGGTTGACGTCTTCACTTCCGAGCCAACTCTTGGTAACCCGGTGGCTGTAGTTCTCGATGGAGCGAGGCTGAGGAACGAACAGATGCAGGCATTCACGGACTGGACCAACCTCTCGGAGGCAACGTTCGTCACGCCTGCTAGTAACCCAACCGCTGACTATGCCGTGCGGATCTTCTGCCCCGGTCGGGAACTGCCTTTCGCCGGTCACCCAACTCTCGGTACGTGTCATGCGTGGCTGGAGTCCGGCGGGCAACCGAAGTCCGAAGTGATCGTTCAGGAATGCGGGGTCGGTCTAGTACGGATCCGTAGAGGCACGGGATCGCGTTTGTCCTTCGCCGCTCCACCGCTTCGCCGCTCCGGGCCACTTACAGATTCCGAACTCGACGTCCTGGTCCACGGCCTGGGCCTGGACAAATCACAGGTTGCCGATCACCAGTGGTGTGACAACGGACCAGGGTGGCAGGGAATTCTTGTCGACTCCGTCGACACCTTGAGAGCTATAGCGCCAGACGGACACTTACTGGCGGGACTTGACGTCGGCGTCGTCGCGCCGAGCACGGACGGAGCGGATTTTGAAGTTCGAGCCTTTTTCCCAGGCAACAACGGCCTAACCGAGGACCCGGTCACCGGATCGCTTAACGCCGCTCTTGCACAGTGGCTGATCGGATCAGGTCGAGCTCCCGACACCTACACGGCGTCCCAGGGTCGGAGCATCGGTCGTGACGGGCGCGTCTTCGTAGAACGGATCGATTCCGATATCTGGATCGGTGGCGAATCAACCACCGTGATCACCGGTTCGGTTCTGCTCTAGCGACCTTGCGCAGCCACCACAGGCCGACGAACGGCAGGACCAGAGGGATGAACAGGTAGCCACTGCCATAGGTGGACCACACCGAGGCGCGTGGGAAGTACTCGGGAAGGATCAGGCTGATCGTTCCGACGATTAGGACTCCCGCCATCTCAATCGCGATCGCGATGAAGGCAACGCGACTGGTGGTCCGATTTCCGCGAGCAAGTGCCACAGTGGCGACTACATAGACGATCGCGGCAAACGCAGAGAGCAGGTACGCAACCGGCGCTTCATCGAAGCGCACCACGAGCTGCAGTGCAGATCGCGACGTTGCTCCAATGGCGAAGATCGCGTACAGCACGACCAGGACTCGGCCGAAGCCTTGATTGATCGCGGGTGATTCAGACACCGGCCCACACCTGCTGAATGCGCACAACAAGCACCGGCATTACTAGACCGACAACCAGGATCACTCCTGATCCCCATCGACTCTCATCATTTTTCGCCCACCACCAACCGCCGAGCGGGATGAATGGTGACAAAAGCAGGTAGCCGACGAACTCCGCGCGGGCAAATTCTCGGTCGGTTCCAAACATCTGCACGATGCCGCCGATGGCCAGGACGACGAACATCGCCGTCAAGAGAAGAGTTCCCGCTTGAAGGAATCGATCCGCGGGGCGCTTGATGAGCAGATAGACGAGCGCCCAGAGGGCAAGAAGCAGGCCAACGACGATCGTCGCGGTCGAGAAGGCTCCGGTCACGACACAATTCTGTCAGGAGACGAATTTGGGGTTCTCTCGTACGCTGTCCGACATGGACAACGACGAGCGCGATGAGCCAACCTGGACACCCTGGGCCTACATCGGCACCGGGATCCTTGGCATCCTCATCATCATCTTCGCCCTGACCAGCGGCCAAGCGGGATTCATCGAAGCGTTGATCCTCGGTGTGTCAGTCGCGGTGATCATCGTCGGCGTGAAGAAGCTCCGCGAGCGGAACACCTAGTTTTCGTCGTCGTCCTGGCTTTTCTTGTGATGAGCGGCCACTTCCTCGATGCCGTCGGCAGCACCCTTGATGGTTCCTCCGATGATGTGACCGGCGACCTCAGCCACATCTCCTAGTCCGTGGGCTGTCGCCTTAGCGCCCTTCTTGAGCTTGTCCTTAGTCTCATCCTCCATAGCCTCAGGGTGTCACACATTCATCGCACCTGTGGGCCTTCGATGCCGATCAAGTGAGCTCCAGCAGTCGATCGGAGTTACCATGAATGGGTAATGCGTGCGTCAGCCCACATCTCCAAGGGAAGTGCGTTCCTGCTTGCCCTGATCTTTATTCTCGTCGGGGCCGAGGCTGCGTCCGCTGCGCCGAAGGCGCCCTTCCCCTTCCCGGACTACACGGCCGTCGACTACACGCAGATCCCGATCCAAGAAACCGGAGTCGTCGACGTCGTTGCCGACGGCGACACCTTCCGCTTCATCGAAAACGGAGCGTCCGAATACACAACCGTTCGACTCCTAGGAATCAACACTCCTGAGGTTCGAGGCTTTTACGGCAAGAACCGTGACGAAGACCAATGTGGTGCGAAGGCTGCATCGGATCTTCTCGCTTCTCTCCTTCCCTCCGGAACCCCCGTCCAACTGCGCTCCCTCAGCAAGGACTCCATCGGCCTAGATAATCGGCCGCAGCGGTACGCCTTCGCATGGAATCCGGCGACAGGCGCATACGACCTGGACGTCCAGGCCATACTCGCTCAATCCGGCCTTGCCATGTGGTTCACCGTGGCGAACGAGGCAGCACTGTCATATTCGTACAAGGTGCTCGTCGACCAAGCACGTCAAGACGGTCGGGGTATCTGGAATCCCAACTTCTGCGGTGCTGTGGAACAACCGGACGCTTCCCTCTCCGTCACCGCCCACTGGAACGCCGGCCGCAACGACAACGCCAACCCGAACGGCGAGTACGTGATCGTCCGCAACACCGGAGCAGGGCCGGTAGACATCAGTAATTGGATCCTCCGCGACTCGAGCCTGACGTCATGGTTCACCTTCCCCAACGGGTCGGTACTCGCACCCGACGATTACCGAGTCGTCCACGTTGGTCAGGGGGTCCCAGGAAGTCCCACACCACGAGACCTCTACGTCGGTTCGCCGACCGCCATCCTCGCCAACACCACGACGGATCGACTCCTCGGCGATGGTGTGTATCTCCTCGATCCATCCACGGCCGTACGAGCCTGGTTCGACTGGCCGTGCACAATCGACTGCACCGATCCAGCCCAAGGCGACTTGCGCATCACGACAGTGAACCCGGTGGCAACCGCGAAGAACCCGGCCAAGGCTGCGAACCAGGAATACATCGTCATCAAGAACGTGTCTGACACGGTGATCAATCTCGACGGCTACTACTTGTCCTATCGAAGCGCAACGTACCCGTTTCTCGTTGATTCCCGGATCGCTCCGGGCAAGGAACTGACCGTGTACATCGGCAAGGGGACACCCACACGCGGTACGCAGTATTGGGGTCGTGACCAACCACTACTCAAGAATTCGAAAGGGACCGTGGAGCTCTTGTCGGAACGCAACGTTCCCATCAGCAGCAAGAGTTGGTAGCAGCTAATTATGTTCGACGCGTTTGTTTCTCGGCTCGTCGTTGCTCCTCAATGATGGCCGCTTCTTCCAATGTTGGAGCAGATCCACCGTGGCGTTGTGGAATCCACGGCGCACCGGCGGGCTTGTCGGGGTAACGCGACAACGTCTCATCGAGCAATGCACTGAGTTCTGCTCGTAGCTCGAGGGTTGCGGAGTCCGCATCTTTTTGGTCATCTTGTGGAATGGGAGCCCCGACAGTCATGCAGATTGGACGGCCTCGCGTGAAATCACGAACGTCATAAGACAACACCCGCTGTCCCCCGAAAACGATCATGGGAATCAAGGGGACATCGGCCTCCCGAGCCATCCGCACCGCGCCGTTTTTCAACTCCTTGACTTCCAGCGACCGACTCATCGTCGCTTCCGGAAACACACCGATCAATTCACCCGAACGAGCAGCAGATATTGCGGCGTCGAGTGCAGCGGACCCATCGTGTCGGTCGACCGGAATGTGCTTCATCCCCCGCATCAGGGGCCCTGCTACCGGATGCCGGAATACCGAATCCTTGGCCATGAACCGCACATAACGACGGCCCCTTCTATCTGCCGGAACACCACCAAGAGCGAAGTCCAGATAACTGGTGTGGTTCAAAGCGATGATGGCGCCGCCCTGAAGCGGAATGTTCTCCTCCCCGACGATGTCAAGTTTCATGCCGAGCAGAGAAAAGATGCCCTTGAAACCTTCGACGATTCCCCGGTAGAGCGGCTCAGCCATCCTCGGGACGTCCCATTCGTGCGGTGAGGGTCCAGATCAACATGCCGCCACCCCACGGGCCCATGACCCAGATCGGCCAGTAGTAGGGGGTAGGACCATTCCCCATCCAGGTGGCGAACCAGATGATGTTCACCAAGACACCCACGCCTAGCCATGCGGCCCACGCAGAACGCAGCTCCCGCCGCTCCTTGGCAGCCTGGACCAGATGAGTGGAGTCTCGAGGTGGGTCGTGGGGTAGATCTGCAGTGAGTATCGACAGGTCAGCAAAAGTCTTGGCCGCGTGTGCTTGGTCGAGTCGATCATTGAACTCATTGGGCTCCAAACGCCCCTCAGCGTAGGCCTCACGAAGACGCGCGATGGTCTTGTCACGATCTTCGTCGCCAGCACGAAGCTCCGGTTCATTCATACGCTTCACGATAGTGGCGTGTTAGCGCGGAGGGAATCCTCCGGGTGGCGCGGTGTACGGCGGGACAGAAGGGTTCGTCGGAACATTGGCCGACGGTGACTGCGCATCGAGAAGTGCGTGCACTTCACTAGCGCGGTAACGACGATGGCCGCCCAACGTGCGGATACTCGTCAACTTGCCTGCCTTTGCCCAACGAGTGACAGTCTTCGGATCAACACGAAAGAGCGCGGCAACCTCCGAGGGGGTCAAGAGTTGCTCCGGATCCGGATCGCGTCCAGACACTGCGCCTCCCAACGGTGTGCCGTGTGTCAGGCACAGAATCATGACGCCCAACAACCATGCGTACCTTTCCACCCGAAGCGCGCCTAGGCAAGCGAAATTCTTAGTAACACGACGCTCTACGAGGGTATTTCCTCCAAGATCAAGGGTGAAACAATTACATTCCCCTCGTCTAGGCTCGACCAATGACCACCACTTCCAGCATGCTTCCCGACCCGTGGCTGGGTTTCGACGGACACGAAGAGGCAGTCGTCGCTCAGGATGAGTCAACAGGGATGCGTGCAGTCATCGCTATTCATTCGACAGTCCTCGGGCCATCGCTCGGTGGTGTTCGTATGTCGACGTACAGCGATGCACCGGAAGGAGCAGCTGCCGCCTCGTATGCCGACGCATTGCGTTTGTCACGAGCGATGACTTACAAGAACGCTCTCGCTGGCTTACCGCATGGCGGTGGCAAGGCCGTCATCCTGCACGATCCAAACAACAAACCGGCAGCGTTGTTGCATGCATTCGGGCGACTCGTATCTTCACTCGACGGTCGCTACGTCACTGCCGGCGACGTTGGAATGCGTGTGCAGGACATGGACACGATCGGTGAAACATGTCGATGGACCACAGGACGTTCACCCGAGCACGGTGGTGTTGGTGATTCGGGGATCCTCACGGCGGTGGGCGTCCACGCAGGGATGCGAGCCGGTGCCGAGGCCGCCCTCGGCAGCTCGGATCTCAATGGGGTCAGCGTGGGTGTCATCGGCGCCGGGAAAGTTGGGGGTCGGCTTATCCGCCATCTGCTGGACGACGGTGCTCGGGTGGCCGCATTGGACCCATCAAGTGCTGCTCGTCAGGCATTGGAGGGTGAGTACCCCGGACAGATCGCCTGGGTCGATTCCCTGGAGGATCTCCTGGCCCGCCAGATCGACGTGCTGTCCCCCAATGCCCTGGGGGGCGCAGTCACCGAATCCCTCGTACAGATCCTGACCAGCAGTGGGGTCCGCCTCGTCTCCGGGGGCGCCAACAACCAACTTGCCACACCCGAGGTGGGTGACCTCCTCGACCAGGCAGGAATCGTCTACACGCCCGACTTCTGTGTCAATTGCGGTGGGGTCATCCAGGTGGCCGAAGAACTCGTCGGAGCCGACCTTGACCGGGCGCGGGCCAAGGTGGAGGACGTCTTCGGCACCACCCGCAGCGTGCTGCGCAGGGCCAAGGAGGAGGGCCTGACCCCCGTTCAGGCGGCGGAGCGGGAAGCCGAGGCCAGAATCGACGCGGCCCGGGGTTGAGGGGGCCGCTGATGCGGACCGGGACCCGGGCGGGGTAACCTAGGCGCTCGTTGTGGTCCCGGGATCACGGCCCCGGGCGGCCCAGCGTGACAACGTCCATCGAGAGCCGGGAGACCGGATGAGGGGGTCGAGCCATGGGGCGCGGCCGAGCTAAGGCTAAGCAGACCAAGGTCGCTCGTGCGCTGAAGTACGGCGGTCCGCAGACCGATCTTGAGCGGCTCCAAGCCGAGTTAACCGGCGGGAGCGAGTCCGTCGACACCTCCAGCGACGACACCGACGAGGATCCGTACGCGACCGATCCGTACTCTGACGACGCGGACGACGCGGACGACCCGTACGCCAAGTACATCGAGGACGAGGATCAGGACTAGGCGCTACCGCCTGTTCGATATTCCCCGATCACCCGCACCGCACCGCCACTGCCGCCCTTCGCGGCGGCATCCCCCTGTTCTCCCGCTTCACGATCGCGCACAACCCCACACACCCAGGCATCTACTCCGCGCTTGGTGAGCAGGTCCACGGCCTGATCTGCTGACTGTCCGTTAACGACCGCCACCATTCCCAGACCCATGTTGAAGGTGCGCTCCATCTCCAACTGCTCGACGCTTCCGCGATCTGCGATCACCGTGAAGATCGGCTGCGGAATCCAGGTGTTCCGATCCACATCCGCAGCGAGCTCAGCTGGAAGCACCCTGGCGATATTTGCCGCAATGCCGCCACCGGTGACGTGCGAGAACGCATGGACATCGAGAGTCTCGGCCAAGGCGAGGCAGTCTCGGGTGTAGATCCGAGTCGGCTCGAGCAACTCTTCTCCAACCGAACGACCCACCTCCGGCAGCATCCGCCCGAGCGCGGCCGCATCCGGCATGAGCACATGCCGAGCCAGGGAAAACCCGTTGGAGTGAAGACCGCTCGAACGCATGGCAACGAGTACGTCTCCGGCGCGAACACGATCGGGACCAAGTAGGTGATCGGCGTCAACGATCCCGGTGCCCGCGGCCGCGAGGTCGTATTCATCAGGCGCCATGAGACCTGGGTGTTCGGCCGTCTCGCCACCGACGAGTGCGCAGCCCGCCTGCACACACCCTTCGGAAATGCCCGACACGATGGCCGCCATCCGAGTGGGGTCCACTGATCCGGTAGCGATGTAGTCGGTGAGGAACAGTGGTTCGGCGCCGCATACCACGAGGTCGTCAACCACCATGGCGACAAGATCGATTCCCACCGTGTCGTGGACATCCATCGCTCGAGCGACGGCAATCTTGGTTCCTACTCCATCGGTGCTTGTAGCCAGCAGAGGTTGCTTCATGTGTTGGTAGCGGGAGATATCAAACAGTCCGGCAAAACCACCAAGACCCGCCAGCACTTCGGGGCGTTGCGTTCGAGCCACCGATGCCCGCATCAATTCGACGGCTTTCTCACCCGCCTCCACATCGACGCCGGAGTCCGCGTAACTCGCCCCTGCCATTCAGACTCGATTCAAGGCATCACTCGCGCCGCCGCCAGCGGAGTGCTCGACTCGTCGCGCAATGCCCTCGAGCACGGACTTCCCGATTCGATCCTCTTGCGGGAGTTCTACGGGGTACACACCGTCAAAACACGCGCGGCACAGATTTTTCTTTTCCTGGTGGGTCGCATCTACGAGGGCATCGAGCGTGACGAACGCTAATGAATCAGCACCGATCGATGCACAAATCTCATCCACGGACAAGCCGTTAGCAATCAACTCAGCCCGACTCGCGAAGTCGATTCCGTAGAAACACGGCCACTTCACAGGAGGGCTGGAAATGCGAACATGAACTTCTGACGCACCTGCCTCGCGCAACATACGAACGAGAGCACGCTGTGTATTTCCCCGAACGATCGAATCATCCACGACCACCAGCCGCTGCCCTGCGATGACTTCTTTGAGTGGATTCAACTTCAAGCGGATGCCGAGTTGCCTGATTGTCTGAGATGGCTGAATGAATGTGCGCCCGACGTACGCGTTCTTCACCAGACCCTCGGCGAAGGGAATGCCTGACTCTTGCGCGTAGCCGATTGCCGCATACCTGCCGGACTCCGGAACCGGAATCACGAGGTCGGCTTCCACCGGATACTCCTGGGCTAACTTTCGACCAATCTCAACGCGGGTTGCCTGAACGCTGCGTCCGGAAATGGTGGTGTCAGGGCGCGCGAGGTAGACATACTCGAACAGACATCCTTTGGGGTCAGCCTCGGCAAAACGATGTGACCGAAGACCATTGGCATCAATGACGACCAATTCACCTGGTTCGACTTCCCGGACGACGGACGCACCCACGATGTCCAGCGCAGCAGTCTCGCTGGCAATAACCCAGCCGCGCTCAAGTCGACCGAGGACGAGGGGTCGGATCCCCTGCGGATCGCGCGCGGCGTAGAGGGCGTCGTCGTCCATGAAAACAAGGGAGAAGGCGCCCCTCAGGTTGGGTAGTTCCTCCAGCGCTGCCTGCTCCAGGGGTAGGTCCGGATGCGCGGCAAGCAGGCCGGAGATGACCTCGGTATCGGTGGTCGCGTGCAGTCCGGCGTTGATCGGCAATTCTCCGGATGTGGTCGCCAAGGCGGCCAATCTCTCCGAGAGGTCAGCCGTGTTGGTCAGATTCCCGTTGTGTCCGAGGGCAAGGTTTCCCGTGGCGGTGGGGCGGAAAGTGGGCTGAGCGTTCTCCCACACACTCGAACCGGTGGTCGAGTAGCGCGCATGTCCGATGGCAACGTGTCCGTGCAATGACTCCAGACTCGCCTCGGTAAATACCTGGGAAACAAGACCCATGTCCTTGTAGACAACGATGTGCGAGCCGTCGCTGACAGCGATGCCCGCGGATTCTTGACCACGATGCTGAAGTGCGTATAGACCGAAGTAGGTGAGTTTGGCTACTTCTTCGCCCGGAGCCCACACTCCGAAGACACCGCAGGCGTCTTGTGGACCCCTCTCCCCGGGGAGGAGTTCGTGGGTCAGTTGCCCATCGCCGCGCGGCACGCTCTCAGACTACGGGACGGGCCCTACTGACGGTAAAGCCGACCTGCCCCGGTGACGAGAACGCGAACCGGATCCCCGATACGCAACCCAGAGCCACCTGGACTACGGACCGCCACGACCGTTCCGTCGTGGAGTTTCACCCGAGTGAGACTGTCGTGTCCGTGGTAACTGACCGATTCGACTTCACCAAGAACGCCCGCATCCCCAGCATCACCAACCGGACGCTCAGCGACTAGGACCAACTGCTCCGGTCGAAGCACCACAGTGCCCGCCGCAACATCACCGTCGCCGTGAACGCTCGCCACCACAGGCACTGCGCCCAAAGACGTTTGTGCAGTGCCCTCGTGCGATGCGACGACATCGAGTTCGACGAGATCACCAACGAATCGAGCAATATCCAATGTGGCCGGCTGCTCGTAGATCATCCACGGTTCGGCTACCTGTTGGATCCGGCCATCGGACATCACCGCGACGCGGTCGGCAAGCGAGAGCGCCTCTTCCTGATCGTGAGTAACCAAGATTGTTGCCGTTCCGATGTCGGCAAGCAGAGCACGAACTTCACTGCGCACATCCGCACGCAGCGCGGCATCAAGGGATGAGAAAGGCTCATCGAGCAGTAGCAGGGACGGCGCAGGAGCCAGAGCGCGGGCAAGCGCAACGCGCTGTTGCTGACCACCAGAGAGCTCGTGCGGCCGTGCACTCTCAAGACCGGCGAGGTCGACCATTTCCAGCATTTCCGCAACCCGAGCCTTGGCCTGCTTGCGGTCACGTAGACCGAATGCGATGTTGCCAGCGACGTCGAGGTGCGGGAACAGTGCACCTTCTTGCGGAACGATTCCCACGCGTCGCTTTTCTGGTGGTAGCCACGTTCGCGAGCGCGAGTCTGACACGACGATTCCACCGATGGAGATCGAACCTTGCTCCGGTCGCAGATAGCCGGCGATAGCTCGTAACAACGTGGTCTTGCCGGATCCACTGGCACCCAAGATGGCGAGGAACTCGTTCGATGCAACATCGAGGCTGACACCATTGACAACGGGTGCGCCGCCGTATCCGACGATGAGTTCCTCAACAGACAGTGCGGCTTGGGATGTCATCGAACACCCCCGACGAAGGACACCTCATCTGCGCGCACCGGCTCATCGTCCTCGGGCGCGTCCCAGTCACTGCTTTCGGGTGCGCGCGCCAGCCAGCGACCCATCAACCACGCCGGAACAGAAGCCAGCAAAATCATGGCTAGCGCGTACGGGGCAGCCGAGCCGAATGCCTGGATTTCGGTCCTTGACCACAACTCCGTCGCCAAGGTGTTAAAGCCGGTGGGTCGCAACATGAGCGTCGCAGGGAGTTCCTTCATCGCGGTCAGAACTACTAGCAACGTTCCCGCCGCAATGCCGGGCCAGGCCAGGCGTCCAGTGACCGTAAACCACGCGCGGATCGGTCCACGGCCCAGACTCCGGGCCGTCGATTCCAAAGCCGGGGGCACACCAGCGATCGCCGATCTGCTCGCGCCGATCGCCTTCGGCAGGAACAGCACTGCGTAGGCGAAAGCGAGAACGGCCAGGGTTTGGTAGGCCGCTGGCAAAACAGCCAGCGTCAGAAACACCAGAGAAAGACCCACCACCACGCCGGGCAGTGCGTGGCCCAGGAACGCAGCGCCTTCAATGCTCTTCACCAAACGCGACGTGTAGCGCGCAGCAAGCACCGCGATGGGAAGCGCCAGGACGAGCGCGAGTGCAGCACCGAGTACAGACGATGAAACCGATCCCGCCAGGGCTCCCAACAGTTCACCGACATCGATACTCGTGCGTTGGCTTTCCAGCAGCCGTTGCGTCAACGACCACGCCGGAACACCGAGTGCGAGCATCCCTACGCCCCCAAGCCAGGCCAGCCCAGCCACCGTCCCGGCGGTGCTGAGTCGATGGCGCGGTGCTGGTCGCGCGACCCCCGAACCGATGCGCCACCGCTGGGCCTTACCGCGGGCGCGCGCCTCAATCAACACCAAAACCAGTGCCAGGATTACCAGTAGTAGCGCAAGAACGGCGGCAGTTGTTCGATCGAAAGACGCCCGATATGCCGTGTAGATAACGCGAGTGAAGGCGTCTACGCGGAAGATCGCGACCGTGCCGAACTCACTGAGTGTGTATAGCGCTGCCAAGAGAAGTCCTGCAGCAGCTGCGGGCCATGCGAGAGGAACGGTCACCCGGCGGGCGACCGCCGCCGGCCCCAGGCCCAGTGAGCGTGCTGCTTCTTCGTGTCCTGCATCGATGGATCGCAGCGCAGCGGTGAGCGGAATCGCGACGTACGGATAGGTCGCAAGAGACATGACCAGTGCTGCGGCCCACAGCCCCGACATACCGGGGAACTCAGCGATCCACGCGTAGGCCATGACATAGGAAGGGACAGCAAGAGGCAGTGCCGCTGTTACTAGGAAGAAGGCGCGTCCGGGAATGTTCGTGCGTGCTAACAACCACGCCGACGGAACCGCGAGCATCAGACAGCCGATGATCACCAAAACGATCAACGCAAGGCTGGTCAAAGTAGTGTCCAGCGTGCGTTGCCGCCACAGGGATTCGATGATCGCGTCCCAACCGGCACCGGTCGTACGGACTACGAGGTACAGCA